>CAMCZQ010000022.1 GCA_945887835.1 Bordetella parapertussis | reverse complement strand
ATGGGTTTAGCTGGAATGCCACGCCGGTATGCCGATTACGCTGCTCAATTTACCGATTTTCATCAAGTCGCGACCATTGGAGCGTTCCTGTTCGGGTTCTCGCAATTGCTGTTCCTGTACATCATTCTGAAAGCCTATGCGGGTAAGGGTGCCCCGGCTGCAGCGAAGCCTTGGGAAGGTGCGGAAGGACTCGAGTGGACAGTACCTTCGCCCGCGCCTTTCCATACCTTTGAAACACCACCAGTCGTTAAATAGGTAAAAAATGTTAACTACTGAACAGCGTCGAAAAAACCGGCGCACTGGGTTGTTTTTTACGGTAATTGTTTTAGGTTTGTTTGCCTACACCGTAGGCAGACAAGTTTATTTGCATTACTTTTCTTAAAGTCAGGCAGCTTGCATGAGCGATGACTTAAAAGAATCTGCCCAACGCAAGCTGAGTTTTTTTCAAACGCTTAAGGCGGTGCTTTGGGCAGCGTTTGGCGTTAGAAAAAACTCTGGCTATCAAGAAGATATTGCACGAATCAATCCGGTTCACCTGATTATTGCTGGTGTGTTGTTGGCAGTCGTTTTTGTCGTGAGCTTAGTGAAGCTGGCTAATTGGGCGATCGCCCTGTTAACTCAGCAATAACATTTATATTTTGTTAGTTTGGAGAACACAATGAGTGCACCCCACTCCGCCCAAGGAAACGTAGCGCCTTACTACTACGTTCCCGCCAACTCGGCTCACCCTGTACGCGCTAGTATTGCGCTCATGATTGTGATGTTCGGCGCCTCGGCCTGGATCAACGGAATTGACGTGGCAAAGTGGGCAGTGTTTGCAGGCTTGCTCGGCTTGATGGTCGTGTTGTACTACTGGTTTGGCGACGCCATCCAAGAGTCAGAAGCTGGAATGAACAGCAAGCGCATCGATATGTCTTATCGCTGGAGCATGAGCTGGTTTATCTTTTCTGAAGTTATGTTTTTTGCTGCGTTTTTTGGTTCGCTTTGGTACACACGCACCATATCGCTGCCTTGGTTGGGCGACCTAGACCACAAGCTTTTATTGTGGCCAGAGTTTAATGCTGTTTGGCCAAACCTTGGCCCAGCAGGAGTGGTTGAAGCCTTTCAAACCATGGGACCTTTTTGGCTACCGACAATTAACACGGCTTTGCTGCTGAGCTCTGGCGTGACGCTGACGATTTCTCATCACGCCTTGATTGCAGACCATCGCGGCAAAGCAAAATTCTGGTTGTTTGCGACTATCCTTTTAGGCTTCATTTTCGTCGCCTGCCAGGGCTTTGAGTATTACCACGCCTACACGGATTTGAATCTTAAATTCAATTCAGGCGCTTACGGCTCATTATTCTATATGTTGACCGGATTTCACGGTTTTCATGTGCTGCTTGGCGCAACGATGCTAACCGTGATTTTGATTCGTATGATGAAGGGTCACTTCAGAGCTGATCACCACTTTGGTTTTGAGGGCGCTGCCTGGTATTGGCATTTTGTTGATGTGGTTTGGTTAGGTCTGTATCTGTTCGTTTACTGGTTTTAGGGCAAGCGCACTGGGTCTTGCAAAGATAAAAAAGCCGGCAATGCCGGCTTTTTTATCTTTGCTTCCACGCAGCCTACCGTTAGCCTTTAAAACCTGTCGCTTCAATCCAGCCCATCCAGTAAGAGAACAACAGCAGCAAGAACAGTACGACCGACAGGCCGATTCGAAGCGTTAGCGCATTGACCATTTTGCTTGAGGCGCCTTTGTCACGCATCAAATAAAACAATGCTGACGCTAAGCTACCCAAGATGCCGATAAAGGCAATAATTACTAGTATGCGCACGACGCACTCCGCTAAAAACAGGAATTATCGCAGACATGTCGTCAGGGACTCGAAATACACGCACAGCTCTTGCCCTGGCGTTGCTTATGCTCGTTGGAGGGACCTGTGTCTCTTTAGGCTTTTGGCAACTCGACCGCGCCACAGAGCGCCGAGCCATTGCTGCTAACATTGAGCAAGGCCGCAAGGCCACAGCGATTGAGTTAAACAACGCGACTCAAGAAGCACACAATTTTAAAAATTGGACGCCGGCTACCGTTCAGGGACGTTGGCGAAGCGACCTGAGCCTGCTGCTTGATAACCGGAACTTGAACGGTCGCCCCGGTTTATGGCTGGCAACGCCTCTTGTGATAGCAGACGGTCGAGCAGTATTGGTTTTAAGAGGCTGGTTTGCGCGACCGCTGGGTGAAAATATAGCCCCAATTGTGCCAACGTCTGGCTCGGATCAGCAGCTGAGCGGCGAGCTCGCCGAGCATGTGCCTAGATTGTTTGAGTTATGGTCTTCAGCAAAGCCCGCGAACGAGACGCTTGCTTTCGCTGGACCCGCTAGTTCTGCAGCGCGCTCCGAGGCGATTGATACCAATTTATTGCCCAGGCGGCAGAACCTCGCAGTTGCCGAACTGTCAAAAGTGAGTGGATTAAATTTTTTCCCTGTAGTGTTGTTGCAGACAAGTCCCGCAAATGATGGTCTGATAAGAACCTGGCCGCAGCCGTCTGTTGATGCCGACAAAAATACCGGTTACGCCATGCAGTGGTTTGGTTTTGCAGCGATTTGTTTAATCGCGCTGGTGGTTGTGGTCTGGCGTACCAGGCGCAGCCGATCGCGCCGACTTTTTTGACGGAAGAACATGACTGAGTTGACCCCATCGCGCACGCGCTCACGCACGCCACTTGTGCTGATTATCTTGCTTAGTCTGGCCCCTGTGCTGGCGGCGGTTTTGGTTTATTTCAACCCCCAGTGGCGTCCTGACGGCAGCGTGGCCTACGGCACGTTAATCGAGCCACAACGTCCGATACCCGCCCGGGCGGCGCTCGAGGCAACGACGCTTGACGGCCAGCCGTTTGATGTTGAAACGTTAAGGGGGAAGTGGTTGCTGGTTGCGGCTGATGGCGGTGACTGCCAGGATGCCTGCGCACGTAAATTATTTATCTTACGCAATTCGCACGCAAGCCAAGGGAAAAACGTTGAGCGTCTGGCGCGCGTTTGGTTTATTACCGATGACGCGCCGGTGCCCGCCAAAGTGCTTGAAGCCTATAAAGGCACCGTGATGTTGCGCATCAAGCCCGAGCAGCTCAAGGCGTTTTTAATGACAGAAACTGCGGCCTCCACTGTGGCCACCGCGGCAAGCGCTCTGGCTGAGCCGATGTGGATTATTGATCCTCACGCCAATCTGATTTTGCAATATCCTGCCAACGCCGAGCCTGAAAAGGTGCGTGGGGATATCAGTAAACTTGTGCGTAACTCGAGGATAGGCTGATGAGCATAACCGCCCAGGAAACTGCGAGCACATCAGCCCCTCACACTGGCGCGGGTGAGCTAGGCGCAGGCGAACGAAACGCGGCTGCACAAACACGCCGTCGCTACCGAAAGATATTGTTCCTGACCTGGTTTCTTACGCTTGACCTGATTATGTTCGGAGCCTTTGTGCGCTTAACCGACTCTGGGTTGGGCTGCCCCGACTGGCCTGGCTGTTATGGCAACGTGACGCCGCTAGGTGCGATGCAAGCGATCCGCGAAGCTGCACAAATCATGCCAGACGGGCCCGTGACGGTACCAAAAGCTTGGATTGAGATGATTCATCGCTATGTGGGTGGCTTTCTTGGGCTGTTGATTATTTCTATTTGCTGGATGGCTTGGCGTCATCGGACAAAGTTGGGGCATTCGCCGGCGCTCGCATTCGTGGCTTTGCTCGCCGTGTGTGTACAGGGCGCTTTTGGGGCCTGGACTGTGACGCAAAAGTTGATGCCGGCGATCGTGACCATCCATTTGCTGGGTGGTTTAAGCTTGCTTGCACTGATGACTTGGCTGGCGGCTCGCGAAAGGCCCCACCTCCAAGTGTCTGAGCATAGTGCTCGAGACTTTAAGTGGGCGGCCCTCGGGCTGGGCTTATTGTTTGTGCAAATTGCGCTCGGTGGCTGGGTCAGTACAAACTATGCTGCGCTCGCTTGTATGGATTTTCCGACCTGCCAAGGCAGCTGGTGGCCGCAAATGGATGCGGCAAGCGGGTTTGCGGTCGTGCGGGGCCTCGGAGAAATGCCAAACGGCGAAATGATTTCCCAGCCCGCGTTGACCGCGATTCATTGGGTGCACAGAAATACAGCCTGGCTAGTGTTTGCTTTTTGGGGATGGTTAGGCTGGCGTTTGCGCGCCGAGGCGGGGCTGCGCGGTCCGGCCACACTGGTGCTGTGCCTGCTGGTCGCGCAACTGGTGACAGGTCTCACGACCATCTTTTTTCAGTGGCCTTTAGTGATTGCGGTGCTGCATAACGGCGGCGCGGCAGGGCTCGTGTTGGCGGTGGTGACTCTGTTGACCAGACTGTCCAAGCCGCGTGTGCAAGGCTTGTCGGTACAATCGAGGTTGCCTCAATAAAAACTGTGAACATGATCAGCACGACCGCCGCTACCCCAAGCCTTCTGCGCCAGTATCTTGTGTTGACCAAGCCTCGCGTCACACAGCTAGCTGTATTTTGCGCAGTGATCGGCATGTATCTGGCAACGCCAGAGCTACCCGACCTCAGGCTCGTGCTAGCCGCGACGGTTGGCATCTGGTTGCTCGCCGCAGCGGCCTTTGCAATGAACTGTCTGATCGAACAGCAAGTCGATGCGCGTATGCAGCGAACGGCGCAACGCGCGACTGCGACGGGTTCGATTTCTACGGCGCAGGTGTTAGGTTTCTCTGGCGTGCTGGGAGCAACTGGCATGGTCGTGTTGTATCAATGGGTCAACCCGCTGACGATGTGGCTCACCTTTGCGACCTTTGTCGGCTATGCCGTGATTTACACAATCATTCTGAAGCCCAGAACTCCGCAAAATATTGTGATTGGCGGCCTGTCTGGTGCAATGCCTCCGGCGCTGGGCTGGGCGGCGGTGGCTGATGCGGTGCCAGGCGAAGCCTGGTTGTTGGTATTAATTATTTTTATTTGGACGCCCCCGCATTTTTGGGCACTGGCGCTATATCGCACTAAAGATTATGCAAACTCTGGTTTGCCAATGTTACCGATCACACACGGCGAGAAATTCACCCGACTGCATATTCTGCTCTACAGCATTGCTTTGTTGGCCACGACACTCTTACCCTATATCGTGGGCATGAGTGGGCTGTTGTATCTGGGGACGGCGGTGGCGCTTGGGCTAATTTTTGTTGGTTATGCTTTTAAGCTTTACCGCGCCTATAGCGACGAATTAGCGCGTAAGCTTTTTAGATTTTCAATTTTCTATTTATCGCTTTTGTTTGCGGCCTTGCTCGCAGATCATTGGCTGTTGATGGTGCCCTAATGAAACGCTACGGTCTGCGGCATGCCGTAGTTGCTCTGCTGTTCAGTGTGTGTGTGCTGGGCTTAACCGCCTGTAAGGATGCTGCACCAGGCTTTAAAGGCAGCGACATCACGGGTACGCACTTAGGTAAAGAGTTGGCCTTAACCGGCACCGATGGCCGCCCGCATACGCTTGAAACTCTTAAAGGCAAAGTGACGGTAGTGCTCTTTGGGTTTACGCAGTGCCCCGATATTTGTCCAAGTTCGCTAGCTGAGCTTACCCAAGTCATGAAACTGTTGGGCTCACAAGCTGCAAAGGTGCAGGTTGTGTTGGTAACGGTCGACCCAGAGCGTGATACGCAAGAGGTTTTACGCGCGTATGTCTCAGGCTTTGACTCACAGTTTTTGGGGCTCACTGGTACGCCCGACCAGATCAAAAAAGCCGCAAGCTCGTTTAAGATTTATTACGCAAAAAACGCCGGGGTGCAAGGAAACTACTCAGTGGATCACAGCGCGTCGTTCTTTTTGCTCGACGCGCAAGGCGAGTCACGGGTGCTTTTAGCGAACAACATTGGTGCAGCGGCGATTGCGCATGATATTCAACGTTTGTTGCGTTGAAGTTTGTGTGCCGCTAGCCGCGCTGAGCCAAGGTTTCACGCCAGGTGGCGAGTGCACCCTGCGCCCGCTCTGAGAGCTCGGCAACCGCGAGTTCTTTGCGTCGCTCGATAATCATCAGCGCGTAGGGCGTCGCCAGGCTTGAGGCCTCGGGGCACAGCCGCAGTTCTTCACCCACCGAGGGGCTGCGTTGGCGCCAGAAATTGATGGCGGCTTCAAGTTCAGTTAACGTCAGTATGATCGGCATAGCGTATTGTCACAGAATATTTAGACTTTAAGCGCCGGACAAACACTTTCAAGAAGGATTTTTGCTTGTCAGGCGCATTGCAGATGCGAGTAATATCTAACCATCACGCTTAACAACAAGGCTCTCTATGAGTGCGACGCCCCCTAATCCTTTTGTTTTGCCCGGGTTTGGCCAAAGTGGCGCCAGCGCCGCGAACCCGCTGTTGGCAAGCCTCGAAATGATGCGTCAGGCCTTTGCCGGGTTGGCTGGACCCGCTGGGATGAACACGGGGCTCACCCCCTCTCTGAATCCCGAAGAGCTCGAGCGTAAGATTGCTGAACTGAAGTCAGTCGAAAACTGGCTCAAACTAAACTTGTCGATGCTAAGCAGCACGATCCAGGGCCTGGAGGTTCAAGCCGCCACAATCGCAACGCTCAAGTCATTTATGGCGGCGAGTTCTGCTGGGCTGGGTGCCAAGGCAGAGCAAGGGGCTGCGACCGTGTCGCCCACCTGGCCAGCCGGCTGGCCCATGACTCAGGCGCCAGCAACAACGGCAACCCCAGCAAATACACCAACGCCTGAGCCTCAAGCGGCGCAGCCAACCTCGCGCAATGGCCGGGCCAGCTCAGCAGCTGCGAATTCAGCAGGTGCTAATTCAGCAAGTGCGAATGGCGTTGGCGTTGCGCCGCCACACGCGCCGCCCGCTGCCGCTCTGGCGTGGTGGGATATGTTGCAACAGCAGTTTGGACAGGTGGCTGCGGCGACTGCGTCGAGCCTGGCTTCAAAAGCGCCAACGGCTGCCAGCGCCAAGCCCCCCGCAGCAGCAAAAGTGACTAAAAAAACCAGCAAAAAAGTGGTCACAAAAAAACCACTTTGAACAACAGGCCTTAGCGCGCCTGCAAATTCTGTTTATGTTCGTTGTCCGTTGCACGTTAAAGTTGAAGTTAAAACCACTCAAGACCAACAAATAATAACCAGACCCCCA
This sequence comes from Bordetella parapertussis, assembly GCA_945887835.1. GTDB lineage: Bacteria > Pseudomonadota > Gammaproteobacteria > Burkholderiales > Burkholderiaceae_B > Zwartia > Zwartia parapertussis_B. The sequence continues at coordinate 23,154 of CAMCZQ010000022.1, read as the reverse complement.
GACTATGTTGAATATTGTGATTTTGGCCGCAGGCCAAGGCAAGCGGATGCAGTCCAGCCGCCCTAAGGTCTTGCACACCATCGCAGGGCGCACAATGCTGTCGCACGTACTGAAGGCGGCGCGCGCGCTCGAGGCCGAGGGTGTCGTGGTGGTGGTCGGTCACGGCGCCGAGCAGGTGCAACAGGCGTTTGTGGCGCAAACCGATTTGAAATTTTCTTTGCAGCAGCCTCAGTTAGGCACAGGGCATGCGGTGTTGCAAGCCGCGCCGCACTTGAAAGAAAACGGGCAAGACGATGTCACGCTCGTGTTGTATGGTGATGTGCCTCTGGTAGAAGTTGCAACCTTACGTGCGTTATTAACCGCGCGGAAAAAGGGTCTGGCGGTTTTAACTGAACTATTACCCGACCCGACGGGTTATGGCCGTATTGTGCGCAACGCACAGGGGCACGTTTGTGCGATCGTTGAGCACAAAGACGCAACGCCCGCGCAGCGCGCAATCACCGAGGTCAACACGGGAATCATCGCTGCACCCACCGCGCAACTGAAAACCTGGCTGTCACAATTGACGAATCAGAACGCGCAGGCAGAGTATTACCTGACAGATATTATCGGGATGGCGGTGGCTCAAGGCCTTGCGGTAAACGTTGCGCATCCTGGCGCGCCTTACGAAACGCTAGGTGTCAATAGCCGCGCGCAACAGGCGCAGCTTGAACGCTTGTGGCAGCTTGAACTTGCGCGCCGTCAGCTTGAGGCGGGTGTCACGATCGCCGACCCGGCACGCCTTGAACTGCGGGGAACTTTGCAGTGCGGGCAAGACGTCTTTATCGATGTGGGTTGTGTCTTTGAAGGCGAGGTCAGTTTGGGCGATGGCGTGCAGGTTGGTGCGCATTGCGTGTTGCGCGATGTCACGGTCGGCGCAGGCACCCGGATTGAGCCGTTCAGTCATCTTGACCAAGCCATCGTGGGCAGCGACGCGAAGATCGGGCCTTATGCACGCCTGCGCCCCGGCGCTGAGCTGGCCGATCGCACGCATGTTGGTAATTTTGTTGAAATTAAAAACGCGCGCCTAGGTTCGGACAGCAAGGCCAATCATCTGGCTTATATCGGTGATGCCGAGATCGGCGCGCGCGTGAACATCGGTGCGGGCACCATCACCTGCAATTATGATGGTGTCAATAAACACAGAACCGTCATAGAAGACGATGTCTTTATCGGTTCAGACTCGCAGCTCGTGGCGCCGGTGCGGGTGGGGCGTGGCGCGACGCTTGGTGCGGGTACGACGCTCACGCGCGACGCGCCTGCCGAAACATTGACAATCTCTCGAACTAAACAAATCACCATCGAGGGCTGGAAACGGCCAACTAAAAAAATTAAAAAAGCTTAAAAATGTCTGAAGCACAAACAGCTCGCGCGCCTGAGGCGAATGAAGGGCTGCCTACCGTTCGTCGCCGTAAAGCAGCCTTTGCCCTCGGAATTGGTTTGATGTTGTCGGTGCTTGACGCCTCGATGTCAAACGTCGCTTTGCCTTCTATTGCAAAAGACTTGAATCAATCGGCGGCCGCGGTCGTGTGGATTGTGAATGCGTATGGCCTCACGGTGGCCATGACGCTCATGCCGATGGCCGCAATTGGCGAGCGCGTGGGTTTTAAGCTTTTGTTTCGCTGCGGGTTGGTGTTGTTTATCCTCGCTTCAATTGCCAGCGCGCTTGCACCAAGCTTGTCGGTGTTGTTGGTGTGTCGAGTCGTGCAAGGGCTGGGTGGCTCGGCCATCATGTGCCTGTTTGGCGCGCTCGTGCGGCATATTTATCCGGCCCATCTGATTGGAAGAGGAATCGGTTGGAACTCAATGACCGTCGCTGTCTCGTCGGTAATGGGCCCCTCGCTGGGGGCCTTCATTTTGTCGACTGCGAGTTGGCATTGGATTTTTGTGTTCAATATCCCAGTGGGGTGCCTAGCGTTGTTCGGCGCTAAATACTTGCCAGACGTTGCGCCAATCCAATCGCGCTTTGACTGGTTCTCTGCACTATTAAGCATGTCCGCGATTGGTCTTCTGATCCTTGGAATTGATTATCTAGCGACCTACACGTGGCAGGCTTCGCTCTTGATTGTGGCAGCGGTCGCTGTCGTGACTTTTTTAATCCGGCGCTCAAGCGCGCAACCCGCGCCTTTATTTCCGGTGGATTTATTTCGTATTCCTGCGATGCGATTTGCCCTCGCGGCTTCAGCGAGTACGTTCTCGGCGCAAATGGCGACCTTTGTGTCGCTCCCGTTTTATTTATTGACCACGCTGCAACGATCACAAATCACAGTGGGAATTTTACTGGCGGGCTGGCCCGTGGGCGCCGCGATGATTGCCGCGATTGCCGGGCCGCTGTCTGATCGGTTTCCGGTCGCAATCTTAAGTGGCATCGGCGCGGCCGCAATGGCGTTGGGCCTGGCCGCAATCGCTTTAATGCCAGCAGATGTAGACAACACTTGGTTGTTTGCCGCAATGATGCTGGCGGGAGTCGGGTTTGGTTTTTTTCAAACACCGAATAATCGCGTGCTGTTGAGTGCCGCGCCGCGTCACCGCGCGGGCGCAGTCGGCGGGTTACAAGCAACCACTCGGGTATTTAGCCAAACCTTTGGCGGTGCCGTCGTCGCGATGGTCTTCAGTATGGGATTTACCTCGGGTCCTTTGCTAGGCCTGTGGGTCGCTGTTTGTTTTGCATTGTGTGCGGTCACGGTCAATGCGATCCGTTATCGGCAAGCGCCGCATGCGGGACAACATGGCTGAGCCCAGCCTGCGTATTTTGCAGCTCAACACCGAGCGCGGTTGGCGGGGGGGTGAAAGGCAAACGCTGTTGACGGCCTTAGGACTGCGTGAGCGAGGCCATGAGGTGCACTTGTTGTTACGCAAAGACAGCGCCCTGGCCAAGCAGGCGGCAGCTCGGGGCTTCATCGTTTATACGGCTGAGGGTGGGCTCTCTTTTGGTTGGTGGCTGGCGCGAAAGGGTAAGCAATTTGATGTCTGGCATGCGCAAACCGCAAGCGCGGTCGCCTGGGCCGTTGTGGCGGCTGTCTGGCGTGCCCGCCCCCTCGTGTTCTCGCGGCGAACGAGTTTTCCGGTTGGAGCACGTGCCTGGCTAACGGGGCTGAAATGGCGCAGAGTCAGTCAGCTGGTCGCCATTAGCGAAGCCGCCGCACAAGCGCCTCGCGCGCTCGGGGTGGCGACGCGCGTGATCCCGAGTGCGGTATTGCCGGTTGCGGCGCAACCGCAGCGGGTACAGGATTTCTTAAAACAAACCAGGCTTGAGGGTAGGCGCTTAGTGGGTAGTGCTGCGGCGCTTTCAACCGAGAAGGATCCGGTGACCTTAATTCACGCGGCAGCAAAAGTGTGTGAACAGTTTGTGGATGTGGTGTTTGTGCATTGGGGTGCCGACGGCGCGGCATCGCAACAGGCCCGGCAGGCGATTGCACAGTTGGGTTTGCAGGACCGGTATCTGCTGCTGGGGTTTGAACCTGACGTCGAGTCGCTCTTCGCGGCACTTTCGGTTTTTGTCATGTCCTCGCGTTTTGAGGCGCTAGGCAGCAGCGTGCTTGATGCCATGCTGCAAAAAATACCAGTGGTGTCAACAGATGCCGGCGGTTTGAAAGAAACGGTGTGCGAAGGACGCGGGTTGGTGTGCAAGCCGGGCGACGCTACGACGATGGCTGCTCATATCTGTTCAACATTGGCGCAGCCCGAACAGGCGCAGGCAAGGGCTGAGGTCGCCTACGCTGCGGTGCGCGCCGAGTACGCTGCAGACAGTATGGCCGAACGTTATGTTGAGGTTTACCGCGCGGCACTGACTGAGCAGCGGGTGTGACGCTAAGCGTGTGATTTGCCGAGCACGATGCCGGTGTTGAACTTGCTGCGGTGGATTGAAAAAAAAGTTCGAACATTGCGAACGTTTGCCTGCGCTGTCAGGGCCCGATGCACGAACGCATGGTACGCCGGCATATCGGCCACTTGGGTCACTAGGATAAAGTCTGGCCCGGACGACACTCGATAGCATTGCAGCACGGCGGCCTCGAGTGCGATCACGCCTTCAAACTGCTGCAGGTTTTCGGCTGACTGTATGTCAAGCGTGACCTCGAGGATGGCGGTAAGCGTTGTGCCAACTTTTGCCGGATCGACAAGCGCGACTTGTTTTTGAATGACGCCCGAGATAGTGAGTCGGCGCACACGCCGCATGCAGGTAGGCGCTGAGGCGTGCACCCGTTCGGCGAGGTCTTGGTTGGTTAGGCTTGCGTCTTGCTGGAGTTGCTCAAGAATGCGCAGATCAAGCTCATCGAGTGACTCGGTCATCATAGAGAGAACTAAAGCGTTAAAAAATCATAAGATATGAAATTATATTACATATAATTCTGTTTTCAATATTTTATTTCAATATTATTTAATAATAGACATAAAATTTCACCTTAAGTTTGGCACAATCCCAACACAGTTAGGGGATTTTTATGTGTGGCATCGTAGGTGCAGTTGCTTCAAGAGACATCACACCGATTTTGCTCGAGGGGCTCAGCCGTCTTGAGTACCGCGGGTATGACTCGTGTGGTGTCGCCGTGTTTGATAACGGCACACTGCGCCGCGCGCGTAGCACCGAGCGTGTGGCCGAACTGGCCGCGACGATTACGCGTGAGCGAATCGCAGGATTTACGGGGATTGCGCACACCCGTTGGGCGACGCACGGCGCTCCGGTTACCCGCAACGCGCACCCGCATTTTTCAGGGCTTGCGCAAGAAGCCCCAAGCATTGCGTTGGTGCATAACGGCATTATCGAAAATCACGAAGACCTGCGTACCGACTTGCAGGCGGTGGGCTATCTGTTTGAAAGCCAGACCGATACCGAAGTGATTGCGCATCTGGTGCGGCATTTGTATCACGGCGATTTGCTTGAGGCGGTTCAGCAGGCAGTCAAACGACTAAAAGGCGCCTATGCGATTGCAGTGTTTTGTCGCGACGAACCGCACCGCATTGTGGCAGCACGTTATGGTTCGCCGCTGGTAATTGGGAGAGGTCAAAACGAAAACTTCTTAGCGTCTGATGCCTTGGCGTTGGCGGGTACGACCGATCAAATTGTGTATCTCGAAGATGGTGATGTGGCCGATTTGCAGCTTGGCAATGTCTGGATCATGGATGCAAACGGCAAGCAGGTGAACCGCAAGGTCAATACGGTGCAGGTACATACCGGTGCAGCTGAGCTTGGCCCGTATCGCCATTACATGCAAAAAGAAATTTTTGAGCAACCTCGTGCGGTCGCTGACACGCTTGAAGATGTAGAGTCGATCACGCCTGAGCTGTTTGGCGACAGGGCGTATAAAACTTTTAAACAGATTGATCGCGTATTGATTTTGGCTTGCGGTACGAGTTATTACGCAGGGCTCACCGCGCAATACTGGATCGAAGCGGTTGCAAAAATTCCGGTCTCAGTTGAGATTGCAAGCGAGTATCGATACCGCGATAGCGTGCCTCACGCAAACACGTTGGTGGTGACGATCTCGCAGTCTGGTGAAACGGCCGATACGCTTGCAGCGTTAAAACATGCGCGTTCGCTTGGCATGCAACACACGTTGACGATTTGCAACGTGTCAACGAGTGCGATGGTGCGCGAGTGCGCGCTGGCTTACATCACGCGCGCTGGCGTTGAAATCGGTGTGGCCTCTACCAAAGCCTTCACAACCCAACTCACAGCGTTGTTCATGCTGACGCTAGCCTTGGCCCAGGTGCACGGTCAGTTAACCGAGCAGCAAGAGGCTGAGCACGTTAAGGCGCTGCGACATTTACCTGCAGCGATTAGTGCCGTACTCGCACTTGAGCCACAAATTATCGCGTGGGCCGAGCGCTTTGCCACCAAAGAGAACGCACTGTTTTTAGGCCGAGGCATGCATTACCCGATCGCACTCGAGGGCGCACTCAAGCTCAAAGAAATTAGCTATATCCATGCCGAGGCCTACCCAGCGGGCGAGCTCAAGCACGGCCCTTTGGCACTGGTCACTGAGCAGATGCCCGTGGTCACGATTGCGCCTAACGATGCCTTGTTAGAAAAACTCAAATCAAATATTCAGGAGGTGCGCGCGCGCGGCGGCGAGCTATATGTGTTTGCCGACATGGATACCCGAATCGTGAGTGCCGAGGGCGTGCATGTGATCCGCATGCCAGAGCACTATGGCTTGCTTTCACCGATTTTGCATACCGTGCCCTTGCAGTTATTGGCCTATCACACGGCGTGTTCACGGGGCACCGATGTCGACAAGCCACGCAATTTGGCCAAGAGCGTGACGGTGGAGTAATGTGGCTAGGGGGTAATCTACTTTCCCCGATTGCCCCTTTTTTCTTTTCGTAGAGATGTCGATTTTGCGCCTTCTAAGACCTTGTAGTGTTGGCGCCGATCCAATATTGACCGTGCGGGGGTGACGTCGCCAACTAGCGTCTAGCCTTAGTAACCTACCGCCTGACCATCGCGGCGATGCTCAGAGCCTGCAGCGTAGGCAAAGGGCCCAGTCTTTGCTTGCTGCTCGCCTAACCGGGCAATTAATTGTGCGCTCCCAAAGTCGGTACTGTCAGGTGCGGCGATCAGCGGCGCATGGCCCATAGCTTTGAGCCCTGCGACCACAGCGGGGCTGACCGTCGCCTCAAGCGTTAACTCAGCCACATCGTTGATGCGCCAGCGCGGTGCGTCTGAGCAGGCTTGAGGGTTGTGCTGCTCAACCACACGACGCAACACCATTTGCATATGGCCTTGGGCTTGCATGTTGCCACCCATCACACCGAACGCCATTTCAGGTTGACCATCACGCGTCATGAAGGCTGGGATGATGGTGTGCATGGGGCGCTTGCCGCCAGCGACTTGATTGGGGTGGCCGGGTGTCGTGACAAAGCCAGAGCCGCGATTTTGTAGCGCGATGCCGGTTTTTGGCACGACCACGCCCGAGCCAAAGCCTTTGAAGTTCGATTGAATAAACGAAATCATGCGACCCTCTGCGTCAGCGGCACATAAATAAATGGTGCCACCCGAAGGTGGTTGACCCGCAGCGTAGGTGCCCGCTTTTTTAGGGTCAATCAGCTTGGCGCGCTCGCGCGCATAGGATTTACTGAGCAAATCTTTTGCGCTGACCTTCATAAATTCGGGGTCGGCCACGTGGGCGAATAAGTCGGCAAAGGCGACACGCATCGCTTCAACCTCTAAGTGCATGCGCTCAGCTGAGTTTGGTGCTGTTTCGTTGTAGGGCAGGTGTTCGATGATGTTCAGTGCAAGCAGAGCCGTGAGGCCTTGACCATTTGGCGGGATCTCATGCACGTCATAGCCACGAAAGTTCGTCGAGATGGGCTCGACCCAGTCGGCCTGATGTGCAGCCAAGTCAGCCTCAGTCATCGCCGCGCCACACTCGGCAGAAAACGCGGCAATCATTTTTGCCAGACGACCGCGATAAAACGACTCGCCTTTTGTGCGCGCAATATCTTCGAGTGTGTCGGCTTGGTCGGTAAATTTCCAGACCTCACCGGTGGCAGGTGCGCGACCATTTGGCATGAAGGCGTTAAAGCCTGGATGTTGCGCCAACTCTTTGACAGCTGTTGCCCATTGCTTAGAAATCACTGGGCTGACCGGAAATCCTTCACGTGCATGACGAATCGCGTCCTTAAACAAATCCTCAAAAGGCAGTTGTCCAAATTTGTTTGACAAGGCCACCCATTGCGAGACGGCGCCGGGCACGGTGACTGACTCCCAGCCATTCTTGGGCATGGTGGCCATGCCTTTGAAACGCTCGGGCGACCAGGCGGCGGGCGCGCGCCCTGAAGCGTTCAGGCCGTGCAGTTTTTTGCCATCCCAAATAATCGAAAAACCATCACCGCCGATACCATTCATGGTGGGCTCGACCACTGTGAGCGTAATGGCGGCAGCAATGGCGGCGTCGATCGCATTGCCACCGCGCGCAAACACAGCGGCACCCGCTTGCGAGGCGAGCGGTTGCGACGTTGAAACGATATTGCGGGCTAGGACGGGTTGACGACCAGACTGAAACGGAAGCTGCCAGTTCATAAGTGAAAAGAATCCTGCAAAGGTTAAGTCATAAGAGCCAGAGGCCGGTATGTATGGCGCTCCGGCATGACGTCGAGCCAGGGCATTACTAAGCGTCACGGCAAAATGGGGTTAGCTGCATCATAATCGTTGGCGGGGCTTCTGGCTTGTTGTTGGCATCGCACGGCTCGCGAAAACAAAAAAAGCGCCGAAGCGCCTTCTTTGTTGTGAGCCGGACCCGAATACTAGGCAACCAGATGAATCGCTTTTTTAACCGTGTTGAAAATTTCGTTGATCTGGTCTTCGCTCACGATCAGTGGTGGCGAAAACGCCAAGCTGTCGCCGGTGAAGCGCACCAAAACGCCCATCTCCATGCACTTTAAAAAGACTTCATACGCGCGTGCACCTGGCGCGCCTGCGCGCGATTCAAGCTCCACTGCGCCCATCAAACCGATATTACGGATATCTTTGACGTAAGGCTCGCCACGCAGTGCGTGAATCGCTTTTTCAAACTTCGGGGCAAGAGACAAAGAGCGTTCGAACAATTTTTCGCGTTTGTAGATTTCTTGAGTCGCCAGGCAGGCGGCTGCAGCGGCGGGGTGCGATGAGTAGGTGTAGCCATGAAACATTTCAATCGCATTGGCTGGGCTGGCGTTGATAATGGTGTCATAGATCTGCGTGTTCGCAGCAACAGCCGACATCGGGATCGAAGCGTTGTTGATCGCTTTAGCCATTGTGATCATGTCTGGGGTCACGCCAAAGTATTCGCTGGCGGTGGCCTTACCTAAGCGACCGAAGCCGGTGATGACTTCATCAAAAATCAGCAAAATGCCGTGCTTGGTGCAGATCTCGCGCAGGCGTTGCAGGTAACCCACCGGCGGCACCAGCACGCCGGTTGAACCAGCAACCGGCTCAACGATCACGGCCGCAATGGTTGAGGCATCGTGCAAGGCGCACAGGCTTTCAAGGTGATCGGCGAGGTGCATGCCCCACTGCGGCTGACCTTTGCTAAAGCCCATGTCAGGAATGCTATGGGTGTGTGGAATGTGGTCAACGCCGGGGATCAGATTAGCCGAGTAGGCCTTACGATTAGCAACAATGCCGCCAACTGAAATGCCACCAAAACCCACACCGCTGTAACCGCGCTCGCGACCGATGAGGCGGGTACGCTGGCCTTCGCCACGCGAGCGGTGATAGGCCAGTGCCATCTTGAGCGCGGTGTCGACAGCCTCAGAACCAGAGTTCGCAAAAAAGATGCGATCCAAACCTTTAGGCATGAGGTCTGCGACTACCCTTGCGGCTTCAAACGCCAAGGGGTGGGCCATTTGAAAGGGTGGTGCGTAATCAAGCTCTTGCATTTGCTTGTGCACAGCTTCGATGATTTCTGCGCGGCCGTGACCGGCGTTGACGCACCAGAGGCCAGCGCTTGCATCAAGCACCTTCTGGCCATCCATGGTGGTGAAATGCATATCTTTGGCACTTTTAAGAATGCGCGGGGCAGCTTTGAACTGACGGTTGCCTGTGAAAGGCATCCAGAAATTGGTCATGTCCACAGAGTTGGACAGGCTGATGGCTTCGGTAACAGCATTCATGGGGTTCTCCGGTAATCGGGTTGTAACCTTACTGTAGCGCTGCAATGCGACTCGCAACCAGTACAGTTGCATAAATATGTGGCAAACTGTACTGGTTGTCCGGCCGCTGCGGTTGTTGTGGGGCAACCGCGGATAAAAGTCACCCGACATCGACGGACTGACCTGCCCGCTTTCACCAAAGAGGTGCCAAACTTGGCTTTCACACTGGACCTTAATCGAAATGCTGAGCGCAGCTTGGTCGAGCAAATCGTCGCCACGCTGACCGCCGCGATTGCTAGCCGCGCCTTACGGGCCGGCGATGCCTTGCCCTCGGTGCGCCAACTTGCCCGTGAGCAGGGGCTTAGCGCATTTACCGTCTCAGAGGCCTATCAGCGCTTAGTGGCGTCTGGGCAGGTGGTGGCCAAGCGCGGCGCCTCGTACCGCGTGGTGGACAAGAGGGCAACGCCGCCCCCAGCTGCGCCCGCGTGGTCTGCACCTAGCCTGAACGCGGCGTGGCTGTTGTCAGACGTATTCGCCGACCACTCAGTGCCGATTAAGGCAGGCTGCGGTTGGCTACCTGGCGAGTGGATCAACGAAAGCGGCTTGCAGCATGCCTTGCGCACCTTGAGCCGTGTGCCCGGCGCGCGTTTTGGTGGCTATGGGCACCCTTACGGCATGGCGACGCTGCGCGAGCAAATCGCGGCCAGACTCAGGCGCAATGACATACCGGCAGAGTCAGCAAATGTGCTGTTGACACAGGGCGCGACGCAAGCACTTGATTTGGTGGTGCGCACGCTGTTGCAACCCGGAGACACCGTCGTTGTTGAAGACCCTTGTTATTGCAATCTGCTGCAAATCTTGCAGCTTGCCGGCCTGAAGGTCGTGGGCTTGCCGCGTAACGTCGACGGGCATGATCTCGATCAGCTCGCACAACTCATCAAGCGCGCGCGCCCCAAAGCGATCTTTGTCAATACCGTGTTGCAAAATCCTTCGGGCACCACGCTGCCGTTGGGCAGCGCTAAGCGCTTGCTTGAGATCGCCGAGCAGCACGGCTTATGGGTGATCGAAGATGATATTTATCGCGAGCTCGCACCCGAAGGCGCGCCGTGCCTCGCCGCACTCGAGGGGCTGCGTCGCGTCATCTATATTTCAGGCTTCTCGAAAACGATTACGCCCACGCTACGGGTGGGCTATGTGGCGGCGCATGCCGACATCCTGGCAGGTTTGGCACGCAGCAAAATGGCCGTCGGCCTAACCTCGTCCGAGGTGACTGAGCGTGTAGTGGCCAACGTCTTGAGTGACGGGCACTACCAGCAACACCTTCATTTTTTAACCGACAAACTCAAACAAACACACCAACGTGTATGCGCAAGTATGTTGGCCGCAGGCGTTGAGGTTTTTGCTCAACCTGAAGCCGGCTTATTTTTGTGGGGACGTCTGCCGATTGATGCCAAACAAAGTACGAGTGTCGCGACGCGCGCCCTGAAGCATGGCATCTGGTTAGCCCCTGGCGCGTATTTTCGGCCAGAAGATCGCGCGTCGAATTGGTTTCGTTTTAACGTGGCCAACTCAGACCATCCCGTTTTATGGGATTTCATCCGCACGCTTTCCTAGAACTGTTCGCGCGCCAAAGTCAGTGCGCGCGGCGCGCGATAGTGTTCCCTGTTGTCAGAATACTTTCTTAGCGGTCAACAGCTAAGTACAGCGTTTCCTTAATCTCTTCCATCACAACATAGCTGCGCGACTCGGCTGAAGCGGGCAGACGTTTGAGTATCTCGCCCAAGAGCTGTCGATACTTGCTCATCTCGGCCAAACGCGCCTTGATCAAATAATCAAAATCGCCTGACACAAGGTGGCATTCCATGACCTCGGGCACATATTCGAGTTCTTTTTTTACCTTTTCAAACACCTCATCGGATTTTGTCGAGAGCTTGATTTCAAGAAATACCAACAGACTCTTGCCAAGCGCGGCTGGGTTGACCCGCGCGTAATAGCCCATGATGATGCCCTCACGCTCGAGCCGCTTGACCCGTTCTGAGCATGGGGTCGCAGACAGGTTTACACGCTCGGCCAAGTCGGTCATTGAGATGCGGCCGTCGCGTTGTAAGACATCGAGTATCTTGAGGTCGATGCGGTCGAGTGGGCGCAGGGGGTCTTTTATCGTCACGGCGCAGATCCGAAAAGTCAAAACAGTAAGAGGCAGGTAAAACCTTGGTTGAATGAGTCAATTTTAGTGATTTCTGCTGTAATGCTGTTAGATTCTTTTCACATGGACCTCAACGCCCGATGTCGATCACCCTGCAGCCCGTCGCCGTTGCTCTCAAACAAGGCCAAGTCACGGGCCTGCAAACCCCGACAATCACGCAGTTTTTAGGGCTTCGTTATGCCAAGGCCCCAACCGGTGCCCTACGCTTTGCCCCGCCGCAACCCTTAGGCCCACAGTCGCCGTTTGACGCAACCCAAGCGGGGCCCGTGTGCCCGCAGTTGCCTTCACGCCTGCGTACGGTCATGGGTGATTTTGAGGCGGTGCAAGACGAAGACTGCTTACGCTTAGCAATCTGGACACCCGCCTGTGATCAGCGCAAGCGCCCCGTAGTGGTGTGGCTACATGGCGGCGCCTGGCAAAGCGGTGGCGGCGCGCTGGCCTGGTACGACGGCACCCGCTTGGCCGCAGGGGGCGATTGCGTGGTGGTCGGGGTCAATTATCGGCTTGCCGCGCTGGGGTGGTTATATGTGCCGGGTGAAACTGCCAACGTTGGGCTGCTCGATGAAGAAGCTGCAGTACGCTGGGTTGTCGACAATATCGAACATTTTGGCGGAGACCCTGCCAACATCACCATGATGGGGCAGTCGGCAGGGGGCTTCAATATTGCAGCAATGCTCGTCCGCGAGCCGCTGTTTAACCGTGCGATTTTGCAGAGCGCGTCACTGGGGCGCGGGTTTCGTGAGCCGGCGCAAGCCGCGCATCTGAGTCGCGTGTTTTTGCATGCGACCGGTGCACAGACCGTTGATGAGGCGCGTGCGTTGCCGGTGGCCAGTTTGCTGGCTGCGCAACAGGCCCCGACTGTGATGGCCGCGCTTAAAGAGGAAGGTGCTAATCGCAGTTTATTTTGCCCAGTGGGTGCGCCAGAATTTTTTAACTCGCCGCTCGGCCCCCTGATGCAGCAAGCGGCAACGCGGGCCGATGTATTGTTAGGCTACACGCGCGATGAAATGACGGCGTTTCCGGGCGCCGAGCGTAATCTGGCCAGCCAACAGCTAGGTGAAAAAATCTTTGGCGCACCGTCGCGGCAATGGGCGCACGACGCGCACGCCGCCGGTCGGCAAGCGTGGGTGTTTGAGTTTGCGTATGGGCCAAATGCAGCACTCGGTGCATGTCATTGCAGCGAGTTGCCGTTTGTTTTTGGTAATCTTGAAAGCTTTGACGGTGCCGCGATGTTGCAGGGGATGACCGCCGAGCATGGTGCACGCTTGGTGGCGCAGATGCAGAGCGCCTGGATTGCGTTCATTCATGACCGCACTCCTGGATGGGCATCGAGCCCAACGGTGCATGTTTTTGAATAGTACTTAAATCCGTCTGTTCCTAGAATCCGTAGTCGTCTGTCACCGCTATGGGTACTTATTTTCTAATTAGGTTGAAGCAAAGGATTATCAGTATGCGAATGAATAGCCAACTGCATCGTGTAGCCCTGTTTGTGTTGACGATGGGCATGTGTAGCCTGTTTGCGCTGAGCCCGCGCGTGGCGCAAGCTCAACCCCAAGGCGTCTACCCAGACAAGCCGGTCAAGGTCATTGTCTCTAACCCGCCGGGTGGCCCGATCGATTTGATCTTGAGGGTGTTGGCCACACGGCTTACTGCGGTGTGGGGTCAACCCGTTGTGGTTGAAAATCGTCCTGGTGGTGCAGGCATTGTCAGCACAGCTGCGCTGGTCAAAGCGCCGGCAGATGGTTACACGATCGGGATGGTGGCAGCGTCGTCTGTCACCATCATGCCGTTTGCGGTAGACAGCCTGCCCTACGATCCAATTAAAGACCTACAGCCGATTTCACTTGTAGCGCGTACGCCGTTTATTTTTATTGTGCGTCAAGAGAGCCCGATAAAAACCTGGCAAGATTTTGTGCAGCAGGCTAAAACTCGCGACTTGACGATTGGCTCGTATGCGATTGGGTCTGCCTTTCATTTGGTCTGGGAGCAAACTGCGCGCCGTGTCGGCATCAAGGCTGTCTATGCGCCCGCCAACGCAGCCAGCAAGACGCAGGGTGACCTTGTGGGCGGCCAGCTGGATATCGCGCTTGAGGCGCCGTCTAGCGCCAAAGCAATGCTAGATGGCGGCCGAGTAAGGGCGATTGCGATTACAAGCCCCGAGCGCTTTGCGGGTTTGCCAGATACGCCAACGCTTTCAGAGTCTGGCTTAGCTGGTTATTCGTCACTCCCGTGGCTCGGCTTAATGGGCCCGGCTGGCATCCCCCCAGAGCGCATCGCCCTGATTCAAAAAACCGTTGCGCAAATTTTGCAAGAACCGGCCATGCTTAAACAGCTTGAAACGTTGGGAATGATGCCGGTAGGCAGCACACCGCAACAGATGGGTGAGACGATTACGCAAGAGCGGTTGCTGATGCAGCCTTTGGTGAAAGAGCTTGGGATTCGATTGAATTAGCCCGTTAATTTATGAACGAGTCGGTTGACTTATTTTTTTGCCGGCATCGTTTTTGTTTTTGCTTTCGCTCTGCTCTCTGACGCCCAATGATTGCCTTTGGCTGAAGTTGTGCGTTTGAGTTCGACACCGTATTGATACAGGTCGGGTCGATACTGCACGCAGATCAACTCAACCGGTCGTTCAAAACGATCGTAAACAATGCGCTCAGAGGACAACAATGCGGCGCCAGGCTCAACGTGCAACGCACGCGCAACTTCTGGCGTGGCTTGCACCGCAGAAATCACCTGTTCGGCACGAGCAATCACGATACCAGCAGCCTCAAGTAGGTCAATTAACGGGCGCGTTGACATCTGCTCAGTTTTGACCTGTCGGCTCACAAACAAAGGTAAATGTGTCACTGCGTATGAGAATGGCACGCCGTTAAGGCGTCGAACGCGTACCGACCAGAGCACCGCAGCCTTGTGCTTCACCTTAAGTTTTGTCGCCACTTCTGTACCCGCCGGCACCTGCTCATGGGACAGCATTTCTACACTTGTTGCATCCCCCATGCGACGATTATTTTCAATCATGCCTTCAACCCCTGCCACCAGCTGAGTACTCGGCCGATAAAGTGCAACGATGGATTGCTTGCCCTGAGTTTTGACAATGAGTCCGCGTGCGGCCAGTTCTTCTAGGGCACGGCGTGCGGTGATACGAGAAACCTCTAAGGCTTTTTCTATCTGGCTTTCACTTGGAAATATCGCGCCAGAGGCGAAGGAGCCCTCTAAGATACGATCCCGTAAAAATGAAAAAATTTGATGATACAAAGGACTGGGCAAGCTTTTATTCGTTCGAAAGCTTGTCCAGTCGGATCTTTTGACCCGTTTCGGGAGCGACTGCTTCGTTACATTTTTTTTAGGTAGCGCTTGGCTCATCTCTTCAAGCACCTACGCTACTTTGTCATTGCGCGCGGCAGCCACAGGGCAATCTCGGGCCAAAACACCAACAGGGCAACGACAAGAAACATGATCAAATGAAAAGGAATCGTGCCGTATACAACCTCTGAAAGTTTACCTTTCCAGATACTTTGTATGACAAATAAATTGATTCCAACAGGTGGCGTGATCTGACCCATCTCAATAAATAATACCAAGATGACACCAAACCACACAGGGTCAATCCCGTACTTGAGCAAAACAGGATAGAGCAGCGGTACGGTAATGACAATCATCCCGATACTTTCAATTAAGCAACCGAGAATGGTGTAAAGAACAAATAGTGCCAATAAAAACTCAAAGCGCGTCAGATTGAGTGCACCTAAAAAATTTGTGAGATCACGACCAACGCCAGCCATTGAAATGGCATAAGAAAACAAAAACGCGCTATAGACGATAAAAAGAATATTGCCACTGACTAAAACAGTGTCAAACATGGCGCCACGAAAGGCCTGCCAATCTAAATTACCCCAGAGCCGCGCGATGATGATTGCAAAGAGGCAGCCCACACCCGCCGCCTCTGTGGGCGTGACCAGCCCCATATAAATGCTACCCATCGTGCCGCCAATCAACAAGACAAAGGGCATCAGGTCGAAGATGGCGCGCAACCATTCAGCGCGCGTAGTAGTGGTCGTCTCTTTAGGGGCAATAGAGGGTTTTAAGATCGCATGAATTGCGACGTACAGCATGAATAGACCTGTGAGTAGTAAACCGGGCACGACACCAGCCATAAACAATTTGGCAATTGAGGTTTCTGTGAAGGTGCCATAGATGATGAAGGCCAGACTGGGTGGGATCATGATGCCGAGTGTGCCCCCCGCGGCGAGCGTGCCCGCCGAAAGCTTGCGGTCATAACCACGCTGTAATAACTGGGGTAGGGCAACCGAGCCAATCGCCGCGGCGGTGGCAACGCTTGAACCGCTGATTGCTGCAAATAAGGCACAACCCGCTACGTTGGTTTGCAACAGGCCACCGGGGATACGCTTCACAAACAGCGATAGCGCGCGATACACGCTAAAACTCAAGCCGCTTTTCTCCATGATCAGTGCAAGCATGATGAACAGCGGAATGGCGGTGAGCGTAAAACTATCCATGCTGCCCCAACTCACCAGACCCATGGCTTTTAAGCTACCAAAGCCGCCATGTGTTGTGATGTAGAGTAAGGAGGCGACCGTGATCGCAAAGGGCACCCAGAGACCTGAGCATAGCAAGGCAATAAAGACGCCAAAGATCAAAATAATTTCGGTGCCTGAACTCATTGCTGTGCCTCCTTGGCGCCTTGAATCACGCGTTTGATATCGCGCAACAACATCACGACCAGCGCCATACAAAGTAAGGTGATGCCCAAAGGCATGACCAGTCTCGGGATCCAGAGAGGGGTCTCTAGTAAAGTCGGTGCAAGATCGTTGCGTACATAGCTCGCAATGACAAAATTAATCAGGTGATAGTCCAAAATCACCGAGGTTGCTAAAGCGATCAAAATAAAGATCACCATCAGCACGCGGTTTTGCTGCGCGGATAAACGACTTGTGAATAACTCAACCTGATGGAAACTGTTGTGCATGGCACAGCCCGCCAAGCTTAAAAAAGAGACGGTGACTAACAAATAGCCACCAAGCTCTTCGGATAATTCAAGGTTAAATCCTAGCAGTCGAGCGGTCACCTCAGCCACGACTAACAGCATCATCGCAAGCATCGCGAGTTGACAGAACACCATGGTGCCATCGATAAAACCTTTGCCCCAGTAGTGCTCTTCAGTACTGTTCGTCGTGGTGTTCATGGCTGACCTCTAGCGACCAATCGCTGCGCGGATTTTAGAAAGTGCTTCTACTGCATCGGGGCCTTGTTTTTCAGCCCAGGTTTTCCAATAGGGTTCCATCAGCTTCGCACCCAAGGCCATATCGGCGGCCGTCGCCTCGGTGATCTTCATACCCTTGGCGCGCAACGCAGCCGTGACTTGATCTTCTTCTTCAAAAAGCGTTTTGGTGTTCCAGGGCATGACATCTGAGACGATGCTCTTGAGCTTGGCTTGAGTGCCTGGGGTCAGCTTGTCGTAGGCGCTTTTGTTGACGATGATGAAGGCATTGAAATAGTTTGGACCTAAGCGGTAGCTGTATTTCAACAAGTCACCCCAGATTTTTCCACCGCCTGAACTGGCGGTGAAGACGCCGCTAATGACGCCGGTATCCAAGGCTGAGGGCACCTCTTCAGCGCCCAAGGTTGCAGGTACGCCGCCAAATTGGCGAACAAAGGCAGATTGCTCTGGCGAGGTCACGCGCATTTTCTGGCCTTTGAAGTCTGCCAACGATTCAAGCTTGTTGCGCGACCACGATACTTGTAGTGGGTAGTAATAGCCGCCGATCACTTGCACGCCTTTTGAGGCGTAGGCTTTTTCAATGTAGGGCATCATGATTTTGAGTGCAATTTCAAGATGCTCTGTTGTAACCAAGAGCATGGGCAGCTGCAGTAAGCCACCGATTGGAATATTGCCTTGGTACAGCCCGTCGTCACCGAGTTGCATGGTGCCTTCTGCAACGGCCTGGGTAATCGTGGTGGTTTTGATCGGAACGGCGCCCGCCAAGTGATAATTAATTTTTAATTCGCCGTTTGTTTCTTTGGCAACGCGTTCGGTAATGGTTTGTAAACCGCGTGCACCTGCCAGGGTTGCGGCGGGAGCGTAGGTGTAGGCGTTCCACTCAACGGCGTGTGCCGAGTGCGTCAAGCCAAATCCTGCTGAAACAATGCTGATACTTGCTGCGAGTGCAAGGTGAAGGCGCTTCATTTTGTTGACTCCTGAGAGGCGGTGGGTTGGACATAACGGCTTTCAAGTTCCATAAAAGCCGGGTACTCAAAAAGATTCCAGAGGGTGCGATGGTCGACCATGCGATCCGAGAACGCCGCGCTTGAGCCGTTGCGTGCTAACTCTGCGTATAAGGCTTTGCCGACTGAAGCGATGACGCGGGTCATCGAATTCGGAAAGATTACGACGCTATAGCCCAAGGCGGTGAGTTGATCAACGGGGAGCATCGGCGTGCGACCCCCTTCAACGAGATTCGCTAGCGTGGGTATCTTGACGTGTTGGTTGAGCAAACGCATTTCGTCAGCAGATTCTGGTGACTCAAGGAAGCACACGTCAGCACCGGCCTCGGCGTAGCGCTGCGAGCGTTCGATGGCAGCGTTGAGGCCGAGATCACTGCGGGCATCGGTACGCGCGATGATGACGACATTCGGATCGTGCCGCGTATCAACTGCGGCTTTAATGCGCCCGACCATTTCTTCGGTCGAGACGATCTTACGACCGGGCTCATGTCCGCAGCGTTTGGGCCACTGTTGATCTTCGATCTGGATGCCACTGATGCCCGCGCGTTCGAACTCGCGAACGGTGCGAATCACATTCAGTGGCCCGCCATAACCCGTATCGGCATCGGCGATGATGGGGATGGTTGTGACGTCGGCCATGCGCTTAGCCTGATCCACAATTTCGGCAAAAGACAGTAGCGCAACATCGGGTGCGCCCAGACGCGTAATCGAGACCCCCGAGCCGGTCATATAAGCGGCTTTGCACCCAGCCTGTTCGGCGAGTCGAATCGTCAGACAGTCAAAGGCGCCGGGCGCGACCAGCAGCGCAGGGTCGGCAATGAGCGCGCGCAGCTGTTGATTTTTTCCGGGATGAATGCCAAGCGACAGGGGCATTGAGATACTCATGAGTGGACCTTTTGTTTTGCGGTTTGAATGGCAGCGAGGACGGCATCGCAGGTGTGTATTGGATAGCGCGCACGAAAGAAGTTGAGAGAGCCTTCATGGAGTAACGCATTGGGGGTCGCTACCGCGTCTTCAAGCACGATGACGTAATAGTCGTGATACGAGGCAGACCGCACGGTGGATTCAACGCACCCTTCGGTCACGGTACCCAAAATAATCACGCTTTGAATACCCTGTGTACGCAAGATGTGATCGAGGTTGGTACCGACAAAACCGTCAGGGCGAAATTTTTCAACGACCCAGTCTGTTTTTTGAACGGTTAAGCCCTCTACAAATTCGTAGCCCCAAGTGCCGGGCTTGGTGTAGTCAGGGGCTTTGCCATCACGTGTTTTAAAGCGCAACCACGCAGGCGAGTCCATGCGAGCATCCGAAAGTGACGCTTGTCGTAAAAAAATCGTTCGCATACCTAACGCTTGGGCTTTGCCAACAAAATCCACCATTTTTTTGACAGCTGGTGCCATGCGTGCAACATCTTTTCCGAATTTAGCAAAGTGCCCGTCTACGTGACAAAAGTCATTTTGAACATCGACCACGATGACCGCAGTCCAGCGCGGATCAACAAGCTCGTCAAGCGTATCTAAAACTTCGCGGCCCATGATGGTTTTCATTTAAGGCATCCTGTATTGAGGTGTATTCAGTCGCGTGCCGTTGCGACTAAATTTGTTCGATTGAGACGGGAAATAATTGCTCGTGATCATCAGCGGGCATCACGTGATACGCCGCAAAGCGATAGGCTGGGCCGCCAACCAATTCGGGTGGCGTAAACGGAAACGCAATATTGCCACCCGTACATTGCCGACCCGAAAAACCTTGGTGCAGTAAAAATTGTTTGAAGGTTTTTGCCGCTGCCATGGCGAGCTCGGGCACGCGTGCAATGATTTCGATCAAGATGAAGACCTCGCGCGCGGCTTGTACGCCCGGCGCTTGGGTCCAGAGCGCCACTCCGTCCAGACCATACAGCCTCGGATAAATTTCGTAGTCGCCGGCAACCAAGGCGCGGGTGGTTTGCTCGACAGTTGCCAGGATCGGACGCAGTTGCTCAATAAAACGAGGGTCTGCGGTTCCGGCCAGCAACACTGCACGATGGCCAACCAAGGCACTGCCCTCAACCTTGATCGTCGTGCGCGTCGCGGGTTGCCAGGTGGCACCGGTGACATGCGTGCGGCGTTCGTCTAGCGCGGTGTAACGCGCCGCGTCGACTTTTAGTGTGCCGTCAGGCTCGGTAAAACTAATTGGGTCAGCTTGTTCATACAGGCTGTGAGCGGCCACAGATAGCGGGGTGGCTCGTCGTGCTGGGTTCATGCTTTCAAGCGCAAACCCCTTTGCGTCAAGCGTGGCGAGCATCGCATCGCGCCCACCAGGTTCGCAGCAAATCGAGGTGCATTCAATGATCTTCGCCATGTGCATGACGTTGGCCATGTCAAACCCCAGCATTTTTGGCAAACTCGCAAACACGGCGGTATCGCAGGCTCTGCCAGCAATGATCACGTCTGGTTCGAGCGCAAGCGCGCGTTCGAAGGGCGCGCAGCCAATTTGGCCCACAAGGTGCGAACAGGCATCCAAATCGGTTTGCGTGACAGGCAGCGTGCCGCCTAGCGCTTTGAGCTCGCCCGCAGCAAGTGCTTGCCCCACGCGCGTTGCGGTGAGGTCCGAGCGAATTGTCGCGAGGCGGAAGTGCAGGCTTTGCTCGCGTGCAATCTCGCGAATCATGTCCAGGGTTGCCTCAAGGTGAGGTGCCGCGCCCGCGGTGCCTGCTGTGCCGATGATCAGCGGCACGTTGAGCTTACGCGCGCCGATTAGCACGGCGGCCAGATCGCGTTTGGTGATTGAGGGGCTGGTCGCCATTTCACCCGAGCCCAAATAAACGGGGCCTGGGTCGACTGAGCCCATGTCACACCCGATGAAGTCGGGCTCGCGTGCTAAGCCGGCGGCGAGCGCCTGCTCGGGGATACCGTAGCCCAGTTGGCCCGAAGCCGAAAGCACTTTCAAGACGGATGGTTTGCGTGCGAGCAACGCTTTGACGGCGCTCATAGTTCAAGATCCAGCAAAGGCACGTGTTGTTGAGCCCCGTACACATCGTGATCGCCCGGTGAGCCCGAGACGATGCAGCGTGGCATGGCGATTTTGATTGCCCGTGCCGCTTGGTAGGGCGTCACAATCACGTCGGCAGGCGCCACGTTATAGAGCCGCGCTAGCGCGGCAGGCTGTAGGGTCGAGGCGCGTTTGGCGGCCTCAAACGCCTCGTCGGTTGGAAACATCAAATCAAACGACAAGGTCAACGGACCTGCATTTTTGCTACGTATCACCGTGGCAATGTCTGTGAGTCGGGGCACACACGCTCCTTTATTATCATTCGATTTATCGACTTGTTATAACAAGTTGTATTTGGATTTGCAAGTCGAACCGTCAGCGGGTGCTCCTAGATTTTGTGGTCTTGTACAGCTATTAACGTTATTCAATGTGAGATTTACAAAAGTTTGAACCAAATTTTTCTTCGAGATCGACTAATACATCGGTAATTGACTCAACGTCGGCAAATTTCATGTCCAGATCAAACATATTGGCCTGATGGGCTTGCGGGCTGCGATCGCCGCAGGCCTCATCCACCACAATCACTCTAAAGTTATGTGAGAACGCATCGGTTGCACCGGCCCTGACACAGCCAGAGGTTGAAATCCCACAAATGACGAGGGTATCGATTTTGTCGTAACGTAAAAAGGCCTCAAGCGGTGTGCAAAAAAAACAAGAAGGTTTATTTTTTAAGATGATTCGATCAATCGGGCGTGGAGCGTAGGCCTCTGGCCATTGATCGGCACGTGGATCACTTGTATATTGAAAGGCGTCGGGCTCGGCGAGCTTGAAGTTCCAAGCGCCACGATACGTTGGGTGACTGCGGTCGTCACGACGGCTGTAGTAAATCGGAAGATTCAGGGCGCGAAAGGTATCGGTAAGGGTGATCAGCGCGCGGGTGACCGAGGTCATTTCGCGACCGCACATTGAATAAGCGGGATCGACGAACATATGTGTGGTGTCGATATTCAGCAGAGCGACACGCTCGCCCATACCGATGCGTTGGGCGAACCCCCCCTTGCGGTAAGTTTCGAGCTCTTCGTCGGGCACGTAGCCACGCCACTTTTCTAGTTTGTCCATGGTGTCTCCTTATTGACCAATCTTCTCGGTTCTGTTGTGATAGAGCACGTTGCATTTAAACATTGTGTGGTTTGTAAGCAAATGCTTGTCTGTTTCGGCGCTGGCTATCGTAGCGAAGCGCGGATCAGAAATGATATCTTAATGGAGATCAAATGAAGCGTCGTCACTTTATCGAGACTGGCCTTGCGTTAGGTGCAAGTATCGCGTTGCCGGCCTTTGCGCAAACTAAAGCGGGGTATCCGACCCAGACAATCAAGATGATTGTGGCCTTCGGGCCCGGTGGGTCAACTGACGTGACTGCACGAATCATTACAGCCAAGATGTATGACC
Organism: Bordetella parapertussis; assembly: GCA_945887835.1. GTDB lineage: Bacteria > Pseudomonadota > Gammaproteobacteria > Burkholderiales > Burkholderiaceae_B > Zwartia > Zwartia parapertussis_B. Next base: position 668 of record CAMCZQ010000022.1, on the reverse strand, counting down.
TGCTTGGTCAACGCGTCGTGATTGAAAATAAACCAGGTGGGGGTTCGAATATTGGCAGCGAACTGGCTGCGCGTGGCGCACCTGATGGCTACACGATATTTTTAGGAACCGTTGCCAATGCCATCAACATGACCCTATACAAAAATCCTGGTTACGATATTGTTCGTGATTTTGAGCCGATTTCTATTTTGACTTCGGCGCCTGCGGTCTTGGTGGTGACGCCAAAGTTGCCCGTCAATACCGTGCAAGAATTGATTGCCTTGGCGCGTGCTAAACCCGACTCCCTAAACTATGCGACCTCGGGCGTTGGTACGACTCCACATCTGGCAGGTGAAATGCTGTTGCAGCGCTTCAATATAAAAATGACGCACGTTGCCTACAAAGGGGCCGCACCAGCCTTGACCGATACGATTACCGGCGTCACGCAGTTGGGATTTAAAACCGCGTTGTCGGCGATCCCGAGTATCCAGTCGGGTCAGCTAAAAGCGTTAGCGGTTTGCTCGGCCAAGCGTTTGTCGCTGTTGCCGGATGTACCTACCATGGCCGAGGCCGGGGTACCTGATTTTGAAATCACCTCTTGGAATGGTTTGTTCGCGCCCAAGGGCACGCCCCAAGACATCGTAGGAAAACTGAATCAGGTCTGCGCAACTATTTCGCAGATGAAAGAC
>CAMCZQ010000021.1 GCA_945887835.1 Bordetella parapertussis | reverse complement strand
GATCGTCGGGATGTCAATGGGCTATCCGGATCTTTCTGCACCACTGAACGCGTATCAAAGCACACGCCTAGAGCTTGACGAGTTTGTGAAGTGGTATTGAGCGAGTTTGTGATTATTTTGGGATTAAACCAACATCCCTCACCAACCCGGCCACCATCACACTGTCTTGCTCGATGAGCTTCATCAAAGGCGCTGGGCCCCTCTGACTTTGAGAAGGTGCCTGCGCCGCGAGTTGCGCCAGGCGCTCTTTAAACTCTTGGCCGTCAATCGCACGCGAAATCGCCTCGACTAGGCGCGCCGATACGCCGACAGGCAAGCCCTTGGGCGCAACGACACCGTTCCAGATCGCTAGGTCAAACTCTGGCAGACCACCCTCCTTAAAGGTAGGCACCTCAGGCATTTGCGGCAGTCTTTGCTGCGACGACACGGCGATCGCTAAAATCCTTTTATCTTGATGCAATGGCATCATCGTCACGGTCTGATCGAGCACCACATCCATCACGCCAGCCACCAAATCGGTCAGTGCAGGACCAGAACCGCGATATTGCACCAACTCACCTTTCGTTTTAGACAAGTGTAAAAATAGCGCCTCAGATAAGTGCGCAGTGGTACCCGGGCCACCTGACCCTAAATTTATTTTTCCGGGCTCTTTGCGCATACGTTCGAGCAACTCTGGCAAGCTCTTGAGTCCGCTCTTATTGCTAACAGATAACACCATGGGTACCGTTGCCACCAACCCAACCGCCTCAAGTTCTTTAACGGGATTCACGTTAGCGCTTGGGTGTAAATGCGGAATAATCACCAGCGACATATTCGTAAACATTAAAGTGTGACCATCAGCAGGCGCTTGCATTAAGCGTTTGAGTCCCACCAACCCGCCTGCTCCGACTGTATTCTCAACAATCACCGTCTGCTTTAAGTCTGCCGACATGTTTTTAGCCAGCAGTCGCGCCAAGGTATCGAGCGTGCCACCTGGCGCGACACCAACGATCAATGTGAGCGATTTTGAAGGAAAACCCTGAGCTAGCACAGCCCCAGAAAACGCGACTGCAAACACAACACCGAATAAAACTCTAAGCATGATTTGTCTCCTATTTTTTTATTTATTTGTAATGACTACCTTGAGTCGATACCAAACGGGCGTCACACGTTTACGTTTCAGACGACTCAGGCGTCCTAGCCGGTCAACCCTCAATCCAAACATTCCACAGCCTAGGAATCCGGTAGGGCATAAAGCCTTTCACGTTGGCGCGCGAGGCCTGCTTGCGCATCAAGTCGCCGAACTTTAAAAATAGCACCTGTTCATACACTCGCTCTTGAAATTTTCCAAAAGTCTCTTTACGCGCATCAAAGGTTTCGCCCGCCACTAACTCTGCAAACAGTCGATCTAAAATTGGATCTGCGACAAACTGATTATTTTGTGGCGATACGACGTCTTTTAATGCAGAAAAAGGTCCGACCGAAGGACCAGACCCCTGCCCAGTGAACCATAGATTCCAACCCTCTTTATTGCGTCGTTGATTCATTGCAGTCGCCCAGTCAAAGACGTCAACACGCACTTTCATTCCAATGCCTTTTAGTTGCTCGCTGACGATTTGTGCCGCTTTGTACATGCTTTGATAACTCGAGTTCGTGATGATCACCAACTCTTCGCCTTTGTAGCCAGCCTCTTTTAGCAAAGCTGCCGCCTTTTTAGGATTGTTAACGTTGTAATACTGCTCACCATTTTTTACATGATATGGATTTCCAGGGTATTGCAAACCTGGTTGAAGCGAATACGCCCCATCGGTCGAGATCTCCATGATTTCGTCCATATCCAAAGCCATCTGTATGGCTCTGCGAATTCTGACATCATTCGTAGGAGCTCGATGGTGATTCACCCAAGCGCCATGCAGCCAAAAATTCTTTAGATCGTACATGACGATATTCTTATTGCTAACAAGACGCTTCGCAGACTCTGGGGGCAAATCCTCGATGATTTGTAACTGTCCAGACTCGAGTCCCGCGACCCGAGCGCCAGGCTCTTTTACGAACTTGAAGTCAACGGTATCAAACCAAACTTTTTTATTACCGCCGAAACCATCTGTCCCTTTATAACGAGCATCAGGCTGATAATCGACAAAACGTCTTAGGCGGATATGACTATCAGGTACCCACTCAACAAATTGCATCGGCCCCGTGCCAATCAACTCAAGCTTGCCGCCCTCGCGGTCCGCTTGCTCAGCAGGAATGATCGCAATCGGTGTCACAAATGCCGATAACTCATCCAAAAATACAGGCTGGCGTTGCTTGAGCTTGAGTTCAAAAGTGCTGATATCTGGCGCATTGATCTCGCTCACCGACGCAAGCGTCACCTTTGCTAAGGCCATCCGTTTATAACGTTCGAAAGAAGCCTTGACATCAGCCGAAGTCATCGTCTTGCCGTTATGAAACTTAACGCCCGTCCGGAGTTTAAAAGTGTAGGTCAGCCCATCCGGACTGATCTGCCAACTTTCAGCTAGCTCGGGAATGACGGCGTTTTTTTCGTCGCGCGTCACAAGTTGTTCAAAGATGTGCATCGCGACGTTTCGTGTCGAAATCGCTGTTGTGAAATAAGGATCAAGCGTGGGCGGTGGCGCCTCTTGGCCAAAGACCAAAAGCGGCTTTAAAGCTTGCGCCTGCGCGACGAGAGATACCGATGTTAAGGTAAAGCAAAACCCCAAAACGATCAGACACTGGTGAAAGAACGCACGCTCAAGCCCTAGACCGTTGTTGCACCGACGTGACTCAGATGTATTTTTCATTTTATTTTGAACCCAAGTAACAAAATATACATACCATACCACTGCTGTCCCAACGTTTTAGTGGTTATTTATTCTAACTGATTGTTTTAATTTAAGAATTTTATGGTTTTTCCTGCCACCGACTTGAACCTTAAACCTAAATTCTGCGAACCTAGCGATAAAATGATTTCGAGGCTACATCACGTTACTCGGTTAACGCCGGGACACTAGTGTTTTAATAGACAACAAACAAATAGACAACACACATTATGAACCGTCACATTCAATCTACAGCAGCCCAAAGCCAATATTCTTAAAACTCTGGAGCCCCTGATGACCCCCTCTAAGATTGCTTATAAAACACTCTTTTGGATAGCGCTCTCTTTTTTTATTTTTGTCATGTTTTTTCTACCTGCCTCGATAAAAAGTATTATTGACAATGCGAAATATCCAGGAAGAGAAGCATTCGTTATTTCGCAACCCGCGAAATTTGATAAAAACTATACCGTCCTCAAACTTAAATTAACCAGCTTCGATGAGGCAAACCAGAAAGCTAACTTTAATGTGAGCGGCCAACATGTTTGCCGTACAGAGTGTGGCGCCTATACTCAGCGCGTGCGGTTTTTTGCAATTACCCTTGACGACGCATCGTCCAACGACATCCCCACCGGATACAGCTTAAGTTTTCCAAACGTGACTGATGAGATCAGTCAAAACTTTTCTCTGTCGATGGGTGGCGATATTTTTTTCTATCCATTTGATAAGTACCAACTTGGTATAGGTATCACTTTTGACATACTTGCCGCCGATAAGTCTGAGTTACCCATCACAATAGAACAAGCTAACAATCGATTTCAGCTCCATTTTGCAGAAGAGTCCACTAAGATCGCGATGAGCAGCTTCAAGAAAATTGCGCCCCAATCAATTAAGCCCATTGATGCAAATTTTGATTATCTCTTTGCTTTTACGAGCGAATATGAGCGACCAGTTTATCTGAAGGTTGTTGTCTCAATCGTGGTGTTGATTACTGCTTTAGTTAGTATTTATCTTGCCATTACTCAGCCTTTTGATAAATTAGTCATTGGCTCCGCCTCAGTAACCATAGGTATTTTTGGCTCTCGCTCTCTTCTTTTAGCAAACGTACCTGCAGATGTCACACTTATCGATACTCTATTCTTAATTATCGTGACACTAAACCTAGTGGCACTTATCTTTGTTGGTATGAATTTTTATCACAAAAAAGCTGATCTCAAAATTTTACCTTGGGCCAAGGCGTCCAGCCCTGTTGATGAGATTCAGGATGTTACGTCTGAATCTCGAAAGCAATCCTGATAGCATCGCTGCACTACCCGATTTGATAGACTGGGATATGGTGACCTGTCTTCCAACTCAAGTGCGTCGCTGTCTCACAACACGCTAGCCAATGCCAGGGCGGCCAGGTCTTGGCAGATTGATGCCGACTACGCTCAACATTTGATGGAGGTGCGGCGGAAAACTTGGACTGGTTTATGCCGTAAGTCCGAGACTTTATCGGTATTCTAAGGGACTCAGCGAGCCAGAGGCTTTCTATTTACTAGATCAAGGTTACCTCGACCACGAAATTGAGGATCCTTCAAATCTTAAATAACATCCGTCGCGAGATGCACCACACAATCACCACGCTCGACACGCCCAAAGTGACGCTTACAAATTACCATGCCGTCCCCGTCAAAGTAACAAGCCTCTGGCGCACGACCGGGATTATCAACGAAATAAACCTTACCGCACAGTTGGCCTTGCCGCACCGAGTCACCGAGCTCAACCGCCGGCTCAAACAAACCAGCTTCGGGGGCATAGACATAATAATCTCGACTTTTAATTTCCATTAAACGAGAGGGCCCGGAAAATGGACCAACCGCGCGGGATGCTTCGATAATACCGGCATGCGCTAATAAGTTCTTTAACCCTTGTTCGACGATGCGCACCCCGGAGGTCGTCACCGAGCCACCACCGCCGAACTCACCGCCTAGCGCGACTAAATCGCGATTCACCGCAGCAACCGACGACAACCTTGAATCGGGACTATAGGCCCAAATCAAACCAATCGGCGCGCCAAAGGCGCGCAGCGCGCTTAAGGCGCGGGCGTTCAGTGACGCATCTTGACTTTGGCGCATCGAAGCGAACGGCAAGTACTGAAGCGAAGAGCCACCCGAGTGTAAGTCGTGATGAATATCGGCCATGGGATACAACACCGTGTCGATATAATGTGCAATTGCAAACGTTGCTGATCCATTTGGATCACCCGGAAATGCCCGATTTAAATTACCTTGATCAATCGGCGAGACTCGCACGCCCGCCATCGCCGCGGGCAGATTCATCGCCGGAATCACGATCACTCTACCTTGAATATCTTGCACCTCAAGCCCTTGAATCAGCTTGCATAACGCGACTTGTCCTTCATATTCATCGCCATGATTGCCTGCCATCAAAAAAGCGGTTGGACCCTTGCCGTTTTTAATCACGGTCAAAGGTATTGAAATATTGCCATAAGCAGAGCGCGTCACCGAATGAGGCAGTTGTAGCCAACCATTTTGCTTGCCGTCTTTTTCGTAATCCACGCGGGTCCAAAGCATACTGTTGCTCATCATGCGTCCTTATTCAATGAATGTTCAAACGGTGTCCCTAAATGAAACAAGCAATCGCCACGCTCGGTACGACACATCATTCTTTTGCAAAGGGCGATACCCTCACGCTTGAAGTACGCCACGCTTGGTTCACGCCAAGGGGTGTCGTGAAAATGAATGCGACCCGCGGCCTGCCCCGCCTCGACGGTCTCTCCGAGTTCAACCAGGGGTTCAAACAATCCCGAATCAGGCGCATAAACAAAATAATCTGCACCGCGCACTTGTAGCAACTGCGTAGGTTCAGCCGGTGCGACAGACACAGAGGCTTTTAAAATGCCAAGATGTTTAAGCGCCCGACGGATTCCGTCGATTGCGACGCGCAGCGCTGCGGGCGTCAAGGTACCGCCTCCTCCGAGTTCGCTGCCAAAGTGCACGACCCCTTGTCGACCAGCAGCTGCAGTTAATGTGCGATCGTCACCTTGCGGAGAATCGGCAACATACGCCGCCGGTGCACCCATCAGTTTCAGAATCTCGAGGGACTGCAGCATTTTATTTGGATCACTATTGCGTCTGCACAACGCGCTCGGAAGATACATCAACGAACTACCACCCGAGTGCAGATCAAACACATAGTCGCACTGGGGCAACAAAACGTGTTCGATGTACCAGGCAATCTGAGCGGTAACACCACCGTTTGTATCGCCGGGAAACGAACGATTTAAATTACCTTCGTCGATCGGCGACGTTCGCATACCCGCCATCGCTGCCGGAAAATTAGCTGAAGTCAAAAAGATAATACGCCCTTTTACATCACTAGCCTCAAGCGTACGCAACAAAACACCATGCCCAATCTGACCTTCATATTCATCGCCATGATTGCCCGCCATCAACAACACGGTTGGACCCTCACCATTTTTAATGCAAGCAACAGGGATCGGAATCCAGCCATACGCCGAACGATGGACTGAATGCGGCAGACGCAAAAATCCAACTTGCTTACCTTCAAGATTGAAATCAATCTCCGAACTGATTCTGCTGACTGGTTTTGACATCATGGCTCTCGTTTAAACAAGGTGGTCTCAAGGTTTGACTCTAATCACTCGACATCATCAAAAACTTTCTTGGTGAAGGCGTTGCACCCATGGGCGTCAGTAAATGACACGCAGCAAGATGTCCGGTTAGCACTTCTTGCATGAGAGGAGCAGTTTGGGCGCATTGGGGCTGGGCTTGCGGACATCTAGTATGAAAATGACACCCCGTAGGCGGGCGACTCGGACTCGGTATCTCACCTTTTAACAGAGTCAATTTTTGCGCAAGCGAGGGCCTCGCAATTGGCACAGCCGCCAGCAAGGCTTGCGTATAGGGATGTTGCGGGTTGCGATACAACGACTCTTTACTTGCGATTTCAACAATCTTTCCGAGATACATTACCGCAACCCGGTCGGCCATATGTTTGACCACGCCTAGGTCATGCGCAATGAATAAGTAAGTCAAACCAAAGTCTTTTTGTAAATCCATCAACAGATTCACAATTTGCGCCTGAATCGATACGTCAAGCGCCGACACCGGCTCATCGGCCACAATGAACTTTGGATTGAGCGCTAATGCGCGCGCGATTCCGATGCGTTGTCTCTGACCACCCGAAAACTCATGCGGATAGCGCTGGGCGTACTCTTTTCGCAGCCCAACGACATCGAGCAACTCTACCACGCGTCTGGCGCGCATCGCACGATCTCCGAGACGATGAATTCGCAAGGGCTCTTCAACAATCTGGCTCACCGTCATACGAGGATCAAGCGATCCATAGGGATCTTGAAAAATGATTTGCATTTGCTGACGTCGCGCACGCAGCTGATCGTCTGAAAGGGTGAATAACTCATCGCCATTAAAATTTACGCTGCCTGTGGTGGCCTCAAGCATTCGCAATACGAGTCGGCCGGTGGTGGTTTTGCCACAGCCACTTTCACCTACCAGACCAAAAGTCTCACCTTGTTGAATATCAAAATCCACTCCATCAACCGCTCGCACAGTTGTCGTAGATTTTTTGAAAAACCCGCGCGCGCGCAGCACAAAATGCTTAGTCAAGCCCTTTACGCTGAGCAAGGTCTTAGCCATTCGTTTGATAGCCATTGAGCGCTAAACACGCAGCCTGGTGCGTCAAACTAAGCGCAGTCAGCCCAGGGGTATGCTGAGCACACTGCTCGCGCGCCTCTTTACAACGAGGATGAAACCGGCAACCAGAGGGAAGGTTCGCTAAACTTGGCACCATCCCCGCGATCGTTTGCAACCGCACAGAGCTTTGCTCAAGCGAGGGGATGCTAGACAGTAAGGCGCGCGTGTAAGGATGCGCAGAGCTTTCGAGCACTTCGCTTGCGGTTCCTTGTTCTGCAATTCGGCCGGCGTACATGACGGCGACGCGATCGGCCACCTGCGCGACCACGCCAAGATCGTGTGTAATTAAAATCATCGCCATATTAAATTCTGTCTGAAGATCTTTCAAAAGCGCCAAAATTTGCGCTTGAATTGTGACATCGAGCGCCGTCGTTGGCTCGTCTGCAATCAAGATTTTAGGACGACAGGCCAGAGCAATCGCGATCATGACACGTTGCCGCATCCCACCTGACAATTCGTGTGGATATTGATCAATCCTCTGATCAGGATTGCTAATACCGACTCGCTCAAGTAGTTCAAGTGCCCGTCGCCGCGCCGCCGAGCCAGGCAAACCCTCGTGAACTCTGATCGTTTCGGCAATTTGTTCACCCACCTTGATGACAGGATTTAAGGCAGTCATTGGTTCTTGAAAAATCATCGCAATATCTTTGCCGCGAACCTGATTCATTTCAGACTGGCTGGCATGTACGAGATCTTTACCTCTAAACTCAATTCGGCCGCGCTCGATACGACCCGCGGGCCTGGGAAGCAGCCCTAAAATAGCAAGCGCAGTCAAACTTTTCCCGCAACCCGACTCACCAACAAGGCCTAACACCTCGCCCGCAGCCAGCGTAAGACTCACGCCGTCAACTGCCACCTGTTCGCGACCACGCGGACCAAAGACAATCCGCAAGTCGCTCACCCGAAGTAGTGGCTCAGCCAATTTGTACTCTCAGTCGTGGATCCAGTACGTCGCGTAACCCATCGCCGAGCAGATTCAAACTCAGGCACGTCAAAGCCACCGCCAAGCCCGGAAAAAAGCAAATATAAGACGCCTCGCGCAAATAGTCTTTGCCCTCTGCGATCATGTTGCCCCAAGTCGGCGTAGGTGGTGGTGGCCCCACCCCCAGAAAACTTAAAATGGCTTCAGCCAAAATGGCATAGGCAAAAATAAAAGTTAACTGCACAATCAAAGGGGCCAAGCTATTGGGGAGCACGTGTCTCCAGACAATCCAAAGATCGCGTGCACCGCAGGACTTGGCCGCCTGAACATAATCGGTTTCTCGGACAACCAAAACCGTTGAACGAACAATTCTAGCGGTACGGGGGGTATACACCACCGAAAGGGCAATCACGGCGTTCAGCGCTGAGGGTCCGAGAGCCGCTGCGATTGCAATGGCTAATAAAATTGCAGGAAACGCCATCAACGCATCCATGAGCCGCATTAAGGGGCCATCTAGCTTTCTGAAGTATCCCGCCGACACTCCGATTAAGGTACCAAAAATTCCCGTGACCAACGCAACGGCAAACCCAATCGCAAGAGACAAACGCGCCCCGTGAATTAAGCGACTATAAATATCACGTCCGTAGTTGTCTGTTCCTAACGGATAAGGAAAATCAGGCGCTTTAAAACGAAGGCGCACTTGCATTTTTTCAGGTGGCCTGAGCTCAATCAAATCTGCGAAGAGCGCCAACAGCAACATGAAAAACAAAAGGGTCGCCCCTGTCATAAATAAGCGATGGCTCAGCAGTTTTTTCCAAAGCGAAGGCGCTCGCGCTTGAAGTCCCTGCGAGACACCCGCGTGGATCATTTCATTTTCGGGATTAGCGCTTGTCATATTTGACCCGCGGATCGACCAAAACATACAAAAGATCAACGACTAAATTGAGTAACACCAAGACAGCGGCCGTCACTAACAGCCCACCCTGTATTAAGGGGTAATCGCGACCAAACACCGCGTTAGCCAACAGGCGTCCCATGCCGGGGAGCGAGTACACAGTCTCAATGACGACAGAGCCCGAAAGAAGCAAACCAAAGCTGATTCCTATCACCGTCATCACGGGTATCAATACATTTTTGAAAGCATGCTTACCCACGACCATAAAAACCGGCAAGCCTTTTGCACGTGCAGTGCGCACATAGTCTTGCTGCAAGACTTCGAGCATCGTTGACCGAGTGATGCGAGCTAATAAGCCAACTTGCAATAGCGCCAACGAAAACGCAGGCAAAATTAGGCACTTGACCCAGCCCACCGGATCATCCGCAAACGCAATGTAGCCACCCGCCGGCAGCCAATCGAGCATGACACCAAACAGCACGATTAACATCAGACTGAGCCAAAAATTTGGAATTGACACGCCAAGTAAAGCAAACGTCAACAAGGCCTGATCGACCCAAGTGTTGGCATAGACCGCCGAGAGCACGCCGCAAGGTACGCCAAGCAACACCGTCAATAACAAGGCTGAGCCCGCGAGGGCAAGCGTGACCGGAACGCGCTCTGCGATCGCTTGGGTGACCGGTCGATTCAACAAAATTGAGTCGCCAAGATCGCCGCGAGCCAAGGCCAGATACCAGTCTATCAACCGTTCAAGAAACGGCCGATTCAAGCCAAGCTGCTCGCGCATCTGCGCCAGTTCGGCATCGGTCGCGCTTTGACCCGCAAGCAAGACAGCGGGGTCGCCGGGCACCATTTCCATGATCAAAGCTGAAATTAAACTCACCAGCAACAAAACCGGCATAGCGACCAAGATGCGACGAAGCATGAACTCAAGCATAAATTCTCGGCTTTTCTCGCGCAAAAACGATTGGTCAGAGTAGCACGGGGTATGCCACTTTATTTACTGCAACGCAGCATTGATTTGCGGCGACTCAAGGCAAAGCCGCGTGTAACATCGAACCAATTTCGAATTTATCCTTCATTTTTTTTCTGTGTACACCGTGACCCCACCAATCATTCTCTCGACCCAGCCTCTTGACGACTATGCCGAGAGGACACTTGCGCGCTTCGGTACCTTCAAAATTGCAGCGCAACCCACCCTTGAAGGTCTCAAACGTGAGATTGCACCGGCGCTTGCTCTGGTGGTGCGCGGCCAAGTGCAAATCACCGCAGAGTTGATGGATGCCGCAGCACAGTTGAAGGTAATTGGACGCACGGGGGTTGGCTATGACACTGTTGATATCCAAGCGGCAACCGAGCGTGGAATCGCAGTGGTCTATACCCCTGGCGCAGGTGCACGTGCCGTGGCTGAAGCGGCCTTTGCCTTCATGTTGGCGTTATGCAAAATGATTGCGCATTGGGATCACGAAACTAAACGTGGTAACTGGCAGTCACGCATCGCTTCGCAAGGCACCGATCTCGATCAAAAAATCTTGGGCATCATTGGCTTGGGGCGCATTGGTCAAATTGTCGCCAAAATGGCCAAGCCTTTTGAAATGACGACCATTGCTTACGACCCATACCTTGACCCTGTGATCGCCAAGACGCTTGGCGTTGAACTCGTCAGCCTTAACACCCTGCTGGCGCAAGCCGACTTTGTCACGCTGCATTGTCCGCAAAATGATGAGACCATGGGCCTGATCAATCGCGCAAGACTACAACAAATGAAGCACGGTTCGTTCTTACTGAACCTGGCGCGCGGCGGCGTGATCGAAAGCCTCGATCCAATCTATGAAATGCTGATCAGTGGTCAACTACGTGGCGCAGCGCTCGATGTATTTTTAGTTGAACCACCCGATCACACGCATCCTATTTTTAGCCTGCAAAACTGTTTGGTCTCGCCGCACGCGATGGCCACGAGCGAAGGCGCGATGCGACGAATTTTTGAATCAATGGCAAATGACATGGCAGCAGTGTTGAGCGGCACCCCACCACAATTTGTGGTTAACCCAGAAGTCCTAAAACGGTGATTACGATGAACACAAAAAAAATCAAACTCGTTTTATCTTTGACCGCTTTGTGCTTAAGCGTCAGTGCACAAGCGCAAACAGGCAAGTGGCCAGATAAACCCATCACGATGATTGTTGGGTTTCCGGCTGGCGGGCCCACTGATCTCGCGGCGCGCACCCTTGCGCCCGCGCTTCAAACTGCGCTCGGTCAAACCATCATCGTCGAAAATAAGCCCGGTGCCACGGGTACGATCGCCGGCGCGCAAGTTAAACGCTCGGCCCCAGACGGTTACACCTTGTTTGTGTCTTCGATCGGCACCTTTGTGGTGGCGCCCCATCTGATCAAGTCTGTCGCCTACGATCCCATCGCCGATTTTGATTACATTAGCCTGCCGTTTCAAGCACCAAACGTCTTGGTGACGGGGCCTAAGCGTCCTGAGCGCACAGTGGCGCAAGTGTTAGCCGCTTTGAAAGAAAACCCAGGCAAACTGACCTTTGCAAGTTCTGGGGTTGGCGCCTCGGATCATTTGTCGGCTGAGCTACTTTGGCAACAAACCAACACCACGGGCGTTCATGTGCCCTACAAAGGCGGTGCGCCTGCGCTTCAAGATACCTTGGGCGGACAAGTCGATTTCTTTATGACCAACATCAATGCCGTCTTGCCGCAAATTCGCGCAGGCAAACTACACCCGATTGCGATTACCTCTGACAAGCGTTCACCTGCTCTCCCCGACGTGCCAACGTTTGGCGAGGCAGGCGTGCAAGGAATGGAGGTCTATGGTTGGCAAGGATTGACCGCGCCTAAAGGCTTACCAGCCGACGTAAAAAAGAAACTCAGCGACGTGGCGATCTTGGCCATGAAAGATCCTGCAACCGTTAAGAAGCTGCAAGACCTTGGCATTACGATTGTTGCAAATACCCCTGAAGAGTTCACTCGCTTTGTGACGAGTGAAAATCAACGCTGGAAAAATCTGATCATCGCCAGAAAAATCAGCGTCGATTGAACGTTAGAGCGTTGGGTAATCGGTGTAACCCTTGGCATCACCACCATAAAACGTTTTACGATTGTATGGTGTCAAGGGGGCATTTAACTCAAAACGTTTGGGCAAATCAGGATTAGAGATAAAGAAGCGCCCAAACGCCACCGCATCGGCTTGGCCACTTGCGACAACAGCCTCGGCATCATCGCGACCATAGCCGCCTGCTGAAATCACTTTACCGCCAAACATCGGCCCAAAGAGTTTCGACGTACTCGGTTGATCTTCGGCCACTTTATCTGTGCCACCGGCCATAGTTGAACGCGGCTCGATGAAATGCAAAAACGCCAGCTGCATTTTGCTTAAAGCACCCACTAGGAAAGCGAACAGCCCTTTCACATCGGTATCGGACATATCGTTAAACGTGCCATAAGGCGATAACCGTACGCCAACGCGATCGCTACCCCAGACACCACAGACCGCCTGCAGGACTTCAAGCAACAGACGACTACGATTTTCAACGCTGCCACCGTATTGGTCGGTACGCTTGTTAGAGCCGTTATGCAAAAACTGGTCTAACAGGTAACCGTTTGCACCGTGCACTTCGACGCCATCAAAGCCAGCGAGTTTTGCCTGCTTGGCCGCGTGGACATAGTCTTGGATGAGGCTTGGGATTTCACTCGATTCAATGGCCCGAGGTGTCTCAAACGCCTCAAGCCCCCAAGAGGCTGTGTACACCTTACCAGGAGGCGCGATCGCCGAGGGCGCAACCGGCAGACCTTGCTCTGGATGCAACGAGCTGTGTGAGATGCGGCCAACATGCCACAACTGGCAAATGATTTTTCCGCCTGCTGCGTGAACCGCCTCGGTCACTTTGCGCCAACCTTGCACCTGCGCGTCGCTGTAAATGCCTGGTGTGGCTGGATAGCCCTTAGCCAAAGCAGAGATCTGCGCTGCTTCAGAAACGATCAAGCCTGCGCTTGCCCGCTGAGCGTAATACTGTGCTGCGAGTTCGCCTGGCACATCACCGGCTTGGGCACGCATTCTGGTTAACGGCGCCATTACCACGCGATTACGCAGTTCAAGTGCACCAAAGGTTTCATTCGTCAGCAATTTCATATTTTGTAAGCGATCCATTAGCAAATTTTGTTGTGCCAGCCACATCCAAGCAAACAGACGCCACTGCAGCGCCGATTTTAGCTGAGGACAATTAACCTGCCCGGCGAGCACCCCACTCAAAATGGCGATGGGGCTTGCAGCTGGCTATCGCGGTCAAGATGTTGTCGCGAAGCTTGTTTTACCCACAAAATTGCACGATAACGCTCAGATTTGCAGATCAGGGATGCTTGGAAGGCTAAACACAAAAAAGGCATCAGACCCCTCTTAAAGAGGCATGATGCCTACCGGCAAGACCTTAAAACACCCAAAGCTGCAGTCGAGCGGGTTAACGGCCTATTTGTCTTTATTCTTAATGCGGGTGTAAACCGTATTAACGGTCGTGGCACGCACCGGATCGGTCAGCCCTGAAGCAGGTTTGGGCGTCGAAGTATCTTTTTTAGGCTTTTTTGATTCTTTACTGGATTTCTGCTGACCTTTGGCCACGATAAGCTCCCTGAGATAAACGATAATGTAGTTTACGGTCAATCGCTCAATCTCACAATGTACGCCCAAATTACCCTTTCTGAAGACGATGTCACGATTACCGCTGTGCGCGCGCAGGGCGCGGGCGGGCAAAACGTCAATAAAGTCTCAAGCGCTATCCACCTGCGCTTCAGCATCCCCACCTCGACACTGAGCGCAGACGTCAAAGTACGCCTGTTAGCGCTTAACGACCATCGCATCACCCGCGATGGCGCCATCGTCATTAAGGCTCAAACTCACCGCAGCCAAGACATGAACCGTACTGAGGCGTTGGCCAGGCTCAACGAACTGGTCAACAGCGTTGCCAGGCCTCCAAAAACCCGGCATGCCACCAAACCCACCTATGGTTCAAAGCAACGGCGCCTCGAGGGCAAGCGCAAGCTTTCTGAAACCAAGGCGTTAAGAGGCCGAGCACAGTTCTAAGCGGCGCGTCTCAACTTCAGGGCTGATGCCTTTTACTCGCGCGCCCTTATAAACGAAATATTGGTCGTGTCGGAGTCGGCTTTAAATGCATTTCGTCAGCCGCCGCGTTCACAATCACCGCTGCATCGGCTGCCAGCAAATATCGCTGCACAACCAGTTGATCGCTCACTTCTCGCACCCGCTGCACATATTGATTTAAGCCTTCGGGATAACGTTCTTCAAGAGACAACCTTGGGTCATTTGCCTCCAAGCGCTCTTGTTGCAGAGCAAAAAAAGGCTTGTACGTGCCCGCTAAGCGGCAAATCACATGTGTGACTGGCGCATTGGGCCGACCATGGGTACCCAAAGGTACAGCCACATCGGGCACTTGGATCCCACCAAGCGGGTTGTCGTCGGCATCGGTCTGAGGCACGAGCACGGTGGCCTCGGGTAAGTAGCGCGGCGCGCCGAACACCGCCTCATCTACACGCGCAGGTCTCAAGCGCATCAGACAGGTGGGCGGCGGCTCAAGCTGCTCGGCTACCCAGTGATCTAGCGCAAGCAGTTGCGCACGCAAGGGTGGCGACCAATCCAGCTGCCCGTGCATCGATTCGCACAACTTATATTGTTCGCGCATATTGAGGTGCGCAGACCCAGCGATATCGTACAGTCGCACGGTAGCGGGCAAAGCAAGATCAACAACCCCATGCGCACCGGTACGGGTCAACGACGCGCGGCCACCCATGTAGTCAATATTGAAGTGCGTCACAAATATTTTGGGCAACGGTTCCTTGCGCGCTTGCAGTGTTGCTATCACTGCAGCGTAAGTGAACGGTTCTTCGTGCACGCCTCGGTGCTCAAGGTTAGGCGGTGCGGGCGTACTGCCAGCCACCGTACCCGGGCCTGTGCCCGAAGCCATCAGCGGAAGTTGCCCCGCAGCCCCACCCACCAGATGAAAGCCCTCAATCACTTGCCTGCCGTCTGCCACATTAAAACCATTGAGCAAAAAGCTTTTCAAGAACCGTGAGGTTTGCGAATAACCGATCGCGTAGAGACGTTTGACTGCACCCGCAAGCGGATTGTCTGCCTGAGTACTATCGCGTAAAAAACGCGCAACATCGCGCACCGCTGCAAACCCGGCTGCCTCAACAAAACGGGTCTCGCCGTTTGTATCGACAAACTGAGGCGGTTCGAACCCATGCCCAAGCTCCCATTGCGTCGACACCAGCAGGAAGCCCTGCTCTTGCAAGAATCCGAGGCCAGCATCGAGTGATCCAATCGGCAAAGGCCTCTGCCGCGGGCTGTTATAAAAAGCATGACTCACCGGCAAGCCGCGGTTTGGCACATCGACTAACAGGCGCCCTTGCCCGTTCGTAGGCTCTGTCGGCGCAATAAGAACAACCCGTGTTTGATATTCAACATTGCCGCGCGCGTTACGCGGGGCTTTGTCCAAGTCAGGGATATTTTCTGTAGGGCTCAACTCGCCATGGGCCATACCCTCAAGGCGCACAAAGGGAATCGAACGATACAAACCAAGCGGGATTGTTTTTGTAATCGTTAGCCTTTTCACAGCAGACGCAACGAGAGGGTTGGATGCCATCTGAACCACACCTAAGAAATAATTGTAAAAATGACATCATACGGGCAGGCTTTGGGCTTACCCCCCATCTGGTTAGCAAACAGGTATATTGACTCCATAATAAACAACACTCAGGAGCCAGCTATGTGGGAAGAAAGCGAACGCTACCCCGACCCCCGCGTCATCTCGTTAGACCCCTCATTTGATGCCTATCGCTTGGCACTCGCCTCGGTTGAACGACTCGCGACCGGGTTTCGCTGGGCAGAAGGCCCCGTGTGGTTTGGCGACGGTCGCTACCTGCTCTGGAGCGACATCCCCAATAACCGCATCATGAAATGGGAAGAAGAAACGGGCGTGGTCAGCGTGTTTCGCAAGCCCTCAAACTGGGCCAATGGCCATACCCGCGATCGCCAAGGCCGACTGGTTAGTTGCGAACATGGGCGACGCGTCACCCGCACCGAATACGATGGCAGCATCACGGTACTGCTGGATTCGTTTCAAGGTAAAAAACTCAACGCTCCCAATGATGTCGTCGTGAAGTCAGATGGGTCAATCTGGTTGACAGATCCACCCTTTGGCAGCTTAGGTAATTACGAAGGTGGCAAATCACCGCTCGAACTACCGCACTCGGTCTACCGCATCGACGGCGTCACTGGTGTTGCCACGTTATTGACTGATCAACTTAAAGGGCCAAATGGTTTATGTTTTTCACCCGACGAAAGCCTGCTCTACATTATTGAATCGCGCGCCACACCCAATCGCTTGATCCAGGTGTACGACGTAGTGGATAACGGCACCAAAATTGCCAACGGCCGAGTATTTCTAGATGCAGGTACTGGCAGCATCGACGGTTTACGCGCAGATATCGATGGCAATCTTTGGTGCGGTTGGGGCATGGGGACGCCAGAACTTGATGGTGTAATGGTCGTCTCGCCCGCCGGAAAAATGATTGGGCGGATTGCGTTACCAGAGCGCTGTGCCAACTTGTGTTTTGGCGGGTTGAAACGCAACCGCTTATTTATGGCCTCGTCACATTCGATTTATTCGTTATATGTAAACACACAAGGCGCGCTCGGAGGGTAAGCCGCAAGGCCTACTGGCAATGGATAACCCTTGTTTACGCGGCAAGCAGTAACGACTACTTTAATCAAAGAATATTTTGAAAGGAAAAATAATGAAAAAAATCCTCATAATCGTCATGGCGATCTTCGTGCTTGGCGCAGTACCCGATACGAGCTGGTCGCAGGCGTATCCCAACCGGTCAATCAAGATGATTGTGCCCTTCCCTCCGGCTGGTGCCGCTGACGTGACCGCTCGTATTGTGGCAAAAGCCTTGTCTGAAGATCTTGGCCAACCGATCATTATTGACAATCGAGGCGGTGCAGACGGTGCGATTGCTGTTGTGGCTACAATCAATTCGCTGCCCGACGGCTACACCTTACTGTTTGCCACGACGACCGGTATGAATGCTGCACCAACGATGCGCAAAGTGCCCCCGTATGATCCTTTAACTGCTCTCACCCCGATTTCTATGGTCGGAAAGTTCGGTTTCTTTCTGATGATCAACGCCGAGGTTCCCGCAAAAAACATGACAGAGTTTCTTGCTTACGTTCGCGCGAACCCAGGCAAAGTGAACTACGCCAGCGGCAACGGAACGAGCATCATTACGACAGCACAATTTGCACTAGAAACCAAGCTAGATATGGTTCATATTCCTTATAAAGGGGATGCACCAGCGACTACGGATTTGATTGCCGGGCGCGTTCAAATGCTGATTGGTACTCCAGGCGGCGCCTTGCAACAGGTTGAAGAGGGCCGCGTGCGGGTCTTGATGACGCTCTTGCCAAGCCGAAGCCCTCTGGCACCTACTGCGCCAACTGCACAAGAGGTTGGTATCAACAATATGTCGATTAGCCCTTGGGGTGGCTTATACGGACCCGTTGGAATATCGACAGAGGTGGTGAACCGTGTTGCGCTCGCCATGAAAAATGTCGCGGCTCGAAAAGACGTACGCGAGCAACTTGCGACGATTGCGTTTGAACTTCAGAGCTCTACGCCTGCCGAGATGGATCGATTCAATAAAGATCAGCTTGCCACTTGGCGCAAAACTGCTGATGCGATCAATCTTGAGCGCAATTGAGAACACTGCGTACAGCTCAAGAGGATGCCTGGTCCTAAAAAATTAATATCAGGGGGTGAACGGGACTTTTAGTGCTGTCGGCGAAGTGTTTGGCTGCTTTAATTTGGAGTAATCTGTTGAGCAGTCTGTTAGTGAGCCGTAGAACAATGAGCCTGGGGCTGGAGCAGTAGTATCGCCGTTGCAACTTGCAACTTTCATAATATTCAGATGCCCAGGGGCTGTGTATGTTCCCGAAGAGGCGCCGACTGACAAACCATATAAAACGCCCCCATATCCTGGGGTAATCATCCACTCTTGAGATGTTGCACCTGTATTGGCTGATTGCGCTAATGTGCGACCCGTTGCCTGATCTACCATTAAGACACTTTCTTGATAGTTGTAAGTATTCCAATCTGCGTTAACGAAAGGATTACTAGAATTTGTTTGATTAATGTATTGCGAGATCAGCACTCGGCTACCAGCTGGTCCAATTGACTGAATGTAATCAGATATTTTCCAATCAGGCCTGCTCCACGCTGTTGTTAAGGCACCAGTCGTTTGATTGAGATTGACTGCGGTCACGCCTCCAAGCAACATGTCATACATAAAAATCATGCTGTTTTCTGCGTCAGCTGAAAAATTTGCTGAAGCCAAACTAGACAATAGTGGATTGGGTGCTGGGGTGACAGCATTGAGGGCTGCAAGTGAATTAACACCGCCCCAAGGGCATATATAAGAACTGATTTTTGGATCAGCTTGATTCACCAAAGTTGCACAGGTTGGGGTTGTATACGAATTGCCACCATTGGCAGTGAACATCACCCAATTTCCGATCACGACAGGAGCAGGGCCTTGTACCTGACCAGTCAATACATAGGTCGGTGTCCGGGTTGGATCTTGAGTCAGTGTGTTCTGACTTGGATCCCAAATAACCCTCACACCCGTTTTGGGCCCAGCCAAATACATATAGGTCACACCATTGAAGTTTGTGACAGCAGGTCTTGCCGCAATATTTAAAGGGCCGCCTGCAGTCGTTTTCAATGTAATCGCTACGAGGTTACTTAAGTTTGTTGAGCTAGCAGCAATAACCGTGGTTGCAGGAAGGTTTGCTGGTGCTCCAGCGCAGTTCTGTGCGGCATAGCTTCCTTCAACTTTGCAGCCGTTTGATCGATTCTGGCTCTTCATCAGAATTGATCCATCTGAACTAGGTGACAGCATGAACCCGTCAAGATTGGCGTCTACCAAATTACCACCGCCCAAAATGGGTTGTTGAACTTGATCAGTCATCAATCCTGTTTTGGGGTCGAGTTTATAAAGAGTTGCTCCAATGGCGGCTAAGACGGAGCCATCGGCAATGACCCCCATGCTAGGAGCAACAACCCACTGCCCGGTTTGAATGGGTAGCGATGTGCGCCATATTTGAGCCCCTGTTAATGGCTCAAACCTAGCGACGTAAGGCCCCCCGGTATAAGAGGCGGCTGTGCCCGGAGACCCCCCAAGCAAGAATGCAGCTGTTGGCCCTCCTTGCACAACGATCTGGATACCGCCAGGGTATTGGGTGGGCGACTGGTACAAGGCAACCTGATTATTACCCTTCATGCTGCCAGTGAACGTAGCACAGGGTTGCAAGCCACTATGCACATTATCGGTGACTTCAGAAGAGAGCAACTCTCATGTTCACAACTTTTGACGGAGCAAATATACAAGCTTGAGGATTGAATTAACTTTAGTGAATCAAAATAATGGATCACATACAAAGTGCGACCATGATACAGTACGTATTACGGTCAATCGCTAGTCGATTAGGCTATTTTAGGTGTAAAAACTGGCGTGTTCCCCATATAAGAACCCTCATGCGCGCACTTGCCATACTCTTAATTCTGCTGCTCTCCGCGTGCGCGTTGCCACCCGGAGAAGACTTTCCAAACTTAGCGCAAGCGAATAAGCCAACACCAAAAGATACCGTGGTTGAGTTGAGCAAACAGATTAAAGCGCTCTGTAAACAGCCTGAGTATGCCCCTTATTTTGCAAAGACATTTTGTACACCAAGCGAGTTAAGTCTTGCCATGATGTCTGATAGGAGCAAAATCAATCAGACACAAAAAGATGCTCTTAACGCTTGGTCTCAAACGTACGACAAACTTGTTGATGAATTTAACGAAGCACTGCTGTTAACTTCAGCCGCAAATAAACCGATGGCCGAGTACAACAAAATCATTGCGTTGCCGGCAGCACAAAAAAATCGCTTAGATCTTTATCAAGGACGCATTACGTGGGCTGTTTACAACCGCAAGCGTAAAGAGATTTCAGATGGCATTGCTGCTGAAAGCCGACGAAGTGTTCAGCAAAAATTTTAAGTCCCAAATAACAAGGCTTTTTCGAGAATAAACGCACAGGCAAACAAACTCAAAAATGGGCCAAAGGGTATCGGCTTTTGAAGGGTTAAACGCTTAAATCTAATCAGGCTAAGTCCAACGACGACCCCAAGTATCGCGGCACAACACAATATCGGAAAGATTGCCTGCCAACCCAAAATTGATCCAATTGCAGCCAACAATTTTGCGTCGCCCTGTCCGATTCCGCGTTGTTTTTTGAACTTTAAATAGCACTCATCTACTAAGCGTATCAAACCATAGCCGATAACGATCCCGAGCAAAGAAGACGTAGTAGAACAAAACTGATTTTCACTAAAAGTATTAAATATAACGCCACTCACGACAAGCGGTAAAGTGATCCCATCAGGAAGTATGAAAGTTTTTAAATCAATGAACGATGCCCAAATGAACAAGGCAATCCAGACGGTGACATAAACGGACATTTGCTACATCTTTTCTAATTTTTAAAACCGCTTTGTTATCATCGGAATTTGATATTGCTTACCTTGAAAAACGATTTCTACGCTATCAATGGCAATGCTCTTTAAAAAATATCCCTTGTCAAAGGTTTCGCCGACGGCAATGGCCCCTGTATTTTTACCCTCTACCTCAAAAATGGCATACCCAATTAATGAGACCTCTTGACGCATCAAACCCGTGAGCTGGACTTTAGACAAATCAACTTCTTTATGACCAAATAACTTTGCAGCTTTTTGAATATCTTGAACCTGGTAAATATTCATCGCTTGATCTGCATCCTCCAATTTTGGCAGGCGTTGAATCGCCAAATAGGTATAGGTGAGAATGACAACAACACCCAAAACCAATGCATTTCTGATTGCACTCACAACCCACAACGGCTTGATTCGATTTAAAAAAAACCCCCACCGAGGCGGACGATGAAAATCGTGATTCGTTCGATTAGACACCAGATAACCAGAAAACTTTTTCCCGAAGGCCAACCAGTCAACTGTACGATCAGTCGTCAAAAACGCTTTGATCTTTCTCATACATTGACCAAGCAAAATTTTATAATTAGAGAATGTTTGCATAGAAAGTCAAATGAGTTTGAAGTTAATACATGAATGATTTTATCCCTATCTGCCCTCTTTTTGTGTGCTTTGGAATTCAAATTAAATGAGAATGCTTAATATTTTCGCTCGCAAACTTACACCTCAACGCGCAGCGAGTCACGCGCAGCTTGGCTTCACCTTAATCGAAGTGATGGTCGTCATCGCGATCATCGGAATCATGGCGACCCTCATCGTGCCACAGATTATGAGCAAGCCCGATGAAGCGCGTGTGATTGCCGCCAAGCAAGACATTAGCTCCATCGTCCAGGCGCTCAAACTTTATCGCCTAGATATCGGTCGTTACCCCACCACCGAGCAAGGGCTTGCCGCCCTCGTGGCGAAGCCAACCAGCGAGCCAATTCCTCAAAACTGGAAACCAAACGGCTATGTAGACCGCTTACCCAAAGACCCATGGGGGTTCCCCTATCAATATTTAAATCCGGGCGTACGCGCAGAAATTGAGGTTTTTAGCTTTGGGGCCGACAATAAGCCTGGAGGTGCCGGTTTTGACGCCGATCTCGGTAATTGGTAACAAAAAAGACCAAGCTGGGTTTTCACTTATTGAGGTGCTTGTTGTCTTACTCATTATCAGCATTACGTTTGGGCTGATCTCAGTGTCGTTTTTCGACACCGAGCAAACCGAATGGAAAGACATTAATCGGCGACTCATTGTGAGCCTGAATCATGCTAAAGATGAAACCACTCTCTCGGGCGCTCCGATCGTGTTTCAAGCCGATGAAAAAGGCTGGCGCTTTTTAGCACCAAATTTGCAAGACGAATTTTATATTCTTGGAGATGTATTAACTCCCTACTCTTGGAAAAAACAAACCAAGATTGAAGGTATGCCGCAATTCTATCTCGTCGAAGCCGGCTCGACACCACCCGTCGTATTTAAGATCACTCAAGGCTCGTTGACAGCCACGATTCATCGCCGTATGGATGGTTATTTTGAAGCTCGATAAAAATATGTTGGATAAAAATAACAATACATTCAAGCAACAAGGCTTCTCTTTATTAGAGGTACTGATTGGACTTGCTGTATTAGCAATTGCCCTGATGGCAGGCGTTAAAGCATTAAGTCAAAGCGTTCAAACGCAGGCGGTAATTCAGCAACAATATCTTGCAATGCTATCGGCCAATGATGCGTTAAATAAAATCTATTTACAAAAAATGTGGCCTGAATTTAAAGTGCATAAAGAGAACTGCTCGCAACTCAATGTGCCCTTGGTTTGTATCCGATCAAGTTTTGCTACCCCGAATCCCCTGTTTAGAAGAGTAGAAATTGAGGTCTATCTCTCCGATCCCACTGACCCTCTTGTCCCTCAAAATCAACGACTCGCCAAACTCACAACGATTGTTTTCAATTATTTGACTTCAACGCTATGAAAAACAATCAAGGCTTCACCTTAATTGAGACGATGGTTGCGCTACTTATTTTAGGTGTCCTTGGGCTCATGGCCAGTCAAGGGCTAGGCGGTGCCTTTAGAGTAAAAGACACTATTGAAAGTCAGATCAAAGCTCACGAAGCCGTTGTTGTTATGATGAAATATCTTCAAAATGACTGCGAAACGATGGTTAAAAATATCGATGAAAAATTACCACCTTCATTTATTCAAGGGAATAAATACACTTGGATCATGCGGCATTATTCTTCCTTTCAGGTAAGTGGTTGGCAGTTCGTCGGCTATACCTTAGAAGAGAACGTCCTTAAAAGGTATGCCACCCAGGCCTACAGCAATAAACAAGATGCAGCACGCATACTAGATGCACTGTCAAAAGACCCGGACTTAGGATTAGCTTCGGCTCAACTGTCTTATCAACTGTCAGGTGTCTCGCAGCAAAAGATCACAGCTTATTGGAGCGCTTACACCAAGAGAATTTCCTTAGGGCTACAAATTTCACTATCACTCATCGGCAATCGAGCACCTCTGACCAGTTCTTGCATTGCAGAGGGAAAACTATAAATGCGTCGTTTAGACACACATTCAGAGCGTGGATCCGCCACAATTATTGCGTTAATGGTTGTGGGCCTGATTGCGATCTGTGTCGCGAGTCTGGTTTGGCAACAAGACTTTGAAATTCGAAAGACTCAAATTTATAAAGAAAATACGCAAGTCTCTTGGTTGCAACGATCGCTCACCGACGTGGTGAGACTGGTATTAAGAATTGACTTACTCAATAGTCAAGCAGTCGATCACTTAGGTGAAATTTGGGCATTACCTATTGAAAATAGCCGCATTGAGGATTACCTCAAAAATAAAGACCTACCAGAAGAATTAAAAAGCATCAAATTTAGCGGTTTGATTCAAGACGCTCAAGCACTGTTTAACATTGCCAATTTATGGAATTCAAATATCAGTACCGTTAATATAGAGGCGGTTAAAACATACACAAATTTGCTTGAACAACTCGGACTTAACAAGAATTTAGCCGATGTCACCGCACAACATGTCCTTCGCAGCAACCGAAGACTTCAATACCTTGAGGACTTGATCAATATTCCTGGGTATCACACCGATACGCTTAAACGGATCAATCAATTTGTGATCGTGTTACCGGAACCGACCACCGTGAACGTAAATACCACTTCAATAGAGATATTAATGGCGCTAGTGCCAACCTTATCACCAGCCGATGCTGCGCGATTTATACAACTTCGAATGATTACGCCACTAAAAAATCAAGATGACATTACACAGTTATTTACAAAAATCCAACCAAATAGAACGCTCCAGACACTCAACTCGCTCGATGTTAAATCGAATTATTGGTTGGCACATACCAACATGGTCATTGATCAGCGCAATATCAATACCCAAACCCTTATTAAACGATTCTCAATACAACAGACTGATAATAACTACACCTCTGTTTTATGGAGCAAGCAAAAAGTCGTTCAATTGAAATAAGGATTTCAATTGAACTTAGGCCGAAGCCTGCGCATTAACGGATACCGTTGTTCATCTGCAAGATCGGTTGCATCACGGCCATCACAATGCCAAGTACCAACACCCCCATGAGTAAGATCAATATTGGTTCAAGCAAATTTGTAAAAATCTTGGTTTTATGTTCGGCTTCGGCCTCTGCGTTTTCAGCAGCGTAGCGCAACATTTCTGCTAACTGGCCACTCGCCTCACCCGACCGAATCAAGTGGACTAGGATTGGCGAAAATATCCCTTGATATGCAATCGCCTTGGCAAGAGAAGAACCTTCTGACAAACGCGCCTCCGCCTGCTCAATTGTTTGCTTAAGAACTAAATTAGAAAGTGTATTTTTTGAATGGTGAAGGGCCGATAGTATTGGAATGTTGGCTCCAACAAGCAATGCCATTGTTCCGGAAAATCTAGCTGTTTCAAACTCAACAAGCAATGGCCCCACAACAGGAATTTTTAGACACAGGCCATCAAAGACGTATTTAAACTCAGGCTGTCGTAATAAATACTTCAAGATCCATATACCGAGCAAGCCTAGCAACAAAAGGACCAAGCCCCACTGGCCTAAAAAATTAGAAATTGCCATCACAATTTGGGTAATGAGCGGCATTTTCTGTTTTGTTGACTCAAAGACACGAACAATTTGAGGAACAACATAAGTCATTAAAAAGATGACCACAAGCATTGAAACGCTGATCAGTGTCGCCGGATAGACTAAAGCCCCAAGTGCTTTTTGCTTGATTGCCTCGCGCTTTTCTAAGAAGACCGCGAGTTGAGTCAGTACCTCAGCCATTTGGCCAGATTGTTCAGCTGCAGCAACAATGCCCTGATAAAAAGCACCAAATGAGTCTGGATAATTAGCAAGCGCCTGAGACAAGGGCATGCCTGACCGGATATCTGTCAAGACTGATTCAAGTATTTTATGGGTGTTCTTTTTGACATTTGAATTTTCAGAAAGGATACCGATACCATCCTCAATCGAAATTCCTGATCGAACCAACAGAGCCAACTGCTTAGACAAGACGCTCAGATCTTTTGGAGAAATTGATCTTTGTGCAGAAAATAAGCTGCGCTCTTTTCTTGCCGTTCGACTCAGCCCTATATCAATAATAGAAATGGGCACCAACTCTTTATTTAACAATATCTGTTTGACCGCGCGCTGACTATCGCCTTCAATCGTGCCACGTTCCGTTTTGCCAGAATAGGTAACGGCTTCAAATTGAAATAGAGGCATTTTTAAATGTCCAAGTGATTCGCACCGGTGACGCGTCTAATCTCTGCAAGCGTGGTCATTTTTGCGTTGATCCATCTTTCGCTATCTTGCACCAAGGAACGCATTCCACTATCAAGGGCTTTTTGCCGTATTTGCGCCTCTGAAGCGCTTTGATGGATTAACTCTTTCAACTCAGCAGAAGTGCTCATCAACTCGTAAATTCCGACACGACCTTTAAACCCTGACTGCATGCACTCTGAACAACCCTCGCCATGACAAGCCGTACAACTCAATCTTATGAGACGCTGGCCCAGAACACCCAACAGCGAAGATGACAACAAAAACGGCTCAATACCCATATCGATCAAACGAGTGACCGCCGAAGGTGCGTCGTTTGTGTGAAGCGTCGCAAGAACAAGATGCCCTGTCAGAGAGGCCTGAACGGCGATTTGGGCCGTTTCTAGATCACGAATTTCTCCAATCATGACAATATCCGGATCTTGACGCAAAATTGCACGAAGTGCTCTCGCAAAATTCATTTCGATACGTGAATTCACTTGCGTTTGCCCGACTCCGTCTAGGTTGTATTCAATCGGATCTTCGACTGTCATAATATTATTCACTTGCGATCGCAAGGTTAAGAGTGCGCTATATAGCGTTGTTGTTTTTCCACTACCGGTAGGGCCAGTCACCAAAACAATTCCATGAGGTTTATTAATAAGTTCTAAAAAACTTTTTTCAGTATCTGGGGCCATGCCAAGTAATTTCAAATCTAATTTAGAGTAATTTTTTTCTAACAGACGCATCACGACACGTTCACCGTGCGCCGTTGGCAAGGTTGAGACCCGAATATCTAGCGCCTTACTGCCGACTCTCAAAGAGATTCTGCCGTCCTGAGGCATACGTTTTTCAGCGATATCCAATGAAGCCATGATTTTTATTCTTGAAACTAAAGCTGCATGCAGACCTCGTTTAAGATCAACAATATCGCTTAGATTTCCGTCTACTCGAAAACGTACGACAGATTGTTTTTCAAAGGCCTCTAAGTGAATATCTGACGCTCCATCACGACTCGCCTGTTTAAATAGGCTATTGATCATTCGAATGATGGGCGCATCATTTTTCCGTTCTAACAGATCTTGCGTAAGTGGGATGTCTTGCATTAAACGTGCGAGATCAACACTTTCTTCCAACTCATCAACCACCGTTGCTGCGTCAGATTCGTTTTGAGTATATTCTTGACTAATCATTGAAAGAAGCTCATCCGAGCTCTTTTTATCATATCGAAGCGATCCTAGATTACGCGCAATCTCATGAAGAATTGAAGGCTTTGTTTTAGGGCTCCAAAATAGCGTTGGAGTCTCTTCTAACGAGCCTATCAATAAAACCTCGTGACGTTTAGCAAATGAAAAAGGGATTTTCATCACGGTGCGATGTCATGCATGATATCTCTAATATCTCGTAAGCTCGTCGCACTTAAATCTTCTTTGATAAGCAGCATTGGCGTTTGCGCAAAGGCCTTTCGTTTTTCTTCTACATCATCTAACTTATTATTTGAGAAATTATTATTTTGTTCATTATTACGCAAGACCGAGGGGCGTATAAAGACCATTAAATTTGATCTTGTTCGAGACTTGTTGCTGTATCTAAAAAGACCGCCAATTAACGGAAGATCGCCCAGCAACGGAATCCTAGAACTCGCGTCAGTGTAATTATCACCAATGAGGCCACCTAGGACAATAATTTGTCCGTCTTCGACAATCACATTTGACTCTACATTTCTTTTATTCAAAATAATTCCAGTGGCAATGCGGTCATCCTGAATGCTGGATACTTCTTGAAAGATTTGAAGCTTTACCGTGCCATTTTCTGAGACCTGTGGCCGAACACGCAGTGTTAATCCAACATCCTGTCGCGTGTATGTTTGAAAAGGCGTGACCGTCGAAGTGCTTCCCGTTTGAGCGTATGAACCTGTCACAATAGGAATATTCTGGCCAACAATAATGCGCGCCTCTTCGTTGTCAAGCGTCATTAAATTGGGCGTAGATAAAACGTTTGCACCTGAAATATTTGAGATCGCTCTTAAAAGCGACGAAAACGCCAAATTGTTTCCAAAATTTGTGATCGAGCCAATATTTAGCCCAAGACCTAAAACCGGAACCGCAGGGCCGGTCGCAGCGACTCCAAGTGCTGAGTTCAACGCAGCACTTGCTCCGAAAATATTTGTATTACCCGATGAGGCTGGCCCATTAAAATTTGTTCCAGCAAACGCAGTGTTTGAACTGTTCAAAGCCTGCCACTGAACGCCCAATTCGGCCGCATTCGATGCGGTTAACTCAACGATCATTGATTCAATATAGACTTGCGCCCGACGCCGGTCGAGCTTTTCGATCACTTTCATTAAATCTTGATAAACAGGTTCGGTGGCCGTAATAATCAAAGAGTTTGTATTCGGATCGGCCTGAATAATGCCTCCGGTCGAGGGCGTACTGGTGCTTGTCAACGCAGAGCTTGCGGCCGCGGATGGCGCACCTCCAAGTGCATTAGCGCTGTTCATCCCGGCAACGTTCATTGGGCTTGTGCCACCCTGATTCGGTATCAGCGGGTTGCTACCGGCACTGGCTTGGGCATTGGTATTTGGATTTGTCAGGTCAGCCGAGGAGCTATCCGCCGCAACGAGAGCCCTCAAGGTAATCGCCAATTTAGACGCCTCTGCATTTTTCAAAGGAACCACATAGATATTCCCGACATTATTTGAAGCGTCGAGCTTAGCCGTGAGCCCTCGAATTTGTGCTAACCGCTCGGCATTGCCACCCCGAATGATTAATGAATTCGTTCTGGGATCTGCCAGAACGGTGGGCTTTGACATCGGATCGCCACCCTGCGGCACACTAGTTTCTAGCGCCCGATTGACTAAGCTGGCCACTTTAATCGCTTGCGCATTTTTTAAGGCAATCGTTTCAACTTTGCTGCTGGATGGGTTATCTACGCTTTGAATAATTTTTTCAATTCGCTCGATATTGCTTGCGTAATCCGTCACAAGGATTGAGTTATTACCTGGCAAGGCATTGATCGTATTATTGGGCGAAACCAGAGGCCTAATGATCGTGACAACATTTGCTGCAGCTGCAAAATTTAACTGGAAGACTCGGGTAATAATTTGATCACCAGTCACAGTCGTTCTAGAAGTGTAGGTCTGAGAAGGTTGCAGTTTGGCATCTGCCTCTGTCACAACACGATAGCCACCGGCAGTATCAACAAGCGCGAAGCCATTCATTCGAAGGGCTGTGGACAAGAGGTCTATTGCTTGATCGGGTGTGAGCGCCTGACTACTATTCAAAGAAATCTTGCCTCGAACTTTAGGGTCAACAACAATCGAACGATTTGTGGCCCGAGCAACGGTGGAAATGACAGCCTCGACATCAGCGTTATGAAAGGTCAAGTTGATGCCATGACTTTGCGCGAAACAGTTTTGTTGCACAAAGAAAATAAACATTAGCGTAAAAGTCGTTCTAAATAAACAAAACATAATGAACCTTAAATGTTAAAGCGGTAGACAGCGCCGTCTTTTTTACCAATGACTGAGAGCAGGCCAATCAAGGAGTCAATCGATTCCGGTGGAGCCGTTGCTTCTCCTTGCAAAGACAACCGACCCTTTTCGATGATTCCCTTTGCCGTTAACAGCAACGGACCATTGATGGTCGAGAAATCCAACTTAAACTCTTGAGCAATCTGAAATGTTAAGGCATAACTGCCGAGAGGTTTAACCGGACTAATTGGGCTCGTAACATTCAAAAAATGCACCTCTACCAGACCTCTACGCGAAGCATCCCAAATGAGATCGTCCCACCGGATGACTAATTTTCCACGAAGATGCAGCGAGCGCAATAGCCCACCCGTGACCTCTATCAAATTGGCCGGCAGCTCGATTTGATTACTGCCAAGCGTGATTGCGGTGGGATGAATCGTTAGCTCAAGCGGCCTCGCGGTGTTGACATACTGAATGATCCACTTGCACTTCAAAGCAGATATTGAACACTGAGATTGCCATGAAAATCGCTCAGAGCTTGCCTGAGGAGCTTGACACGTTTCTGAGACACCTAATTTAATATCTGAGAAGCCTAGCTGTGCGCTGCCCTTCCAAAGTGTGCCTTCAGGTTGGCGCACCGTAACTTGACAATTTGTCATTTTTGCAACGTCTGTACTCAGCCAGCGTATCGGAAAATAAGCGACCACAAAAATTAGCACGCACGTCAAGAGCACGATTCGACTTGGCCACCCGAAACGGAAAGCATGGCGTTCAAACTGAAGATTCATCGCAATTGCACCAAGGTAGCATTCACTTGCACCACGCCTATGCCAGCATTTTTTTTGATGGCAAGATCACCTATGTATAACCCATTATTTTGTCGAAAATCGACCATGAGCTCGATCCAGCGACTAAATTCGATCTCATCAATTTTTAAGTCTAGCGTGACTGCACTCGCACTCTCTAGCCGAGCCAAGGTAAATTTGACTCCTTGAGAAAATAGCTTTTGTTGCAAGATAGACAAGTCACCTTCTGACAGGCTCGAGATTTTTACACTCTTATCTTTATATGTGAGTAGCGTTCGATTGA
>CAMCZQ010000020.1 GCA_945887835.1 Bordetella parapertussis | reverse complement strand
ATTATTCCGCATGGCGGTGGCGCTGTGCCCTATCATTGGGGTCGGTATCGCGGTCGTGCGCAAGATATGGGCTTGCCACCCCTTGAGCAAAAAGTATTGAACAATGTGTTCTTTGATACCTGCGTGTACCACCAGCCCGGCATTGACCTTTTATTAAAAGTGATCCCGACCAAGAACATTTTGTTTGCCTCTGAAACGGTTGGTGCCGTGCAGGGCATTGATCCGCTGACCAATTTTTATTTTGATGATACCAAGCGCTACATCGATGCTTCGCCTTGCGCCGATCTGCAGCAAAAACAGCA
This sequence comes from Bordetella parapertussis, assembly GCA_945887835.1. Classification (GTDB taxonomy): domain Bacteria; phylum Pseudomonadota; class Gammaproteobacteria; order Burkholderiales; family Burkholderiaceae_B; genus Zwartia; species Zwartia parapertussis_B. Next base: position 30,591 of record CAMCZQ010000020.1, on the reverse strand, counting down.
GATTTTTTCGAATAACGCGCTTGGGGTGTATCCTCGTTTGCGTGCACACCCAAGCTGTCAAGCCTGCGCTTAACCCACTCAGACGACGCAAAATCAACACGCGTCAGGTTCGAGTCAAATATTTTTTTGTCCCACCACCTCAGCGATCGCGAGGCGCGCCGAACGACCGAGTTCGGCACGCGATGGTGCCGTTTGAGTAGCGGCCTCAAGGATAGGTAAGAGAAAATGAACTTCGATCGACAGCCCACTGTTGCTTAGCACTTGCCACAAACTATTTAGCAAAGTCTGATCACCCACGAAGGCGGCCACGTCGCTGCGCGCACCATGCTGAAAATACAATAACGCTACGGGTTGAATCTGCACCGCCGCTTTGCGCGCGGGTTCAAACAGATTTGCGTAAAACGGCAGCAAGTCAAACCCGGTCGACGTGGTGCCCTCAGGAAATAAGCCAACCACTTGGCCGCGCGCAAAATGCGCCTGTACCGACAGACCCACATGATGCACCGCATGACGCGACGCACGTTCAATAAAAATCGTGCCGGCCCCGGCCACCAACCAACCTAAAACAGGCCAGCTGCGGATCTCGCTTTTAGCAATAAAGGCTGTTGCCCGGACCGCATTCAAAGCAAAAATATCCAACCACGAAATGTGATTGGATACCCACAATACGGGCTGCGACAGTGTGGGGTCGCCTCGAAGCACCAAACGCACACCGCACAGCGCCAACAAGATTCTTGACCAGTGTTTTTTTAACCAGAGTCGAACCGACAGGCTCACGAACAGGTAAACCACACCGGTCATCAACAAACCGCACAATATCCACAGGCTGACTACCGAAGCCCTGAACGCGAACCGCCAGAATTTCAACCAGCAAGCTCCCAGGCGATTTGACCGCGGACAACCGTCAGACAAACCCGCCCCGGCAATTCGATGCCCAAAAAGGGCGTGTGCTGACTTTGACTCAAAAGCGCTTCGCGCGTCACCTGCCAGAAAGCGTTTGGATCGACCACACACAAATCTGCCGGTGCGCCAACACTTAGCTGGCCAGCCTGCGCGGCTTGTGAGCAAGCCCCTGCCAGGACCTGCCCTGGACCACTGGTGATACGAGCAAGCGCTTGGGACAGCGGCACCTTCGCGTCGGCCGCCCACTTAAGCGTGAGCGACAGCAACAGCTCGAGCCCAGTTGCCCCGGGTTCGGCTTCGGCAAACGGCAGCATCTTGCCATCATCATCCACGGGCGTGTGATCTGAGCATACGACGTCAATTGTGCCATCGGCCAGCGCAGCGCGAATCGCCTCGCGATCGCGTTGACCGCGCAAAGGCGGGTCTAAGCGAAAATTACTATCGTAATAACCAATATCGACATCGATTAAGTGCACCTGATTGGCAGACACGTCACAAGTCACAGGCAAGCCTTCACGCTTAGCCGCACGCACCAACTCAATGCCAGCGGCAGAAGACAAGCGGCAAATATGCAAGCGCACTGCGCAGGTTCGCTGCAGCTCAAACAAAGTGTTTAACGCCACGGTTTCAGCCTGCACTGGAATACCCGGCAAGCCAAGACGCGAGGCATAGGCGCCACTTGCGGCCACACCAGAGCCCGATAACCACGGGTCTTGTGCGCGCAGCCACAACATAAAATCAAAGGTGCGCGCGTATTGCATCGCGCGTAACAAGACGTTCGTGTCGATCAGGGGAACATCAGCCTGCGAAAACGCCACACAACCGGCTTCAGTTAACTCAGCCATCTCGGTGATGACCTCGCCCTTTAGGCCGACGGTCATCGCACCCAACGGATACAAATTGACCTGGTCGAGTTGACGCGCACGATGCTTGAGCATTTCGACCAAGCCCGGTTCGTCAAGCGTGGGATCAGTATCTGGCGGCAAGACTAGGCTTGTGATGCCTCCGGCAAGCGCTGCACGCATTTCGGCCTCGAGCGTGCCACGATATTCGAATCCAGGTTCGCGCAGACGCGCGGCCAAATCGACCAAACCCGGAATGACCAGTTTGTTTTTTGCATCGATGACACGCTCGGCCTTAAAGCCAGCCGGCGCCAAATCAAACGCGGCGATTTTCCCGTCGCTGATAAAAACATTCGCCACGCGATCGACACCATTTGCCGGGTCGATGACCCGACCATTTTTAATCTGTAGGTTCATGCCGAGGCTCCTGCGACAATACTCATCACTGCCATTCGCACTGCGATGCCAAAGGTGACCTGACTTAAGATGACAGACTGCTTGCCATCGGCCACTGCTGAGTCGATTTCAACGCCGCGATTCATCGGACCTGGGTGCATCACGATGCAATCTGGCTTTGCCAGGGCGAGTTTTTCTTCGGTAAGACCGTAATGTTTGAAGTACTCGTGTGACGAGGGCAACAACGCGCCGCGCATGCGCTCACTTTGTAAGCGCAACATGATGACGACATCAACGCCTTTTAAGCCCTCGCGCATATCTGTAAACACCCGCACGCCCATCTGCTCTAAGCCACTTGGCAGCAACGTCAGTGGCGCGATCGCCCGCACTTCGGCCACACCCAGCGTCGTCAAGGCATGAATATTCGAACGTGCCACGCGCGAATGCAGCACATCGCCCACCACCGCAACCGTCAGGTTAGAAAAATCTTTTTTAAAGTGCCTGATCGTATACATGTCTAGCAGCGCTTGAGTCGGATGCGCGTGGCGCCCGTCGCCCGCATTAATCACGTGTACGTGCGGCGCCACGTGTTGCGCAATCAGGTAAGGTGCGCCGCTGGCCTCGTGACGCACGACAAACAGATCCGCCTGCATAGCCGATAAGTTCGCAATCGTATCAAGCAGGGTCTCGCCCTTGGCCGCTGACGACACATTGATATTTAAATTAAAAACATCGGCCGACAGACGCTTAGCCGCGATTTCAAAAGTCGTACGGGTACGTGTTGAGCTTTCAAAAAACAGGTTGAAGACGCTTTTGCCGCGTAACAGCGGTACTTTTTTGACGTCGCGATCGGCCAGCGGCACAAAGGTTTGCGCCGTATCAAGAATATGCGTCAGAATCGCGCGCGGCAACCCTTCGGTTGTAATCAGATGGGTGAGTTCACCATGGCGATTCAGTTGAGGATTGCGCATCAGATCTCCTTGGGTTCGATCGTCAAGACCAGCCGGTCGCCGTCTGTTTGCGCGAGTACCAGCGTACCCACGGGCGCGGGGTCAACCACGCCCCCGATAGCCGCTGCGGCGATCGGCAGTTCGCGCCCTCCACGATCAATCAAAACCGCCAGACAAATTGAGGCGGGGCGGCCATAGTCAAACAGTTCGTGCATCGCGGCGCGAATGGTACGGCCGGTATAAAGCACATCGTCGACCAGAATCAAGTGCTTATCAGTGACCGGAAACGAAATATCAGACGGTAAGACCTGGCTATGCAAGCCAATCTTGTCAAAGTCATCGCGATAAAAGCTGATATCAAGCGTGCCGTAAGGTTGCACCAACTTGAGATCGCGGTGCAGCCGGGCGGCAAGCCAGGCCCCGCCAGAATGAATGCCGACAAGATGCACTTGCTGAACCGGTAGCCCTTGCACGATTTGTCTGACTGCGACCAAGAGCGTAGCGTAAAGAGTTTCTGCATCTGGCAGTGTCGCGGGGGTATAGGCAGGCGGCTGTTGTGACATGGGGCGGGCCTCAGGGGTGCGCATCGAAATAGCGTTGCAGAATAATAGCCGCTGCGACGGCATCGTCGGGTGCATGACCCGTTATTTCTTGGGCTTCGACGCTTGAACCGCGCTCGTCAACCAACACGACCGGGATCCCATAGCGCCCTTCGAGCTGCCGGGCGAAGCGGCGGCAGTGTTGTGACGCATATTGTTCAGAGCCGTCAGCCGCTAACGCCAGCCCGACAACAATGCGTTCAGGCCGCCAGGTATCGATCAAGGCTGTAATGCGGGCAAACCGGCCGACTCGGGTCGGCTCAAGGATTAAATCGAGCGCGCGAGCCTGCTTTAAAAGAGTGTTTCCGAGGGCAACGCCTAATTTTTTGGCGCCATAATCAAAGGCCAGAAGGGTCTCTTCAGGCATGCCCCGCCGCACCCGTAAGCATAATGGGGTCGATGCCCAGCAACTTTAAAGCTGCCGGGTAGCGCAATTCGGGGGGCGTAGCAAAGATGATCTCGGTGTCGGCCGCGACGTTGAGCCAGGCGTTTTGCGCCAGTTCGTTTTCAAGCTGCCCGGCGCCCCAACCCGCATACCCAAGCGTCACCAGTATTTTTTCGGGGCCCTTACCCGCCGCCACGTCTTGCAAGACATCGCGCGAGGTAGTGAGTGCCAGCCCACCGAGCTTAATGCTTGAGCTGTACTCGCCTTGCTGCGAGTGCAATACAAAACCTCGGTCGGTTTGCACCGGGCCGCCAAAAAACACGGGTTTGGTCTGAAAGGGATCGATTTCGAGCTTGAGATCGATTTTTTCGAACAGACTATTCAACGACAGATCAGTCGGCCGATTGATCACAAGCCCTAACGCACCTTTGGGGCCATGTTCGCAGACATAAATCACGGTTCCGGCCAATTCGCCGCCAACCATCCCCGGCATCGCCATCAAAAACTGATTGGACAGGTCAAGCACGAAGTCTGGCGAGCTTAGTGCAGGATTTTTGAAGTCTTGCGTCATTGCGCGGCACCTTTTGGGAAAGTATTATTTAGACTTCCATCATTTCAAAATCTTCTTTGCGTGCACCGCACTCTGGGCAAACCCAATTTGGGGGCACATCTTCCCACTTGGTTCCTGCGGCAATACCCTCTTCAGGCAAACCAGTTTCTTCATCATAAATCCAACCACAAATTAAACACATCCAGGTACGCATAGCTCTCTCTTGGGTAAGGCCCGATGACTTAGCGACAATCGCCGGGCAAAAACGGTTGTTCTCATACAATGGGGTCAATCTTACCGAAACCAACCACTCGGTGTCTGTTTATTAGCTGCCCATTTGACATGAATCCATCAAATTCGACTCCGATTGTTCTAATTTTTGGCCCTTTTGACCCGACCGGCTCTGACGGGCTGCCCGCCGATGCGATCACCTGTGCTGCGCTCGGTGGCCATGCCTTAAGCGCCCTCACCGCCATCACGATTCAAGACAGTGCCCAGACCGAGACGGTTTTGCCCTGTCCGCCCGAGCAAATCGATGATCAGGCGCGTTGCTTGCTCGAAGATATACCCGTGCTGGCGATCAAAGTTGGGCAATTATCCTCCGTCGAGTCTGCCAGCGCCGTGGCACAGATCGCTGCCGACTACAGCCAAGTGCCACTCGTACTGCATCTAGGCCAACAAGAGATCGATACTGAAGAACCTTCCGAAGACGAAGACGATGTTCAGGACCTGATTCAGGCCGTGGTCGAGCTCTTAGTGCCCCAGGCGCACGTGGTAGTCGTTGATGGCAAACGTCTGGCGCAATGGGTCAACGAAGATGTACTTGAGGCCTCGGGGCAGTCTGCCGAGCCGCAGGCCTTACGCGCCCTGGGCGCAAACTGGGTGTTGGTGATTGGCAATCAGCAGCGCCCCGGGCACCAGGTCAATATTTTGGTGGGCCCAAAAAATGAAACCATTTCGTGGCCCTGGGTCGCCCCACCCGAGCGCTTGCGAGACTCTGGCGGCCTGATTGCAGCCGCTCTCACGAGCCTATTGGCGCAAGGCCTTGAAGTGCCCGACGCAGCTCAGCAAGCCTGTTCGCACGCAGAACGTGCGCTGTCGCAATCTTTTCAACCAGGCATGGGCAACAAAATCGCCCGCCGCCTGTTTGTGGGAGCTTGACCCATGACTGAAAAAAAAGTCCCACCCCGAGCACTCCGATTCGCCCCGGGGCTCTATGGCGTCACACCCGAATGGAACGACGCCAGCAAACTTGAAGCCGCGGTCCGTGCGGCGGCGCGGGGCGGTATGCGTGCACTGCAGTTTCGGCACAAATCCACTGATCGCGGCCTGCGCAAAGAGTTAGCGCAGGGCCTAACCACACTCTGCCGCGAGTTAGGCCTCACGTTTTTTATCAATGATGACTGGCGTCTGGCCCTTGAATTGCGTACAGACGGCGTTCACCTGGGGCAGCACGACGACTCACCCGAGCGGGTACGCGCCGAAATTGGCCCCGTCATGCTGTTAGGCGTCTCGTGTTACGCCAGCCCGCAGCTCGCGCAACAATTGCTGCAATACGATGTCGCTTACGTGGCGTTTGGCGCGATGTATTCGTCGCAGACTAAGCCTCTGGCACCACCCGCAGCACTGACGGTTTTGCGCGACGGGCGTTTATTGTGCGAGCGCTATGCCGCCCCGCGCCCGGCTGTCGTCGCCATTGGCGGTATCGGCCCGCAACACGCGCATACCTTAGCGCAAGCCGGTGCCGACTCGATCGCTGTCATCGGAAGTTTGTTTATGGCCCCCGACATCGAAGCCGCGGCGCGCGAACTGTCCGAACCTTTTTCTTCACTTCTTTAAGCGGATTTTTTCTCATGTCTCGCAACGTTGAACTCTTTGAACGCGCCTGCCGTAGCATCCCGGGTGGCGTGAACTCACCCGTACGCGCGTTTCGCTCGGTGGGTGGCACGCCGCGTTTTGTGGCGCGCGCCCTCGGCCCTTATTTTTGGGATGCTGATGACAAACGCTACATTGATTACATCGGCTCTTGGGGCCCCGCCATCTTGGGTCACGCTCACCCCGAAGTCGTCAAGGCCGTGCAAGAGGCCGCTGTGCATGGCCTGTCGTTTGGCGCGCCGACCGAGGCTGAAATTGAAATCGCCGAAATGCTGATTGCACGACTCCCTTCACTTGAACAGGTGCGTCTGGTCAGCTCAGGGACCGAAGCCACCATGACGGCAATTCGCCTGGCACGTGGCGCAACAGGCCGCAACAAGATCATCAAATTCGAAGGCTGTTATCACGGTCACGCCGACAGTTTGCTGGTCAAAGCGGGTTCTGGACTACTCACTTTTGGCAACCCAACTTCGGCTGGCGTACCACCCGAATTTGTCGCGCACACCCTCGTGCTCGATTACAACGATAGCGCCGGCGTGAAAGCTGCGTTCGCCGCCCACGGCAAAGACATTGCCTGCATTATTGTCGAACCGATCGCCGGCAATATGAATCTGATCAAACCGATCGCGGGGTTTCTTGAAACGCTGCGCAGTGAATGTACCGCGCACGGTGCGCTGCTAATTTTTGATGAGGTGATGACAGGCTTTCGCGTGGGCCCACAAGGCGTACAAGGCTTGACTGGCGTCACGCCTGACATCACAACACTGGCCAAGGTCATTGGCGGAGGCATGCCAATTGGCGCCTTCGGCGCGAGCGCCGAGATCATGAAAAACATCGCTCCTCTTGGGGGGGTGTATCAGGCCGGCACCTTATCGGGCAACCCTGTCGCCGTGGCCGCTGGGATCACCACACTCAAGCTGTTGGCCAAACCTGGCTTCTACGAGGGCCTTGGCGCCCGTACGCACGCACTGACCGAGGGCTTGACCGCCGCAGCACGCATGCACGGCATCCCCTTTTGTGCAGATGCAGTCGGCGGTATGTTTGGCATCTATTTTTCAAACACTGTACCGACTACGCTCGCAGAAGTTTCTGCCAGCAATATCGAAATGTTTAAAGTTTTTTTTCATGCCATGCTTGACGAAGGCGTGTACTTCGCGCCCTCGGCTTACGAGGCGGGCTTCGTTTCGGCCACGCATACTGATGAGGTGATTGCAGATACGGTCGCGGCAGCGCAGCGGGTGTTTGCCCAACTCGCGTGACGAGATCTGCCGACCGGCACACACCCAAACGCTTACACTCCAAGGTAACGTGCCCAGACGGCACGGTCGGCATTTAGCTCGGCGGAGTTGCCTTGCCAGACCACCCGACCTCGCTCAAGAATCACGTGGCGATCCGCAAGTTTAAGTAAACGTTCAAGATACTTATCAATCACCAAAATCGTTTGGCCTTCCTGGCGTAAACGCGCCAGGCACCGCCAGATTTCCTCGCGTACCAAAGGAGCCAAGCCTTCGGTCGCTTCATCAAGCACTAGCAAACGAGGGTTAGTGACCAGGGCGCGGCCAATCGCCAGCATCTGCTGCTCGCCGCCCGACAACTGATTGCCCATATTGCCCGCTCGCTCGCGCAAACGCGGAAACATCTCGAACACGCGCTCGGCATCCCATTGCCGCACGCCAGCCGCGTTACGTTGTGCGGCAAAAGCCGTCAGGTGCTCGCGCACCGTCAAATTCGGAAAGCACTGGCGCCCCTCGGGCACAATCGCCAACCCTAAGCGCGCGATACGATCGGTTGACCAGGCGCTGATCTCTTGCCCATCGACCTGTAACGAGCCCGCTCTTAGCGGCACTTGCCCAAACAGGGTGCGCACCAAGGTCGATTTTCCCATGCCGTTGCGACCTAACAGCGCCACCACTTCACCGGCGGCAATCTCTAGCGAGACATCAAAAAGTACCTGACTCAAGCCATAGCCGCTTTGAATGTTTTTGATGCTTAGCATTCGGCACCCTCATCACCCAAATAGGCTTGCCTGACGGTCTTGTTTTCACGAATCTCAAGAGGCGTACCCGTGGCGATTATCCGGCCAGAGACCAAGACTGAAATACGATCCGCCAAGCGAAAGACCGCTTGCATGTCGTGCTCGACCAGAAGCATCGCCGCGCGCCCGCGCAACGACTCAATCAATTCAATCAAGCGCAAAGTCTCATCTGGCCCCATGCCCGCCATCGGCTCATCCAAAAGCAGTACCGAAGGGCCTGCCGCCCAAGCTAGGGCAAATTCAAGCTTGCGTTGCTCGCCATGAGGTAACGTGCCTGCGGGTAACGCCCAGAGTGAAGCTTCGATCGAGCACTCGTGCGCCAGTGCTTGTGCCGCTTCGCGTAAAGCGCGGTCGCGTGCGCGTGCGCGCAGAAAACTAAAATGCCCCCCCTGACGAGCTTGCACCGCCAAAAGCAAGTTTTCAAATACCGAGCTCGTTTGGAAAATATTCGTCACTTGATAAGAGCGAGACAAACCCGCCGCCACACGTTGCTGCACCGATGCTCGCGTGACCGTGCGTCCATTAATCGACAGGCTGCCGCTGTCGGCGTGCACCGCACCCGACAAGACATTAATCAGGGTAGATTTACCCGCGCCGTTCGGACCAATCAACGCATGAATCTCGCCGGGTCGTACGGTTAACGACACCTGATCGCAAGCCTGCAGGGCGCCATAGCGCTTAGAGAGTTCTTTTGCCATCAGCGCCGGAACCAACTCAGACGACGTCATCCTGTGGCCTCGCTCGGTGTCCGTGCCTTGTCTGTTGAGGTTCGCCCAGAGAAAACGCCTGCCAGCCCGCGGGGCGCAAACAAGACAATCACCAACAACAAAACACCGAGCGGCAAATGCCAATAGTCGGTATACAGTCGCAAAAACTCTTCAAGCACAAGCATGACTGCGGCGCCCATCACGCCGCCAAACCGCAGGCCGATACCGCCGACAATCACCATGATGATGAAGTTGGCCGACGCTGTCCAATGCATCAGGCTCGGAGACACAAACAAGTTATGGTTGGCCAGCAAAGCGCCTGCCAAACCCGCCAGCGCCCCCGCAAACACAAAGGCCACCAACTTAATACGCAGCACCGGATAACCCAGCGCGTACATGCGCGTTTCGTTCTCGCGGATGCCTTGTAAGGCCTGACCAAAGCGGGCCTTCGTCATGCAATGCATGAGCCATAAGCAAGCGACGACAAGGCCCAAGACCAAATAATAAAACTGAGTCTCGTTGGCCAAACTCAAACCAGGCAACGTTGAGGGAGAGGACAGATTGATGCCGTCTTCTCCACCGTATTGACGCAAGGAAATAAAAATATAAAAGACCATTTGCGCAAAGGCAAGCGTGATCATAATGAAGTACACGCCGCGCGTACGCAGCGAGATTGCTCCGATCAACAACGCCAACGTGCCCGCCACTAAGATAGCAGCGGGCCAGGCAAGCAGCGCTGAGCTCACGCCCTGCGCCGACAAAATCGCCACCACATAAGCACCCGCGCCAAAAAAAGCCGCATGGCCCAGGGCAACCATCCCGCCATAGCCCAAAATGAAATTCAAACTACTGGCGGCAAGAGCATAAATCAACACGCGTCGTACAAACGATACGTAAAACTCAAGGTCTAGCGCTGGGGCAAACAACGGAAATAGCACAAGCAAAACCAGACACAAAAGAGGCAACGCAGACAGCAACCTGCGCGAGTCGTTTAAAGGCTCTGTCATTAGCCACGCGCCGGAAACAGACCCGCCGGTCTAAATACCAAGACGATCGCCATCAACAGATAAATCGCGATCGCAGCCAGTGTTGGGCCTACGCTTGAGGCCACCGCGGGTGAAAAAAACATTTTCAATAGCGTCGGTAAAAAGGCTCTGCCAGCCGTATCGACAAAACCTACCAGCAAGGCTGCGACAAACGCCCCTCGTATCGAACCAATGCCGCCAATCACGATACACACTAAAACTAAAATCAAAATTTGCTCGCCCATGCCCGCCTGAATGGCCGTTAACGGTCCCAGCAGTGCCCCCGCCAAAGCCGCCAAGACCGCGCCTAAGACGAACACCCCTAAAAATAAAAGCGGCACACGTATGCCCATCAAGGTTGCCATCTGGCGATTCGAGGCACCCGCGCGCACTAGGACACCCGCACGCGTGCGGGTCACGAACAAATATAAGCCAAGCGCTACAGCCAACCCGACTGCAATGATTAGTAAACGATAGGCCGGGTAGAGCAGATCAGGGAACAGTCGCACGGGGCCTGCCAAACCTGCTGGCATATTCATCATGAGCGGGGCCGGGCCCCAGAGCATTTTGACCACGTCATTGGCGATCAGAATGACCGCAAACGTACCAAGCACTTGCGCCAGATGATCGCGCGTGACGAGTTTGCGCACCAGTACCCTTTCAAGCACAAGGCCTACCAGTCCGGTCACGACCGCAGCGGTGAGCACCGCGGCCACAAACGACCCCGTTACTTGCATCGTTTGCGCAGCCACATAGGCCCCCGCCATATAAAGCGAGCCGTGCGCCACGTTCAAAATATCTAAAATACCAAAGACCAGCGTCAGGCCCGCTGCAATCAAAAACAGCATCAAGCCAAACTGCAGCCCGTTGAGCAGTTGCTCGGCAATCAGTGTGCCGCTCATCGAAGCACCACTTGCCCAGCCGCGTGGGCTTGCCGAGCCGCGCGACTTACTTCTTGCATTCGCCCACGTAGACGTCTTGATACGAGTCAAACACTTTACCCACTAGCTTGTTGGTCAAACGACCATCGGCACCTTTCTCGACCACGCGAACATACAAAGCCTGAATCGGAAAATTATTCACGCCATACTTAAACGCACCACGCACCGACGAAAAATCGGCCTTTTTCAGCGCGGCGATCACCGCAGCACGATCAGCCACTTTGCCACCGACGGCTTTAACCGCTGCGTCAATCGACATGATTGTGTCGTAAGCCTGCGCGGCGTAAACGGTAGGATTGCGGTTGGGGTACTCTTTACGAAACGCTTGGACAAATTGTTTGTTCTGAGCGTTGTCCAAGTCGTGCGCCCACTGCGCGGTGTTGAGCATACCGATCATGGGCTCGCCCACCGCCTGAATCACATCTTCATCGGCCGAAAACCCAGGACCCACAAGCTTGATGCTTTGGTTTAAGCCCGCAGACACAAACTGCTTAATAAAGTTAATCCCCATGCCACCCGGCAAAAAGATGTAGATCGCGTCGGGCTTGGTATCGCGAATTTGAGCGAGTTCGGCCGCATAGTCGATTTGACCGAGCTTGGTGTACACCTCTTGATTTGGCGCAAGTTTGTAACCACGCTTAAACCCATTCAGGGCATCTTTGCCAGCCGGATAATCAGGCGCCAGGATGACCATTTTTTTAAAGCCACTGTCAGCCGCGACTTTGCCTGCCGCCTCGTGAAAAGCGTCATTCTGATAAGACACGCCAAACCAATACTCGTTGCACTGAGCGCCCGCAAACTGGCTAGGGCCAGGATTATTTGACAGGTAGGGCACTTTGGCAGCAAAGACCGCTGGGCCAACGGCTAACGCGACGTTTGAACCAATCGGGCCTGTAAAAAAATCAATTTTGTCGCGCTGAAGATAGCGGGTAACCAACTGCCGCGCCTGGTCGGGGTTGCCGCCCATATCGGTCTGAATAAACTCGGCCGGTTGACCGCCAAGCTTGCCACCGAGTTGCTTAATCGCAAGATTAAAGCCGTCGCGCGCCTCGGCGCCTAACGCGGCAAACGGGCCCGACAAATCATTGGCGATTCCGACCTTAATGGGGGTTTGCGCCAGCACGATCGCTGGCAGCAGCAACGCCGCTGCTAATAGGTGTTTAAACAAACGCATAAGAAGCCTCCTGGGTAGACTGACAAATAGTGCCAAATAGTAGCAGGTGGCTACTTTTTTGCCACCTGTGGGTTTTACGGTCAAAATAGAACTCTTTAGGGTGCCTGGTACGAATCACCGTCGAGAGTCTCGCGTCAAAGACACCTTTCGTTCAAGGCACCACTCGTTATAGGCCCAATGCCAAATGCCTCTTTCAAACGCCTCCCCCCCCTCTGCGGCCGAGCGAGCCGAGTTAGACCTGCAATACAACGCCCGGGCGACTGTGCCTGACATTGCTCCAATGTTGCGCGACTATGCTGAGCTCAGTGCCACGGCGCGGGCGACCCTTCCCTGCGCACTCAATGTGCCTTACGGTGAACACCCCGACGAAACTCTGGATATTTTTTTTGCGAAGGGCCAGGCGCAGGCGCCCGTATTGATCTACCTGCACGGCGGCTACTGGAGGCTGCTTTCTAAAGACGACTCAAGCTTTATGGCTCCTGCTTTGTGCGCTGCGGGCATGACGGTGGTCGCTGTCAATTACTCGCTGGCCCCGGGTGCCAGCCTGAACCGCATTGTGGATCAAACGCGCCGGGCAGTCACTTGGGTACAACGCCACAGCGCGCAAATCCACGGCGACGGTCAAAAACTGATTGTTGCCGGCAGCTCGGCCGGCGGGCATCTTGCAGCAATGATTTTGGCCCGTGGCTGGCAAGAACAATATGGTTTTGACGCTCAAGGCCTCAAAGCCGCAGTCTTGCTCAGTGGCTTGTTCGACCTGACCCCTTTGGTGCACACCCACATCAACGACTGGATGCACCTGAGCCCAGACCAAGCGCGGCGCAATAGCCCTCTGTTTGCGCTACCCGACAGCGGAACGCCGCTCTTGATGAGCTATGGCAGCAACGAAACTGCCGCTTTCAAGCAGCAAACACAAGATTTTTTAGCCGCTTGGCGGGCAAAAGGGTTTGCAGGCGAATACCTGGCCATGCCGGGTACGAATCACTTTGACTTGGTGTTGCACTTAAACCAACCTGAGAGCCCGTTGGTGCACGCCTTGCTGCGCTTGGTGGGCTTGAACGGTGCGTCGGGTACCGACGCCTAAGCTGCGGCCTGACCGTAATCTCGCTCAGCGGCCTGTTGCCCCTGCCTGCACCCAAAAAAAGCGATAATCACGCATCTTTTACTTTTAAACCCACACACGCCATGGCCGTTAATCTGCATATTCCGTCTGACGACGCTGTTTACCCTGTTGCCGGTATTGAAATCGGCGTCACGCAGGCCGGCATTCGCAAAGCCGACCGACGTGATCTGACTGTATTTCGCTTAAGCGAAGGCACCAGCGTCGGGGGCGTATTCACCCGCAATCGTTTCTGCGCCGCCCCTGTGCTGGTTTGTCAAGCACATTTAAAAAGCGATCTGGGCATCCGCGCGTTGGTCATCAACACGGGTAACGCGAACGCGGGCACCGGCGAGCCTGGCTTAAAAGCCGCGCAGCAAACCTGTGAGGCGCTTGCGGCCTTACTCGGCCTGGACAGCGCTCAGATTTTGCCCTTTTCAACCGGCGTCATTCTTGAGCCCTTGCCCGTAGACCGTCTCAAAGCCGGACTCCCGGGCGCGCTGAAAGATTTAAAGACCAACAACTGGGTGTCGGCGGCGCACGGCATCATGACGACCGACACGCTGCCAAAGATTCACTCGCAGCGCCTGAGCCTGGGTGGCAAAACAATTACCATCACAGGCATTAGCAAAGGCGCCGGAATGATACGGCCCAACATGGCCACCATGCTGAGCTATCTGGCGACCGACGCGGGCCTTGCCCAGCCGCTGATGACACAACTGTCGCGTGAACTCGCCGAGCTGTCGTTTAACCGCATCACCGTCGATGGCGACACCTCGACCAATGATTCTTTTATTGTCATGGCCACCGGCAAAAGTGGCCTGTTGATCGACAGCGCGGCGCATCCGCACTATGCAGCCCTCAAGGATGCCCTAGCTGTTGCTGCACTTGACCTGGCCCAAAAAATCGTGCGCGACGCCGAAGGCGCCACTAAATTTATGACCATTCAAGTTGAACAAGCCAAAACCGTCGACGAGGCCTTGCTAGTTGCCTATGCGGTCGCGCACTCACCATTAGTCAAAACGGCTTTCTTTGCCAGCGATCCAAACCTGGGGCGTATTCTGGCTGCGATTGGCTACGCCGGCATTTTGGATTTAGATGTGCGGGGCGTCAAACTCTGGCTGGGCGACGTGTTGGTTGCCGACAAAGGCGAGCGCAATCCTGACTACCAAGAGGCCGACGGCCAGCGCGTCATGAAAGAGCCCGAAATCCTCGTGCGCATCGCGCTTGGTCGGGGCACCATCACGCAAACGGTTTATACCTGCGACTTCTCGCACGAATACGTCAGCATCAACGCAGATTACAGATCCTAATGAGCCACTCAACCTCGACAGACGGTGCGGCAAGCGCCGAACTACTCGCACGCGCTTTGCGTGTTTTAGCGCAACTTGAAGCCTGGCTGCCACCCACCCCGCCAGCAACCGACTGGAAGGCGTTGGCGTTTCGCTGGCGCAAGCGTGGCGCCTCACATGGCTGGCTGGATGCGATCGCTCACGTGTCGTTGGTCAATGCGGCCGACCTGCAACATATCGAACGTCAAAAAAATATTATCGCTCGCAATACCCGTCATTTTATTGAAGGCAAACCCGCCAACAACGTGCTAATGACAGGCGCCCGAGGCACCGGCAAAAGCTCGCTGGTTAAAGCCATGCTGGCAAGTTATGGCTCGCAGGGTCTGCGTTTAATCGAAGTCGATAAAAGCGACTTGGCCGACTTGGCTGATATCGTTGATCTGGTCGCCGACCGCCCCGAAAAATTTATCGTGTTCTGCGATGACTTGTCGTTTGAAGAAGGCGAATCCGGCTACAAAGCCCTGAAGTCAGTGCTCGATGGTTCGGCTGCCTCGGCCGGTACAAACGTGCTGATTTACGCCACGTCAAACCGTCGTCATCTGATGCCTGAATACATGAGCGAAAACCTACAGGCTAAGCATCAGGCCGACGGCGAAGTCCATCCCGGCGAAACCGTCGAAGAGAAAATCTCTTTGTCTGAACGCTTTGGCCTTTGGCTGTCTTTCTATCCTTTTAAGCAAGACGATTATCTTGACATTGTGGCGCACTGGTTGCGCACGCTGGGCTGCTCAGAATCCAGCATCACTGAGGCACGCACCGAAGCTTTGCAATGGGCGCTTGAACGCGGCTCGCGTTCTGGTCGAGTGGCCTGGCACTTTGCGCGCGACTGGTCTGCGCGCTATGCCTGACAAAATCATCGACGTCGCGGTCGGCGTGTTGCTGCGTGCCGACGGCACCGTGTTACTGGGTAATCGGCCCGCAGACAAACCCTGGCCGGGCTGGTGGGAGCTTCCGGGTGGCAAGCTCGAACCGGGCGAAACCGTCTTGCAAGCACTCACGCGCGAGCTACACGAAGAGTTGGGCATACAAGTCACTGCGGCAACCCCTTGGGTCACTTATGTCCACAAATATCCCACCACGACCGTGCGCCTTGCCTTTTGCCGCGTCACAGGCTGGCGAGGCGAGCCCAAAGGCCTAGAGGGGCAAGCGCTACGCTGGGTGACTTTGCAAAAGGCGCACGAGGTCGCACAACTGCTGCCGGCTACCTATCCGCCTTTGCGCTGGTTGCAGTTGCCTGAGGTGTATGCAATTTCATCGGTCGGCGCGCCAGAGCACTTAAGCGCGTTTTTACAACGCCTGGATCAAGGCTTAGACAAAGGCTTGCGCTTGCTGCAATGGCGCGAGCCCGGTTGGCCCGGCAGCGCGCACGCCAGCGATCTGCACGAGGCCTTACTGGTCGTGTTGGCACGCTGTCGCGCAGCGGGCGCGCGTCTGGTGGTCAACAGCGTTCACCCTGCACAGTGGTGGGCACAGGCCGACGGTGTGCATTTACGTGCGAGCGATGCCACAAGCTTAACGGCTCGCCCGGCTCTGGCTCAAGGTTCACTGGTCGGAGTGTCTGCCCACAACCGCGCAGAGCTTGCCCAAGCTCGCCTGCTAGAAGCGGATTTTGCCGTCGTGGGCCCCGTCTTGCCAACCCCCTCGCACCCGCACGCACCGGGCTTAGGTTGGGCCGGCTTTGCCGAACTCAACGCACAGGCAGGTCTGCCCGTCTATGCCTTAGGCGGACAATCAGTCGCAACCCTTGCCCAAGCGCAGGCAGTTGGTGGGCACGGTTTCGCTGGGATTCGCAGTTGGGTTGCCTGAATCGTCTAAGCGTTTAAGATCTTGCGCCGACCAGCCGCCGCCCAAGGCCGAAATTAAACGCAAACTTGCGCCAAACCGATTACCCACCAGAGTAATGTAGGTACGCTCATTATTCAGCGCTGTCGTTTCAAGCACCGCGACGCTTAAGTAATCGATCAAGCCTTGATCATATTGGTTGCGAGCCAGCCTGAGCGACAATCTCGCCGACTCGACCGCAAGCCGTTGCACCACTTCTTCTTGTTCAAAGACTCGCAATTGCACCATGGCATTTTCAACCTCTTGCAAGGCCGTCAATACCGTTTGTCGGTAGATCGCGGTTTGCACATCAAACTGCGCGCGCGCCTGAGCGATTTGCGCCTGACGCGCACCACCATCAAAAATCAACGCCGCAAGTTGAGGCCCGAGTGACCAAAACTGAGCGGGCGCGCTAAACCACTGCGTAAAATCATTGCTGCGAAAACCCGAATTGGCGTTCAACGTCAAACTCGGAAACCAGGCCGCCGTTGCGACACCGATTAACGCATTGGCTGAGGCCGTGCGCCGCTCGGCCCCCGCCACATCGGGGCGTCGCTCGAGCAACTCGGAGGGCAAACCGACCGGCACCTGAGGTGGTCGCAGCGGCACCGCTTGAGCAGCAATCGAAAACGTCGAGGGCGCGCGACCGAGCAAAACAGCCACTGCATTTTCAGAAATCGCGCGCTGTTGCTCCAGATCAATTAACTGTGCCCGTGTGCTTTCGAGTTGCGTGCGCGCCACCGCGACATCCGCCTGCCCCGAAATACCCGCCTGATAGCGATTTTGCGTCAGCTTCCAGGCGCGCTCGTACGCCTGAACAGTTGCCGCGAGCAAGCGCCTTTGTTCGTCTAAGACGCGCACCTGCAAATAGCTTAACGCCATCGCAGTTTGTGCCGTCAGCCTCGCACCCGAGACGTCTGCCGCAAGCGCGAGTTCAGTCGCGTCGGTTGATTCAATGTTTCGGCGCACGCTGCCCCAAATGTCGAGCTGCCAGACGGCCAGCGCGTTAGCGCTGTAAGTGCTGATCGACGTGCTGTTCACCACCCCACCCGGACCCGTGGCCGAACCGCCGGCCCGCGTGGCACCACCCGTGGCTGAAAGCGTTGGTAACAATGGCGCACGCGCACCCTGCGTGAGTGCGACGGCCTGGCGAAACCGCGCCTCTGCCTGCGCAATGTTTTGGTTGGCAACATTGAGTTGTTGCATCAGTTGATTCAGCGTGGCGTCTTCGTACATCAGCCACCAGTCGGTGCGCGGCGCGGCTGCGAGCTGCGGCTGGGCAAGCTTCCAGCCCGGGGTCTCTTTAAACTGTACGCCGACCTCAATCGCCGGGCGCACATAGTCGGGCCCGACCATACAGGCGCTCAGCAGGCTTGCACAACCTAGCCACGCCGCAGCACGCGCCAGGTGTGCGCACCACTGTTGAACAGAACGAAAACAAGTCATCATGTTTGAGTACCAGTCGGCAACACGATCGGTTTTGAACCAGACCAAGGTCTGCTCGCCAACCACGCCCGCAACCGATCAAGGTACAAGTAAACCACGGGCGTCGTGTACAGCGTCAGTAACTGGCTAACGAGCAAGCCACCTAAAATTGTGATGCCAAGCGGCTGGCGCATTTCAACACCCGCCCCAGAAGCGAACACTAAAGGCATGGCTCCAAAAATTGCCGCACAGGTCGTCATTAAAATCGGTCGAAAGCGCGTCATACAGGCTTGGTGTATCGCCTGCGCCGGAGACAACCCCAGTTTACGCTGCGCCTCAAGCGCAAAATCCACCATCATGATCGCGTTCTTTTTGACGATACCGATCAACAAAAAAACACCAATTAACGCAATCAGCGTGAACTCCGTTTTTAGCAGTAACAGCGCCAATAACGCGCCTACGCCTGCTGAAGGCAAGGTCGATAAAATTGTGATGGGATGAATCGTACTCTCGTACAAAATACCCAACACAATATACATGGTGACTAACGCCCCCAAAATCAACCACGGTTGATTAGCGAGGGCGCTTTGTAAAGCCTTGGCCGTGCCCTGAAAGCCGGCCTGAATTTTTTCGCTTGGCAAATTGATCCCAGCAATCGCCTGATCGATTGCGGCATTGGCTTGCCCAAGCGATACGCCGGGCGCGACATCAAACGAAATCGTATCGGCTGCTGACAAGCCTTGATGCCTGACACTAAGCGGCGCATTATTGATCTCGAATTTGGCGACTGCCATTAAGGGCACGCGCTGACCTGTTTGGCTGAGCACATAGACGTCGCGTAACGACTCGGGGTCTTGTGCGTAGCGCGGCGCCACATTCATCACCACCCGGTACTGATTGCGTTCGCCGTACATAATCGACACCTGACGTTGACTAAACGAATTGTTCAGGACATTTGAAATGCTCGCCATCGGCACACCTAGTCGCTGTGCCGCATCGCGGTCAATACTCAAGGTCACCTGCCGTCCACGATCCTCAACATCGGTATCGACATCAATTAACTCGGGCAACTCAGCAAGAGCCTTTTGCACCCGAGGCATCCACTCTTTAAGATCTTCAAGATCGCTGGCCATGAGCGTGTACTGAAAGGCAGAACTACTTTGACGTCCGCCAATCCTGATATCTTGTTGCGCCACTAAAAACAAACGTGCGCCGGGTATGCCTGACAGTTGCGGGCGCAACCGCGCAATCACTTCTCTGACAGAGAGTTTTCGTTCGGCGAAGGGTTTAAGTTGAACGGCCAAAAAACTACTGTTACTGCCACCTCTTCCGCTCGCGTACGCTGTCACCGTATTGATCGCAGGATCGCGCAACAACACCTGCCTGAAGCGATCAAGCTTTGGCTTCATCGATTCAAACGAGGTGCCATCGTCGGTCGAAAAAAAACCTAGCATCATTCCGGTATCTTGTTGCGGAAAAAATCCCTTTGGCACAATGCTGTACAAATAAAAATTCAACCCGACCGTTGCTGCCAATAACAACATCATCAAACGGCCATGACGCAGCGCCCAGGACAAAGAGCTTCCATACCCCTTGACGGTCAGCTCAACGCCGGCCTGAACGCCCCGCGCAAAGAACGTTAGCCACCGACTCATGTGACGTACGAGCGCACCAAGAAAGCCACTCGTCGCAGGCGCGTCAGTCGCTGCGTTCGCTGTGTTCGCTGTGCGCGGGCGACGCAACAAGTGCGCGGCCATCATGGGCGTCAGCGTAAGCGAAACCAACATTGATATTAGTATCGCCGCAGAGAGAGTGACCGCGAATTCACGAAATAAGCGGCCCGGCAAGCCCCCCATCAGCAGAATGGGGATAAACACCGCGATCAGAGAAATACTCATCGACAACACAGTAAAGCCGACCTCGCGCGTTCCGCGAAAGGCGGCACGTTGCACCGACTCGCCACGTTCGATATGACGCATAATATTTTCAACCACAACGATCGCGTCATCGACCACAAAGCCGGTCGCGACAATCAGCGCCATCAACGACATCGTATTTAACGAATAGTCGCACAGATACATCACGCCAAAGGTGCCGATCAGGGACACTGGCACGGCAACTGTCGGGATCACGGCCGCACGCCAGTTGCGCAAAAATACCAATACCACCATCATGACCAGCCCAATGGCAATCAGTAATGTTTTTTCAGCTTCGTACACAGACGCCCGGATGCTGGGCGTTCGATCCTGCGCGACCGAAACCGTCACATCGGCTGGTAACATCGCGCGCAGCACAGGCAGGTCTGCGCGAATCTGATCCACGGTCTGGATAATATTGGCCTTGGCTTGGCTGCGCACCAACACCAAAATCGCCTGCTTAGTATTAAAGTATCCGATGTTGAACGTGTCTTCAACCGCGTCTTCCACTTGCGCCACGTCAGACAATCGCACTGGCGCACCATTCCGCCAGGCAACGATGAGTGGGCGATACTGCTCGGCCTTCCAGAGTTGATCGTTAGCCGTAATTTGCCAGCGATCGTGTTCGTTTTCGAGCAGGCCTTTTGGGCGAGTTGAGTTAGCCGAGGCGATCGCCAGACGCACGGCCTCGAGCGATACACCCGCCTGCGTTAACGCATCTGGGTTGATATCAATGCGTACCGCCGGCAACGAACTGCCTCCAATCTGCACCTCGCCGACGCCCTCGACTTGCGAAAGCTTTTGCTGCACAGTCGTTGAGGCAATGTCATACAACTGCCCTTGTGACAACGAATCAGACGTGAGCGCGAGCGTCATGATCGGCGCTGAGGCGGGATTGGCTTTATTGTAAGACGGGTTGCTGCGCAAACCACTGGGCATCAGCGCGCGTGCCGCGTTGATCGCACCCTGCACGTCAGTAGCCGCGCTATTAATGTCACGACTCAAATCAAACTGCAGCGTGATCCGCGTTTGACCCGTGGTGCTACGCGAAGTCATTTCAGACACGCCGGCAATCGTACCAAGTGAACGCTCAAGCGGCGTCGCAACAGTTGCCGCCATGACTTCGGGGCTTGCGCCCGGCATCTGCGCACGCACGCCAATCACCGGAAACTCGATTTGAGGTAACGGTGCAATCGGCAGCAAACTATGCGCAAGCCAACCCGCCAACACCACGCCTAGCCACAGTAAAACCGTAGCCACCGGACGGACAATAAAAGGGCCAGATAAACTCATGTGGGGTGATCCTGACTGCTGACACCGCCTCGCCACTTGCTTAGCAGTCGGTCAAAAAACAAATAAATCACCGGTGTCGTAAACAACGTCAACACTTGACTGACCAATAGGCCACCCACCATCACCAAACCAAGAGGCTGGCGCAACTCGGCGCCGGTCCCACTTGAGAGCATTAACGGGACCGCACCAAACAAAGCCGCCAGCGTGGTCATCAAAATCGGTCTGAATCGCAATAGGGCAGCCTGTTCAATCGCTTGACGCGCGGGCATTTTGTGTTTGCGCTCAGCCTCGAGAGCAAAGTCGATCATCATGATTGCATTTTTTTTCACGATGCCGATCAATAAAATGATGCCGATAATACCGATCATATCCAGATCACGACTGGTGAGCGTGAGTGCCAGCAAAGCGCCGATCGCAGCCGAGGGCAAGGTCGAGAGAATGGTGATCGGGTGGATGAAGCTTTCGTACAAAATACCCAGCACAATGTACATCGTGATGATCGCGGCCAAAATTAAAAAGAGCGTGCTCGAGAGTGACGCCTCAAAGGCGCGCGCCGCACCTTGAAACTCGGCCTGAATGCCAAGGGGCATTCCGATATCGCGCCGGGCTTGGGTCACACTCTTCACCGCTGCTGACAGCGAGGCCCCGGGTGCAAGATTAAACGACACCGTCACCGAAGGAAACTGGTCAAGGCGATTAAGTACGAGCGCCGTGCGCCCCTCGCTGACCTTGACCAAACTCGTCAAAGCAATAGGCTTACCCTCAGCGGTCTTAACGTAGATCGAGCCTAACGCGGACGGATCGCGACGAAACTGAGGCGCCGTTTCGAGCACGACGCGGTACTGATTTGACTGCGTAAAGATGGTTGAAATTTGTCGCTGGCCAAAGGCATCATATAAAGCCTCGTCGATGGCTGCGGCCGATACGCCCACGCGGGCGGCAGCATCGCGATCAATGTTTATCAAGACATTGAGGCCCTCGTTTTGCATATCATCGGCCACATCGACCAATACTTTTTGCGCACGTAAGCGTTCAACGAGCACAGGCACCCACTGCGCCAATAGCGCCGGGTCTACGCTCTCGAGAGTGAGTTGGTATTGGGTGCGACTGACCCGATCTTCAACCGTTAAGTCTTGGACAGGTTGCAGATAAAACTGCAAACCAGGCACGGCGCTTAACCGCTCTTGTAGGCGCCGCATCACCACAGACGCTTGTTCGGCGCGCAGGTCGTGCGGGCGTAAAGCCACCTGCATTCGACCCGTATTCACGGACTCATTCACACCATCGACCCCGATAAACGAAGCGACCGTCGCGACGGCGGGATCTTGTAAGATAACTTTTACAGCCTCTTGCTGGCGTTGCGCCATCGCTGCAAACGCAAGATTTTGCGGGGCTTGCGTCACAATCTGCAACAGTCCCGTATCTTGTGCCGGAAAAAATCCCTTCGGGATCGCCACATACAAAGCTGCCGTCAGTAAAAACGTGCCAAGCGCCACAAACAAGGTGAGCGTCTGATGCTTAAACACCACCTGCAACAAGCGGGCGTAGCTTGCGATCAAAGCCTCAATTTTTTGACTGGTATAGCGGGCAAACGCGCCACCACTTTGCGGATTACCCGCGCGCAGCAGTCGCGCGCACATCATCGGCGTCAGTGTCAAAGAGATCAAGAGCGACAACAAAATTGCCACGGCCAGTGTCACCGCAAATTCTCTAAAAAGACGGCCCACTACCTCGGTCATAAACAGCAGCGGAATCAGCACGGCGATCAACGAGATCGTCAGCGAAACCAAAGTAAAGCCGATTTGCGCCGCGCCCTTGAGCGCAGCCTGTAGCGGGGAATCACCGCGCTCAAGATAGCGTGCGATATTTTCAATCATCACGATGGCGTCGTCGACCACAAAGCCAGTCGCGATCGTCAAGGCCATCAGCGTCAAGTTGTTAATGCTAAACCCGATTAAGTACATGACACCAAACGTCCCTACTAACGACAGCGGCACCACAATGCTAGGGATTAAGGTCGCCGTCAGCGTGCGCAAAAATAC
Organism: Bordetella parapertussis; assembly: GCA_945887835.1. Lineage (GTDB taxonomy): Bacteria > Pseudomonadota > Gammaproteobacteria > Burkholderiales > Burkholderiaceae_B > Zwartia > Zwartia parapertussis_B. The sequence continues at coordinate 7,261 of CAMCZQ010000020.1, read as the reverse complement.
AAAGGTCACCAAAACCACCAAGCCAATTGCGACCAACAGTTCAACCTGAACATCATGCACCGACTCGCGGATCGTTTGCGTGCGATCCGACATCACCTTGACGTCGAGGTTCGCCGGCAAGGCCACCCGCAGCTGCGGAAGCAATTTTTGAATACGATCAACCACTTCGATCACGTTCGCACCCGGCTGGCGCTGCACGTTCAGCAAGATGGCGGGGTCGGCATCGGCCCACGCCGCTAAGCGGGCGTCTTCGGCTTCGGTGACCGCGACCGCGACATCCGAGAGTCTCAGTGGTGCTTCGTTGCGATACGCCACGACTAAATTCATATATTCAAGCGGCGTTTTTAACTGGTCGTTGGCGTTAATCGTGGTCGAACGCACCGAGCCATCTAATGTTCCCTTCGGCTGGTTGACATTTGCGCCGACAACGGTCGTTCGCACATCGGCGAGCGTCAGCCCATAGGCGGCCAAGGCTTGCGGGTTGACCTGAATACGTAACGACGGGCGCTGACCGCCCGCCACTGTTACCAACCCAACCCCAGCCACTTGCGAAATCTTTTGCGCCATGCGTGTATCGACCAGATCGCGGATGAGCGGCAGAGGTACCGTGGGCGAAGTGATCGCCAGCGTCAACACCGCAGCGTCAGCAGGGTTGACCTTGTTATAAATCGGCGGCGCCGGCAAATCGCGCGGCAGCAAATTGCTGGCGGCGTTGATCGCAGCCTGCACCTGTTGCTCGGCCACCACGAGTGGCAGGGATAACGAAAACTGCAGGGTAATCGTCGAGGAGCCCGTCGAGCTGCTTGAAGACATTTGCCGCAAGCCTGGCATCTGCCCAAATTGTCGTTCAAGCGGAGAAGTCACCAGCGCAGCGATGACGTCCGGGCTTGCACCGGGATAAAAGGTTGTCGTTTGGATCGTTGGGTAATCCACCTCGGGCAGCGACGAAACCGGCAGCCAGCGATACGCGATCAGCCCAGATAAAAGCAGCGCCACCATGGCCAGCGTGGTGGCCACTGGCCGCACGATGAACGCGCGCGACAGATTCACGGCCGGGGCGGCGCTGCCGAAGTGCCCGCCCGACCCGCGCCAGCAGGGCCCGCGCCCGGTGTGCCTGAGGCACCTGAGGCACCCAAAGCACCCGAGGCAGGCGCGCCAATGACTCGGGCTTTCGCGCCCGCGCGCAAGCGGTCGGTACCCTCGAGCACAACGCGCTCGTCAACTTTCACGCCTTCAGTAATTGCCACGCGATCGCCGCTGCGTGCGCCAACTTTTACCGCGCGCAGCGCGGCGGTGTCGTCGGGCAAGATTACATACACAAAAGCACCCTGATTGCCCTGTTGCAAGGCCCCTGCCGGGATCGTTAGCGCGTCTTTGACGGTGCTGACCTTCATGCGGATATTCACAAACTGATTTGGAAACAACGCATCGGTCGCGTTCGTAAAGCGCGCCTTTAACTTGACTGTCCCAGTTGTCACGTCGATTTGATTGTCGATTGTTACCAGTTCGCCCTGCGCAAGGCGAAGCTGATCAGACCGGTCATAGGCCTCGACCGAGAGTGTTTTGCCCGCAGCCAAGGGCTCGCGCACAGCCGGCAAATCGTTTTCGGCCAGCGTAAACAACACCGCGATGGGCTGAGTTTGGGTGATCACCACCAAACCAAGCGGGTCGTTGGCGTTGATCAAATTGCCCGCATCGACTCGCCGCAAGCCAAGACGGCCCGCGATTGGCGCCGTGATGCGCGTGTAATCGAGTTGCAAGCGGGCGTTGTTCACGGCAGCCTGATCGCTTTTGAGCTGACCTTCAAACTTACTGACTAACGCCAACTGCGTATCAAGCATTTGCGGCGCAATCGAGTCTTGCCTGCGCAAAGTTTGATAGCGCTGTAAGTCGCGCTTAGCGTTTTGGTATTGGGCTTCGTTTTGCTGCTGCTGACCCAGAGCCTGGTCAAGCGCTACCTCAAACGAGCGCGGGTCGATCTTGGCCAGTAGCTGATCTTCGATGACTTGCTCGCCTTCTTTGAACAGTACCTCGATCAATTCGCCCTGCACTCGGCTGCGCACCGTGACGGTATTAAACGCCGTCACCGTACCAAGCCCACGCAAGTACAAATCGAGGTCTTGCACCCTCGCGGCTTCGGTTTTGACCGGCACCGGGGGGATAAATCCGGCAGGCGGCCCTTTTTTTTCGGTCGTAGTCACGCCAGGCAGCAACCACCAAACGGCAAGCGCCACCAACAACGCACTCACTATCCAAACTAGCGGCGACCGAAGCAGGGGCCGCGTTGACAAGCTTTCAGGCATTCAGGATTTCCAGGCGACCCTACAGGGCGCAAAGGGCCATTTTAAAAGCGACATCTTTTGTCACGGCTTGGGGTCGCTGAGTGCCCTGCTGCGCCGAGTAACGGATCCACACCATATATCTGTTGGCACTGATTTCAGGAAACACCTTTGCTGACTCATCGACCCAGACACGTAACATCTGATAGGTTTTACCTGCCAGCATTTGCTGGTAAGCACCTTGAGGCGCGTCGGCCTGAACCGCCTCAGCAGACTCGCGCAAAAGGCGCAGAACAATTGCGATGCCAATATGCACTGGCATCAGTGTTGAGATCCAACCTTGAAGATCCGTCTGGCGAGCCTCATTGGGCGAATTTTGCCAGGCATGAAACGAAGGCATATCAACCTGCGTGCCACCGCCGGGCACCGCAAGCCGACCCCGTAAACTCGTGAGCCATTCGTTTTCACGCAACGCCTGACCCGTGCGGCCGCCCGCATTTAAGTTGCGGACTGCTTTTTCAATTTCTGCCAGCATATCGGTAAGGGTTTTTGCATTCACCCCAGGGTGATCTTTCAGCCCGTTGAGCGCCGTGCGCTGTCTTTCAAGGTCTTGAATAACGCTGCCTTTGATGTCAGTGCGCTCTGTCGCGTCTAGTAAATCAAATAACGAAGTCAAGGCAACCTGATGGTGCCGCGAATCACTTAAGCCGGCAAAAAATATCATTCGATCAAATAACGACTCAAGACGCAAAAGCGTCCGTACACGTTCATTGAAAGGATATTCAAAGAGAATCACGTTATTGAGTTGAAGTCACATTAAGTAAAATTAAGCTGCCGTTTGGTACCTAAGTGGACACATTGCGCTTTAGTGTGCAAGGTTACACCAGCCTTGATGCAACACCAATACTTGTTTTTCAAGCGCGGCTAACGAGACAGACCTTGAATTGTCAATCACGTCGTCAGCAACCGCTAAGCGCTGCTCGCGGGTCGCCTGAGCCTTCAAGATACGCTGAACGGTCTCTGGGGCAAGACCACTGCGCGACTGTACGCGTTCAAGCTGAGTCGCCTGATCACAGTCCACCACGCACAGACGGTCGATTTGCTGGCGCCAACGACCCGATTCAACCAAAAGCGGCACCACGAATACAACATAAAGACCTGTGGCATTGGCAGCCTCTTGGCGTACGGCCTGGGCAATCAAGGGGTGCAAAATGCCTTCGAGTTCGACCCGTCTCGCAGGGTCTGCAAACACTAACTCACGCATCTGCGCGCGGTTCAGTGCACCCGAGGGCTCAAGAACTGCTGAGCCGAAGGCTTGGCGAATCGGCTCAATCGCCTGCCCGCCCGGGGCCGTCAGGCTGTGCGCAATCAGGTCAGTATCAATCACCGCAGCCCCCCAGCCGGCCAGCAGATTGGCCACCTGGGTTTTGCCTGAACCAATCCCCCCTGTGAGGCCTAATTTAAATGTCGACTTCAGCATACGCACCTCAAAGACTATTTTGCGTACAAAATAGCATGACGATACCGCCCAAGGCTAAGTAAGGCCCAAACGCTAAGGGTTCAGAGCACGGGCGACGGCTGCTAAGGATGCCCGAACATGCCACCACGCCTGTCACTAAGCACGCCACGCAGGAGGCGACCAAAAGCGCCCAAGGCAGCGCCTCGATCCCCAGCCAGGCTCCCGTTGCGGCCGCCAGCTTGAAGTCGCCAAAGCCGATCCCATCGCGTCCGGTGCACCCTCGAAACGCAGCCCAGATCAGCCACAGCACTGCATAGCCGGCGGCGGCCCCAGCCACCGCGTCATGCAGAGCAATCCAGCCACCGAACCACTGAAACAACAAGCCGGCCCACAAGAGGGGCAGGGTCAGCGCATCGGGTAACAGATGCGTTTGCGCATCGATGCGCGCCAAAACCTGCAAACCAGCGCAATAAATCGCCGCTGCCAGGGCAAACCACCCAAGCCCCCAATTTAAAAGCACCAGAACAGGGCTTAGGCACAGGCCACCCACCAAGAGGCGGTCTAAGCGTCGCTTGACTGCAACTGAGCAGGCTGGCAGGTTAGAGGTTAAGCGGCCGGCTACCCCCCATTGTTTAAGCAGGCGGCAGCGCAGCCTGCGCGCCCAAGCCAGCAAAACCACCGCGCTCAGGGCACCTGCGGGCAACCCCACTGTCAGGGCCAACAGCAATCTTTCAGTCATATGATCTGCCGTAAAAGAAGCTGTGCAGGGAACAAGCCAAATGCGTAGAATGCATACAATCCTCGAAGTCTCTTGAATTAGGAAGTTCCGATCATGTTTCTAAATACAGGGCGTTGCGCCCGGCACTCGCTAAAGTTTCAGTCTTCTTGGGTGCTTTTGTTAGCGTTTGGGCTCGGCGGCTGTGCGCAAATGCAGCAGGCCGGCTACTACAATCCCCCGCCTGCCAGCACCACAACCGATGCGATTGCGCAAGGCGAAGGCATCTATAACAACCAAACCCTGCGGGCCCCAAATCAAATCCAAATTGGCCTGCAACAACCCGGCGTTCAAAGCCGTTCTGTCGCCACGCCAATCCCAAGCCCGGCCGTGGCCGCCGCAAAGCCCACCTCGGCTAATCCGGCGCTGGTTGCTGGCACCAATGTCAGCACAGGTGCCTCAGTCGCCAGCAGCAACGCTGCACCCGACGCGCCCCCAGTCTTGGGTGCCGATGCCAATGCGGCAAGCGCAGCAGCGCCCACCGAAACTCTGCAAGCCATGCTCATCCCAGAACCACAAAGCTTTGCCGGCACCTTGCCCTGCTTTCACCCCGAAATGAAATGTTCGGCTCAAAGGATCACGATTACGCTTGCCCCGAACGGGCGTTGGCGCGCTCGCGCGGCCTACCTTGAACAAACCAGCAAAAGCGGTGCTGTGCAAACCGATCAAGGATGTTGGCGCGCTTCGTCGCAGGCTGTTCCGCGCGTGATCTTGCTCAACAATCAAGGCAACGTGCGTGCCGAACTCGCAATGACCTCGGGTAATGCGTTGCGTCTGGTTTCAATGAACGGCGCAGCCGCCAACCTGACCTATAACCTCACGCGTCAGCCTGACCTCGACCCGATTGACGAACTCAAAGGCAAGCCCGCACCAAGCTGCCCCTAAGCTTCAGTCCTCAGCGGCTACTCGACCACAGACCTTTAGCGTTTAGGGGTTCAAGGGGTTTTTTTGGGAAGCCAGCCTAGAGCGGGGAGCTGTTCTGATTTTGACTCAGTACGTTGTAGCGACGTCGCGATCGGCTCGGGTTCAGGGCTGGTGCAAACAGTACGCGCTAACTGCACGGCGTTACGTACACCCATCTTGTGAAAGATTCGCGCCCGATGCGCCTCGACCGTGCGCATCGAAATGCCAAGCTCACTTGCGATCAGTTTATTGGACTTACCCTCGGCGACCGGATGAATGACATCGCGCTCGCGCGCCGTGAGCACCTTCCAGCCAGCGCCTGCTCTGTTTTCTGAATATTTCATACCGCCTCCGTGTCAACACGAAGCGCAGTCTGTCATGCCTGAGTCGACACAGCTAGCTGTCAAATCTGACAGGCGGATTAACCCTAGGTCGCGCGCAACTCACAACTCGAGATTGTCGATCAGGCGCGTGGCGCCTAACTTGGCAGCCGCTAGCACTACAAGTGGTTCTCCAGCGGCCAGATCGGCGGGCGTGGGTTTATTCAAATCGCGTTGACGACGAATCGCGATGTAATCGACCTCCCAGCCTCGCGCTTGCAGCAGGTTTGAAGCCTCTTGCCCAAGCTTGAGCGCATCGCGCTCGCCCGCTTGTAACTGGCGCTGCACCGTCTGTAAGGCTGCATAAAGTTGTGGCGCCTCGGCGCGTTCGTGAGGCTGCAGATACACGTTGCGAGAAGATAGCGCCAAACCGTCATCGGCGCGCACGGTTTCGTGTGCCAGGATTTCGACAGGTAACTGAAACTGACGGCACATATTGCGTATGACCATGAGTTGCTGATAATCTTTTTTTCCAAAGACCGCCACACCGGGCTGCACACAGGAAAATAGTTTTAAAACGACCGTACTGACGCCGCCAAAAAAACCAGGACGGTATTCACCCTCAAGGATGTCACCAAGCTCTTGCGGGGGCTGCACGCGATAGTTTTGAGGCTCGGGGTAGAGTTCACGTTCGTCGGGGGCAAACAAGACATACACATCCCGGTCACGTTGCAGTTTTTTAATGTCGTCTTGCAAGGTTCGAGGATACCTTTCAAAGTCTTCGCCCGGTGCAAATTGCAAGCGGTTAACGAAAATACTGGCGACAACGGGGTCGCCGTGCTGACGCGCTAATTTCATTAACGCCAAGTGGCCCTCGTGCAAATTGCCCATGGTGGGCACAAAGGCCACGCGTAACTGGCCGCGCAATTGATCACGCAGTTCTTGAATAGTGTGGACAACCTTCAATTCTTAGTCTCCGAGACTGGGCAGTGGTTGCCTAAACGGCAGCGCTTGTGTAAGCCAGTCGAACATAAATCGGGGCGTAGGGCTCAGCTTGCGTGATCTCCAGAAGAGTCTCACGCGCGAGTTCGAGTAACGCCAAAAAATGCACAACGACGACTGCAATCGGGGCGCCTTCAGAGATACGTTCCATAAATAAGGCGCTGAATTCGATGAAGCGGACACCATTAAGCCGGCGCAAAATATGCGTCATATGATCACGCACGGACAACTGTTCGCGCGTGATGTGATGGTGCGCGTTTAGTTTTGCGCGTTTCAGGATATCGATCCAGGCCTGACGCAAGTCTTCCACACTGACCTCGGGCAAGGCACGCTCGAGGCGCAAATCTGCAAACCCCTGCGCACGCTGAAAATCGCGCCCAAGCTGTGGCACGGCATTAAGATTTTGAGCCGCGAGCTTCATGCGTTCGTATTCAAGCAGGCGCCGCACGAGTTCGGCGCGCGGGTCTTGGACCTCTTGTCCGGTATCGGTCTTTTTAACCGGCAGCAGCATGCGCGCTTTGAT
>CAMCZQ010000019.1 GCA_945887835.1 Bordetella parapertussis | reverse complement strand
GAAACTAATCGGTTTATTTTTAACCCAGCTCACAAATCTTTGCATGGCAGGGTGTGTCTTCAAAGACTCGGCGGTATTGAGCGATTTTGCGAGTTCAGTTTCGCTGAATAAAGCGTGTATCTGACGGTGGCAGATACGGTGGAGGTATTCTGTGGCTCCACCCCCCTTAGACTTTGGGATAAGGTGATGAGCGTCCTTTTGTGAGTTTGGAATCACTCTGTCGCAAATGGGGCAAATCAGTGACTCGGCTTCTTTTACAGGCTCGATACCCGTTGCAATCAGTTTTTTTCGGATTCTGCCAAGCATGATCCCTATTGACCCCCCTTACCACCCACCAACCAAAGTGCCATCGGACCGATGAGTTTAGAAATGCGATGGCGATGTTTAGCAAAAAGACGATAGCCTAACGCCAGCAAAGGGGCGAGGGTTTTGCGAGACATCACCCAAGCTAACCGAGGCAACCCCGCGCGCCGATACGCCTCAATAAATACTGCGGGTCCTTTAATCACAGCGCCGTTCGCGAACTGCCCGTACATTTCAGCGAGCGCTTGCGAACAGCTTACGCCAACAGCTCGTTCATCGTAAAGATCAGAGTTGATGTCAACAAAGGCAAGCGAACCAGCTTGATTTCGACGTGACAAGAACATGATCTCTGCCTGACATAAGGGGCACTTGCCATCAAAAAACAACGTGAGTCTTGGCAAATCAGCGTTCTTCAAAGCCATTCCGTCATTTAAAAAGTGGTCACTTTAGTTTAATCGACCCTCGCACTTGAATGCTTGATCATCGCTGACCACTGAGTAAGGTCATCTTCAAAGCGCTTGGCTCAGGCAGATGAAGGTTACACCGGGGCTACGTCAAAGCCCTGCTCCACGAACTGAGCGCTTAGAGCTTTATCTTGACTGAAGCTTGAAATGTTATATATTGATATATAGTACGTAAATCAGTCATGCATCGCGCGATTAACCCGCGCCCGCATCAGCTCCCGACACAGAACCTCTCTAGCATTTTTATGAACTCAGAAAAATTTGACAACGTCATGCATCCAGACAAGCGAGTTGGTTTCATCGGTCTTGGCCTGATGGGGGGTGGCATGGCGATGAATATTCTAAAAAAACATGGTCAGCTAAACGTTTGTGACCCCGATGACGCTGCAGTCGCGCGCCTAGTCGCACTCGGCGCGACACGCATGGCCTCAGCCCGAGAACTCGCGGCGGCGTGCGATATCGTGTTGCTGTCCTTACCTGACCCTTCAATCTCTCTCGCAATTACCTTAGGCCCCGACGGCTTAGCTGAGCATCTCGCACCCGAAGCCGTCGTCATCGGGATGTCGACCGATGGCATTGAAGCCGTCCGTCAGTTACACGATGCACTTCAAGCGCGTGGCATCGGTTTTATCGATTGTCCTGTCGGCAAGGGACCGCCAGCCGCTGCGGCCGGTGATCTGCGCCTGTTCGCGTCCGGCGACCAGGCGACTTGCACCTCGCTGAATTGGCTTTTATCAATGATGGGCAGCGCGATCGATTACTGTGGCCCGGTGGGTTCCGGTCAGGCCATCAAGCTCGCCAACAATTTGCTGTCTTGCGGCTACGGCGCTTTGATTTCTGAAGCCTATGCCATGGTTAAACAGGCAGGTGCAGATCTGAATATTTTCTGCGATGCCCTGCCGCAAACTGCAGCGAACAGTTGGCCGCTGCAAAACGTTTTTATTGCCAAGGCGTTTCAGGGTGACTTTACCCCTTACTTTCGGCTATCCGCTGCCCACAAAGACTACAAGCTTGCTATTGCGATGGCCGACGCACTAGGAACACCGAGCCGAACAGCAAAGACCGTACTCGAGTACTACACTCTCGCGACGCAGGCGGGTCACGGTGCCCGCGATTTTGGTGCCTTGGCGCTTGTGAATAACCCAGAGCTCTTGCGTGAGTAAGACAGACGGTGCGCCGGCCCGCAAGCGCCCGACCGCAAAGCGCAAGTCGCCAAGCCCTGCGGCGCAAGCTGTCATCAGCCTGCATCGAAGCAGCCCTATTGCAATGCACCGGCAGTTGGCTCAACACTTACGCGACGCGATCACGACCGGCGTTTACAAGCAGGGCGACCGCATCGCAACCGAGCAAGAGCTTTCTCAGACATATGGCGTCTCGCGCATCACCGCCAGGCAAGCTGTGATTCAACTTGTATCTGAAAGCCTGCTCGTTCGTCGTCAAGGAAAAGGAACCTTCGTCACTGCACGTCCGGTTAAGCATGATCTCGTCGAACTACACGGTTTCTTTGATGAGTTAGTCGCCAGGGGTGTGAATCCTGAAATACAACTGCTTGAGTTTAGCAAGCAAGCCGCACCAGCGCGTGTGTCTGAAAAACTTCAGTCAGACAACAAACAAGTCACTTACTGGAAAAGATTGTATTGCCGCAACGGCGAGCCGTTTGCTGTTGCGTGGGTCTACCTGGCGCCACAACTCGTCGGAGTGACGCGCGCCTTAGCCGAGAAGCACACGTCCTACCATATCATCGAGTCGCTTCGTCAGCTAAAGATCGCTCACGCCGACATTTCAATTCGAGCACAACTTTCAGATACCAAGACACGTAAGCTATTACGTATGCCCCCTGGCACCCCGTTGATCGCACTCGAAAGAGTTTCGTATTTAGCGGACAACACCCCTATTGAATACGCGCTGTATTGCGCCCATGCGGATTCGTATGAATACACTTTTCGGGTGAACAGCAAAATCAACGCAGCAGGTGCCTTAACGCGAAGATCGGCGGACTACTCAGAACTCTTTGCCTGAAACAACGACTCCTTAAATTAAATTTGTAAACCAGCTAACAAACGAAGGGCCCAACATGTCACAACCTAACTATCTTTCTGAGCGCATGGGTAGTGCAACCGTCTCACCCTCTGGGTCTTTCGAAGCGGGCAGTTTTCAGTCTTTCACGCTAGTTTATACAGCAGGCTACTTCGGCGTTGATGACACGGGTTCACTCAAGATTGTTCACCGCTTCGCGAGCGATATGGGTCGACCCCAATGGAGCGACCCCACTGCCGCAAACTACACCACAGTCGTTGCCTCAAACGGTGCGATCCTTGAAGTGCAGTATGACGGCAAACGCAATGTCAGGCCTTGGGACAAAACCTTATTCATTCGGGTCGTTCGCGGTTTTCTTCGAGAAGGCGATCAAATTATTGTGTGCTTTGGCGATCGCTCAAAGGGATCGCCTGGCATGCGGATCCAGACGTTTGCAGAACCTACTTTTGAATTTCGTGTTTTGGTCGACCCCTTTGCCACCTATCGTTATTCAGGCTTGCCTGAACAGCCTTGCATCGCCGTTGTCGCAGGTGCGCCGGTGACTTGGAAAGCCATTCTGCCAACCCTAAGACACTGCGGACAACCATTCAGCCTTGGGTTCAAAGGCGAGGACAAATGGGGCAATCCGAGCGATCAGGTGCAAGGCGTCTTTACGCTGCGTGCAAGTCAACCGATCACAGGGCTACCTGAACGCATCGAAATGAAACACGGCCAACATGCCTTCAGAATCGATAGCCTCACAATCGCCACACCGTCTGACGTCACCATCTCGGTCTATGACGCGGCAGAAAAATTACTATGCGTGAGTAATCCCTTGCGTATCGTTTCAAACGCCCCGCTCTTGCATTACTGGGCGGATTTGCACGGACAATCTGAAGAAACGATTGGCACCAATTCGGCTCGCGAACTGATTGAATTTGCTCGCGACAGGGCGTTTCTAGATGCGATGAGCCATCAAGGCAATGACTTTCAGATTACGACGCCCTTTTGGAATCATCTGAATGAACTAACGGCTGAGTTCAACGAAAATGGTCGCTTTATCATCTACCCCGGTTATGAGTGGTCGGGCAATACCGGCTTAGGCGGTGATCGCAACGTCATGTTCATGCATGAAGGTCGTCAAATTCATCGGTCCTCGCACGCCTTGGTCGATGACCTGACCGACGTTGCGAGTGATGCGAATAGCGCGAATGATTTATTTGACGCCTTAAAAAACGAAGATGCCGTTGTCTTCGCCCATATCGGTGGCCGCTACGCAGACATCACGATCGCGCACGATTTACGCATCGAAAAATCAGTCGAGGTGCATTCAGATTGGGGAACCTTTGAATGGTTGATTCACGACGCCTTCGAGCAGGGATATCGAGTTGGCATTCTCGCGAACTCTGACGGGCACAAAGGACGCCATGGCGCCAGCCATCCTGGTGCGTCTCTGTTTGGTGCCTATGGTGGCTTGTCGTGCTTGCTCGCCCGTGACCTCTCTCGCGAAGCCTTGTTTGAAGCGTTACGCAAACGCCATCACTACGCCACAACTGGGTGCAGAGTCCTGCTGGATGTTCGCGCAAACTTCGATCACGAGGCCAAACTGTTCGCAGATGACCCCAACATGGGTGCAACAATTAGTTCTTCAGTCAAAACAGCCATCATGGGCGACATTGTTGAGTCTCAGGATGCCTACGTTGAACTTAAGATGGAGGCAATCGGTTCAGCCCCGATCGAACGCGTTGAAATTCGCAACAGGCTTGAGGTTCTAGAAACCTATCGTCCCTACAAGCCCAACGAGCTCGGTCGGCGTATCCGCGTCATCTGGGAAGGCTCAGAATACCGCGGACGCGGAAGACAGACGGTCTGGGATGGCCATTGCGCGATCGAGGGCAATCGAGTCGAACGTATGTCTCAATTCAATATGTGGAACCTGGATAAACAAGTTGTCCTTAAAGGTCCGCAACACCTCGAATGGTCCGCTTTAACAACGGGCGGCTTTGGCGGCTTTGATATCTGGCTAGACGACGCTCAAGCCGGTACACTGAGGATCGATACTCCGTTGGTCAAATGCAAGATCGCTATCGCCGACATTGGCCTCGAAGACATGGTCTTTGAAGCCGGCGGGATTAAGCGTCAGCTTCGGATCTTTAGATTGCCAGACGAGAATCACCATCATGCAGTTGATATTTCGCGGCGTATCAAACTCAACGATCATGTTGATAACGCTTTGTATGTTTGTCTCACTCAAGAAAACGGGCATCTGATATGGTCAAGTCCAATTTACGTCACGCGCTGAAAGACGGGCGATATTTCGTCAACACGTCACGGTGGCTGGGCGTTTGTATCGCCCTAGTATTAGGCGCAGTCTTCAGCCTGCCCGCGAGCGCGCAAGACTATCCTGACAAACCGATACGACTCGTCATTCCTTGGCCAGCGGGCGGGCTTGTGGATATTGCAGGTCGCACCTCCGCGAAAGTGCTTCAGCCTTCGCTGAAGCAAACAATTGTCGTCGAGAACAAACTCGGGGCCGGTGGCATTCTGGGTGCTGATTCGGTTGCCAAAGCCCCCGCAGATGGCTACACGCTCTTGTTAACAACATCAGCCCTCAGCATCAATGCCGTGCTGCGCACGAAGATGCCTTTTGACATGTCTGCTGATTTGGCACCCATCGCGCTGATCGCTTGGGCACCATCGGTACTCGTAGCAAGCCCACGACTCAAGGTGACAAGCGTGCAAGAACTCATCGCGCTTGCAAAAACTCAACCTGGCAAGCTCACCTACGCGTCGGCAGGAGTTGGCTCACCGGCCCACCTTTCAGCAGAACTGTTTAAGACCTTGGCCGGAATTGACTTGTTACATGTCCCGTACAAAGGCGCACCCCAGGCGATGACGGATGTCATTGCGGGTGAGGTAGATTTATTGTTTGCCAATGCGACTGTCGCCATCCCGCAAATCAAAGCGAATAAAATTCGTGCGTTGGCGGTCACAAGCGCAAAGCCTTATGCTGGCTTGCCAGACTTGCCGACCATGGCGCAAGCAGGCGTTTTGCAATTTGAAGCAGACCAATGGTTAGGCATCTTCGCGCCCTCAGGTACGCCAGAAAATATCTTGACACTGCTGCATCGTGACATTGGCAAGGCACTGGTGAACGACGAAGTGCGCGCCACGCTAGAACAAAATGGCATGACTACCGCCGTCTTGGCGAGCAGGGTCGATTTCAAAAACTTTCTGGTGCAAGATAAAGAGAAATGGGCTGGTGTTGTCCGCGCAGCCAATATCCCTAAAGAATAGAACTTAGTTCAAACGCCTCCTCAGTTCATCACAAGCGCAAGCACAAAAAATAAAATCGCGACTATGCCCAAAGATCCTGCAGGCTCACTAAGCTGGCCAACGTTCAATGGTCGTGTTGGCAAAACTCTTGCTGAGTCGACCCCACACTGGAACATCCCAAGCCGAGCGCCGGCGGGTGCACCAAACGTGATTGTGATCCTCATGGATGATATGGGGTATTCAGATCTCGGTTGTTTTGGTGGCGAAATTGACACCCCAAACATCGATGCCTTGGCGGCCAATGGACTGCGTTTTACGAACTACACCACGGTGCCGATGTGTACGCCCGCCCGCGCTGCCTTACTGACTGGCAAAAACCCCCACAGCGTTGGTTGTGGTTGGCTCTCACACAATGACCCTGGGTTTCCGGGCTACAAGGGCGAGATCGCCCCCGACGCACCAACCATCGCTGAAGTGATGCGTCAACATCACTATGCGACGATGGCAGCCGGAAAATGGCACAACACCTACGACCGAAATAATTTTCCTGGTGCTGACAATAGCTCTTGGCCTGTTCAACGAGGCTTTGATCAGTTTTATGGCTTCATGGCGCCTGAAACTAGCTACTTTCAGCCCGACAACATGATGGAGGGCAACCAGTTAGCCAGCGCGCTGCGCTATCCAGACGGCTACTTCGCGCCTGACGACTACACCGGACGTGCAATCGACTGGATTGCCCAGCAAAAAAGCTGTGCCCCTGACACACCTTTTTTTCTTTATCTGGCTTTTCAAACACCCCATGGCCCTCTGCAAGCAAAACCCGCAGACTTGGTACGGTATCGTGGACGCTACGACTTGGGTTGGGACGCGATGCGCGAGCAACGCTTTGAGCGCCAACGCGCAAATAACCTGATCGAACCCACCGCAGGCTTCGCTCCTCGTAACCCCGGGGTGCCCGCATGGGCAGACATGAACCCAGACGAGCAGGCGTTATTTGCGCGTTATATGGAAGTCTACGCCGCGCTAGTCGATAACGCCGACCAAAACGTTGGACGCCTCGTTCAATGCCTAAAAGACACCGGGCAACTCGACAACACAATCATCATGATCACGTCGGATAACGGCGCGAACTCTGTCGCTGGCCCCAAAGGTGTCATGAACTTAATTGGTCGCCGAGTGGGCGCAGTCGATAACATGGCTTTAAACCTGCAACTACTCAAAGACGGTCAGGTCGGAGGGGAGCACACCTACATTTGCTACCCAACCGGTTGGACGCAAGTCAGCAACACGCCCTATCGCTTTTTTAAACGCACCCCAATGGCGGGCGGTATCCGTGTGCCACTTGTCGTGCACTGGCCTGCCGGAATTTCTGATCCGGGCGCCCTACGTCGCCAGTGGACCCACGTGACAGATATCTTGCCAACCTTAATGGATGTCACCGGCGCCGCTCGACCCGCACACTTCAAGGGTTATCAAACTCGAGGGCTTGATGGGGTCAGCTTTGCAAGCGCCCTGAAAGATTCAGATGCCCCCGCCAAACGAGAGCGTCAATACTACGAACTACAAGGCAATCGTGCTTATATCTCTGGTCAATGGAAAATCGTGTCACTACAAACTCCAGACAAGGCGATCGACCTCGATAATTGGATGTTATTCAACTTAGAGCAGGATCCAGCTGAGTTGACTGATCTGGCGAGCACTCACCCTGAGATCGTGGCCAAACTGATTGCTGAGTTTGACGCAGATGCAGGCACAAACTACGTCTATCCAATCGACACCCGCAATGAAAGTCGCAACACCACCTTTCCGCCGTACGAGCAAAGTCGTCTGTTCATCGAACGTGATTTTTTCCGCACTGCGCATTCGATACCTGGGCTGCTTTTAACGCCCATGGTGGGGGATCGCAGTTATGTCATGCGTGCGACCTTCGACTGGCATGCAGGCGCTGAAGGCGTGATTTTTGCGCTGGGTGATAGATTCTGCGGGTTGACCTTATTTGTTGAGCAAGGCGCGTTACATTTTGTGTATCAATGGTGGCATAGCCCAAAAACCATCACGCCAATCACCTTAACGAGTGGCGCGCAAGTCTTCGAGTTCAGCTATCACGCAACGGGCGACCGCAAAGGTAGCGCCGACCTCGCGCTCAATGGCGTGCAACGCGTGACCAACGTTGATTTATCGCCGAGCTTGCTGCGTATCCCCAGTTGCGGGCTCAGTATCGGCATCTCACGGCGAACAGCCGTCAGCGAGCGCTACGAACATAAAGGCTCGTTTGAGTATACCGGCAATGTTGATCGCTTGCGGATCACCCCTGGGGACTTAGCGCCAGCAAGTCAAGAAGAGCCTAGCGAAGAAATTTATCAAAATAAGCTGCGTGGCATGATAAAACAATAGAACAATAATTCGGTTTGATAGCAGGTTAAACCTTGGGTTTGCGCCCTGAACAGGAGATTAAAAATGGACACACGGGATTCAAAAAAACAACAACAGCAGCAAGAGCGTCGTCGATTTTTAGGGCAAACGGCCGCTTTAAGTTTGACTGGTCTGGGTACGACTCAATGGTTAAGTTCCGCTCACGCCCAGCCCTCAGAACTCGCTGCCTATACCAGCGCCAAGATCAACTGGCGCCAGGCCGAGGGCGAAGCGATTAGTGTCGCGGTCATCCCTGCGAGCTACTTCGATAATCTGATCGGTTTATTACCTCAATTTGAAGCACTCACCGGGATTAAAGTTCGGGTAGAAAAAGTACCGCCTGGCCAAATTCGCCAAAAGGCGATGCTCGATCTGTCTTCAAAAACTGCTACGTTTGCCACGCATGCAGCAGACCCGATGTACTACCCACTTTATGTCGCCAATAAATGGGTCGAGCCGCTCGATAAATATCTAAACGACGCCTCGCTGACTGATCCTGCCTGGTTTAACTACAACGACATTTTAAAATCTTGGCGTGACGCGGATTCTATTGACGGCAAGCCCTACGGTATCCCCTACGACGGCGAAGTCACCGTTCAGGTCTATCGAAAAGATTTGTATACCGCCAAGGGGCTCAAGCCTGCACAGACCTACGACGAATTACTGTCAAACGCCAAGGCACTCAATGATCCCAACAACCGTTCTTATGGCCTCGCCTTGAGGGGGTTTGCTGGTGCAGGTCAGAATATGTACATCTATCCGTCCTTGTTTCGTGGCTTTGGCGGGCAATGGTTCGATGGCAAAAATCTTGTCGTCAATAGCCCCATCGGTGTCGCAGCGCTTGAGTGGTATGTCAATGCGCTAACCAACTACGCGCCACCAGCGGTCCGTAACTGGAACTGGCCTGATATCGCCGACGCCTTCTCACAAGGCACACTCGCTTGTTATGTCGATGCGCACTCGTCTGCCGCTGTCATCACTAACCCTGAAAAATCTAAAGTGGTTGGGAAGATTGCCTATGCACGGTGGCCCAAAGGCCCTGCGGGCAAACGCGTGACCTCTATTTGGAATTGGGGCTTCCCCATCAATGCCGCACTCAGTGAGCGTGCAAAAAAAGCAACCTGGCTCTTTATTGCTTGGGCCACCAGTGCTGAAACACAAGCGCGCACTTCGTGGAAGTTTGCGGGCCCCGCCAAACGCTCAGGGCTCAATCGCTTATCGTTGTGGCAATCTACCGAGTTCGCAAACGCCATGAAGGATGCGGGTGATAACTTCATCCCCGCAGCGCTGGAATCCCTCGAGCAAGATACGGACGTTGAATGGCGCCCTCGTTTACCCCAATGGCCAGCGATCGGTGACACCATGGGCACCGCGATACAGGTCGCGTTAGTCGGGCAGAAGAAGCCGAAAGATGCCCTAGACGAAGCGCAAGCACGTATTGCTCAAATCATGCGCGGGTAATCGACAGTCGCAACACTGGCGGACTGTCGATGCTTGATCAACGCAACACTCAGGCTCAACAAGAGCGGCGCTTCGCGCTGGTCTTGTTTCTGCCTGCGCTGTTGTTGTTACTGTTGATCACAACGACTCCACTGATATTTCTTGCCTGGAACAGTCTGCAACAGTTGAATATGAGTATGCCGTGGCTGACTGGCTTTGCCGGTGCAGACAACTATCTAAATATGAATAGCGACCCGCGTTTCTGGAGTTCGCTGCTACTTACCTTTATCTACACAGCCTCTACCGTTGCGCTGCAAGTGCTCTTGGGGCTCTCACTTGCCTTGGTCGTATTGCAAATTCCTCGGGGCCAAGGCCTGCTTCGTATTGCGGCTATCTTGCCTATCGTCTTGGCCCCTGTGGTGGTCGGCCTATTTTGGCGAACCTTGGTGTTGGCCCCAGACTTCGGCCTGGTAGACGTCGTCACCAGAAGTCTAAATCTTGGT
This sequence comes from Bordetella parapertussis, assembly GCA_945887835.1. Taxonomy (GTDB): domain Bacteria; phylum Pseudomonadota; class Gammaproteobacteria; order Burkholderiales; family Burkholderiaceae_B; genus Zwartia; species Zwartia parapertussis_B. The sequence goes on along the minus strand of CAMCZQ010000019.1, from coordinate 21,083 downwards.
AGTCACAACTGGTTAGGAGACCCTCAGCTTGCACTCATCTCTGTGATCGCGATCCACACTTGGCAATGGACACCCTTCGCCTTTTTGGTGCTCTTGGCAAGTCTGGCCTCCTTACCCCCAGATATCTATGAAGCGGCACGACTTGATCGTGCGAGTGCGTGGCAAAGATTTCGGTACATCACCCTGCCCTTGATTCGCCCAGCCATTGTCATGGTGGTGATCCTCAGAACCATGACTGCACTCTCGGCGTTCGCAGCAATCTTCGCAGCGACCGGTGGTGGGCCAGGGACGGCAACAGAAATACTGAATCTGTACGCCTATCGCACCTCGTTTACAGAACTCAATATTGGTTATGGTTCTGCCTTAGCCATGGTGTTATTGACGCTAACCGTTTTCGTATCGTGGGTGTTGTTTAGACGACGCCGGGCGGCCTCATGAAAAAGATGACTCGCCTGACCTTGCTGTACTTGGCGGCTGGATTGCTGGTATCGGTATGGGTGTTCCCGGTACTCTGGGCGTTTTTGACGTCTTTCAAAACAGAACGCGATGTGTTGGCGTATCCGCCCGTGTTTTTTTTCACGCCAACGTTCGCAAACTACCATGAGGTTCTCTTTGGCAACGCTTCCATCTTGCCCAATTTATGGTCAAGTCTGGTCGTTACCTGTGCGACGGTGGTGCTGACACTTTGTATCGCTGTGCCGGCAGCCTATGCGCTGGCTCGTTTACGTTACCCCTTCAAACGGGCGAGCGGCTTTTATATTCTAGTCACTCAAATGTTGCCTCCGGTGGGCTTAGTGATCCCCTATTACCTAGCTTTGCAGCGCCTTGGCTGGCTTGACACCTACACCGGCCTGATTCTGATTTATCTGACCTTCTCCCTGCCCTTTGCCATCTGGCTGCTAGTGTCATACTTCGAAGATATCCCTTTTGAAATGGAAGAGGCCGCTCTGCTTGATCGGGCCGGCAGATGGGGCGCCTTCTGGCACATTGTTTTGCCTCAAGTTCGTGGCGGGATTGCTGTCACCACAGTCTTCGTGTTTCTCAACGCCTGGAACGAATTCATGTTCGCTGTGCTGTTAGGCGGTAATCGAGTGCGGCCGATCACCGTTGCCATGTTCAACTTTATTTCGGTCGAGCAAACACAGTGGGCCAAACTTGCGGCTGGGGCGATGGTCGCAATGGCCCCAGTCATTGTGCTTGGCATACTTGCTCAACGACACATCGTCAAAGGTCTGACCGTCGGCGCAGTCAAAGGAGGTGGTAGACGATGAAAACCAGTGGTAACGTTCGGTTACAACAAGTCGTGAAACGACACGGCGAAACCACCGTCCTGCACGGCATAGATTTAGAGATTGAAGCTGGCGAGTTTTTTGTCTTGCTGGGCCCCTCTGGCTCAGGCAAGACCACCACCTTGCGTATTCTTGCGGGGTTAGAAGAAGTTAGCGGTGGCGAGGTCTGGTTCGACGGGCAAAACATCACGCATACTGACCCAGGAGAACGTGACGTTGCCATGGTGTTTCAAAGCTATGCGCTTTATCCCCACATGACGGTCGAAAAAAATATTGGCTTTCCTTTAAAAATGATCGGCGCGTCAGTCACAGAGATTAAGCGCTCAGTTGAGGATGCTGCACAGCGGGTTGGCATCAAGCATTTGCTGGAACGGCGCCCTGGACAACTGTCTGGCGGGCAACAACAGCGCGTCGCGTTGGCCCGCGCAATCGTACGCGAGCCACAGCTATTTCTTCTGGATGAGCCGCTTTCTAATCTAGATGCCAAGCTGCGGCTTGAAACTCGACTAGAGCTGCACCAACTACAGCGCGACTTGGGTGTCACGACCGTCTATGTCACGCATGATCAAGAAGAGGCCATGACGCTTGCGGACCGCATCGCGGTGTTCATGGATGGGCGTATCGTGCAAGTGGGAACACCAAGAGAAATCTTTGGTCAACCGGCGCAGATATCGGTTGCTGGTTTTATTGGTACGCCGCCCATGAACTTGATCCCTGCTGTTTGGCACCAACAGCACGTAACAGTCTTCGGTGAAAAATTTGAGGTCAACGCCAACAGCACTGAGGTGCGCGAGGTGACGCTGGGCATTCGACCAACCGATCTGCGCCTCACAACTGTGGGTTTAACAGCTCAGGTGCGATACATTGAAGATCTGGGCGACTATTCCATATTGAACTTAAAGGTTCAGGATCAGTCGTTAAAAGCCAAGATGCAAGGGCTCACGGCATTACATGAAGGTGATACTGTGCAGCTCGGCTTCGCCCTCGAGGCAGCCCATCTGTTTGATCGCAGCACTGGGCTGCGGTTGAACTAAGTAAATTATTTTCTAACGAGGCCTCTATGACAAAACGTCCTAATATCTTGCTCATCCTCAACGACGACATGGGCTATTCTGATATCGGCTGCTACGGTGGCGAGATTCACACGCCCAATTTAGATCGGCTGGCGCAAGGTGGGTTACGCTTCACGCAGTTCTACAACACCGCAAGGTGCAGCCCTTCGCGAGCCTCTTTACTCACCGGCTTGCATCCGCATCAAACAGGTATTGGCATCCTGACTTACGACTCGGGCCCAGAGGGCTACGCTGGTAACTTGAACCAGCGTTGCGCCACGATCGCAGAGGTGTTAAAGCCCGCTGGCTATCGCACCTATCTGAGTGGTAAATGGCATGTCTCAAGCAACTTGACTCAGCCCACCGATTCTTGGCCACTACAACGCGGCTTCGATGCGTTTTTTGGCACCATCATCGGAGCGGGCAGCTTTTATGATCCCAATACTCTGACGCGTGGCAACACCAATGCTGAGGCCGAGGCGCGCCGCCCTGGCTTCTTTTATACCGATGCGATTAGTGACGAAGCAGTCAAGTTTCTGCAAACACATCACACCGAACACAAAGACAAACCCTTCTTTGAGTATGTGGCCTACACAGCGCCGCATTGGCCACTACACGCTCATGATGAAGATATTGCTAAATACAAAGGTCGCTTTGACTCAGGTTGGGATACGCTGCGCGAAGAACGGCTAGAGCGTTTGGTTCGCTGGGGCCTGCTTGACCCCAAATGGAAACTCACCGGTCGCGATCCGTCTCAACCGGCTTGGTCTGAGGCACAGAATCAGGCTTGGTTACTACGTTGCATGGAAGTCTATGCGGCGCAAGTCGATCGCATGGATCAAGGCATTGGCAGGATACTCGCTGAGCTAGAGAAACAAGGCGAGCTCGACAACACGCTGGTGATCTTTCTTGCCGATAACGGTGCTTGCGCCGAGGCGATCCCAGAGGATGTCGGCGTCGACGAGTTGGTCAACAAGTTGATGATTGCTCGGTCACATACACGCGAGGGCGCAGTGGTGCATTTTGGCAACAACCCTGAACTCATGCCCGGGCCAGAAAACACCTACCAAAGTTACGGCACTGCCTGGGCAAATCTTTCTAATGCGCCGTTCCGCTTCTACAAACATTGGGCGCACGAGGGCGGTATTTCTACCCCTTTGATTATGCATTGGCCGCAAGGCATTAGCGACCGCGGTGATCTTCGCCATACACCAGGCTATTTGCCTGACATCATGGCAACCATTCTGGATGTGGCCCAGACCGCTTACCCCTCAACGCTGGCGGGTCGAGAGATTCTGCCACTCGAAGGCTATTCTTTACAGCAGGCCTTCAAGGCTGATTTGGCAAGCCGTCCGCCAATGTTCTGGGAGCATGAAGGCAACGCTGCCATGCGCCTTGGACACTGGAAGCTCGTGCGAGACCATCCCAATGCCTGGGAGCTCTACAACATGGAAGAAGACCGCACTGAACTGCACAACCTGGCTAAGCAAGAACCTGAACGAGTCGCTGCGATGAGCCTTGAGTACGAAGCCTGGGCCAAGCGCTGTGGTGTGCTGCCACGCGAAGGGGTCGTTGCGCTGATGCGCAGTCAAGGCGTCACGCGTGCGTTCTGGGAAGACGAGTGAAACCCTGTTGCACGCCTTCAGTGCTGGCACAAAGCGTGTCTGCACCCTTGGCGTCACCAGCACCAACGTCACAAGGGGTGGCAGCCGCCGCTGCGGGCACCGCGGTCACCTCCACCTCGGTGCTCATCACTGTGCCAGGCGGCTCGTTTGTGATGGGAACAAACTCCCACGAGGGCTTCGCTGAAGATGGCGAAGGGCCTGCACGAGCAGTGCAAATCAGTGGTTTCAGTCTTGCAGAGACGACAGTCACAAACGTTGAGTTTCGGGAGTTTGTGCGAGCGACTCGGTATATTACCGAGGCTGAACAACTTGGTTCGTCCTTTGTGTTCTATCTGCAAGTTCCGGCACTGCAAAGGGCAACGCAACGACCAGCGTCACGAGAACTTGTCTGGTGGCTGGATGTTGAAGGCGCTTGCTGGCAGCGTCCCACCGGCCCCGGTAGTAATATTTTGAATTTGCTGCAGCATCCTGTCGTCCATGTGACCTGGAACGACGCTTCAAATTATTGCGCTTGGGCTGGCGTGCGTCTGCCAACCGAAGCAGAGTGGGAATACGCCGCTGGCGCGGGCCAGTCATCGCCACGCTACCCATGGGGCGATGACTTGACGCCTGAAGGCGAAAAAGTTTGCAACATTTGGCAAGGCGAGTTCCCAGGCCGTCCAACCGAAAACTGGGCGCCCGAGCCGCTACCCGCCAGGTCCTTTAAGCCAAATGCCTGGGGCTTCTATCAACAAGCTGGCAATGTGTGGGAATGGGTTGCCGATTTGTTTCACCCCGATTATCACACTGCAACCGGCAGCACAAATCCGCAAGACCAACGACTTTCCACGAAACGCTCGATGCGTGGAGGCTCTTTTTTATGTCATGAGTCGTACTGTAATCGCTATCGGCTCGCTGCGCGGGGGTCTAACACCCCGAATACGTCGGCTAGCAACATAGGCTTCAGGGTCGCAAAGTAACGATTTTGCTTGCGCTGGCCCTCACGCCAAAAATTCATTAGGTGCTGTCGCAAACAAGCCCCATACTACAATCGCGCATGGCAACGACTTAGCATTGCAACGACTTAGGAGAATACCTTGTCAAACGAAGCAAAATGCCCTTTCTCAGGTGACACCCAGTCACGCCACGTTTCAGGCGGTGCCACAAATGCTGACTGGTGGCCACAGCAACTCAACCTCAAGCCCTTGCGACCGCTATCTGCAAACTCGAACCCTCTGGGCGAAAACTTCGACTACGCGCAGGCCTTTAAAAGCCTGAACGTTGAGGCCGTCATTAAAGACCTGCACGCGTTGATGACTGACTCGCAAGACTGGTGGCCTGCCGACTACGGCCACTACGGGCCCTTTTTTGTTCGGATGGCGTGGCATGGTGCAGGCACCTACCGCATTGCAGATGGCCGCGGCGGCGCGGGCGCAGGCACTCAGCGCTTTGCGCCTCTAAACAGTTGGCCAGACAATGACAACCTGGATAAAGCGCGACGTTTACTTTGGCCAATCAAGCAAAAATATGGTCACAAAATTTCGTGGGCAGACTTGTTCATCTTGACAGGCAACGTCGCTATAGAGTCGATGGGCTTAAAAACGGTGGGCTTTGGGGGTGGTCGCGCAGACTCTTGGAGTGCCGATGAAGAAATTTATTGGGGCTCGGAAAGCAAATGGCTGGCCGACGAACGCTACAGCGGCGATCGCGAGCTTGCCAACCCCTTGGCTGCCGTGCAAATGGGTCTGATCTACGTCAACCCTGAAGGCCCGAACGGCAAGCCAGACCCCTTGGCTGCCGCGCGCGACATTCGTGAGACCTTTGCTCGCATGGCGATGAACGACGAAGAAACCGTTGCCTTGATTGCAGGTGGCCACGCCTTCGGTAAATCGCACGGTGCCGCCAACCCAGGCAACTATGTAGGTCGTGAGCCAGAAGCCGCTCCGATCGAAGAACAGGGCTTAGGCTGGAAAAACAGCTTTGGCACAGGAAAAGGTGCAGATACCATCACGAGCGGGTTAGAAGGCGCGTGGACCACCAACCCAATCAAATGGGATAGCAATTATCTTGAGAATTTGTTCGGCTATGAATGGGTACTCACAAAAAGCCCAGCCGGTGCCCACCAATGGACGCCCAAAGACGCGTCAGGTGCCAACACCGTACCAGATGCGCACGACCCCTCAAAGCGTCACGCGCCCATGATGCTCACCACCGATCTGTCTTTACGTAGGGATCCGGCGTATGAAAAGATTTCACGGCGCTTTCTTGAACACCCTCACGAGCTCGCTGAGGCCTTTGCCAACGCATGGTTCAAGCTCACGCACCGAGACATGGGCCCGCTCGTCCGCTATCTAGGCCCGCTTGTACCCGCCAAACCGTTAATTTGGCAAGATCCGATTCCATCTTTGAATCACCCGCTGATTCAAGCTACAGAGATCACCTCATTAAAAGCCAGGATTCTGGCCTCTGGCTTGACGACATCCCAGTTGGTCAGCACCGCTTGGGCCTCTGCCTCGACCTTTCGCGGCAGTGACAAACGCGGGGGTACAGATGGCGGACGGCTTGCTCTAGCCCCACAAAAAGATTGGCCCGTCAATCAACCCACCGAACTGGCAAAAGTGCTGACAGCATTAAAGGCAGTGCAAACGGCCTTTAATGGTTCGCAGACCGACGGCAAACGTGTATCACTTGCCGACTTGATCGTGCTAGGTGGCTGTGCAGCCATTGAACAGGCTGCAGGCAAAGGTGGGCTTTCGATTGAGGTTCCGTTTACACCGGGCCGTATGGATGCCACGCAAGACCAAACCGACATCGAGTCGTTTGCGGTGCTTGAGCCGACTTCAGACGGTTTTCGAAATTACCTGCGCCCCGAACACGGCGAGTTTGCCGCAGAATTGTTGGTTGATCGCGCAAACCTGCTGACGCTGACCGCACCCGAAATGACGGTGCTGATTGGCGGCTTGCGGACCTTAGGCGCCAATTTTGGCCTGACCACTTTAGGCGTGTTGACTACAAAATCTGAAACCTTAAGCACAGATTTCTTTGTGAATCTTCTGGATATGCGCACCGTTTGGCAAAAGTCGGCAAGCGATGTCACGGTTTTAGAGGGGCGTGACAGAACCAGCAATCAGCTCAAATGGACTGCGACCGTCGTTGACTTGGTGTTTGGCTCAAATGCAGAACTCAGGGCCATCGCCGAGGTCTACGCAAGCGCAGATGCACACGCTAGATTCGGACGTGACTTTGTCTCAGCGTGGACCAAAGTCATGAACTTAGGGCGTTACGCTTTGAACTGACCGTCTCGGTTTTGAAGCGCTCGTGATGGGCGCCTCAAGACCGAGAAGGGTTAAACGCTAACAGGCGTAGCGCTTAAGATTTGAGCGTAGATAATTGAGCGCAGAAGACTTCAGCGCTCAATCGTTTAGCCCTTCTGCGCTTTACGAGCAGCTTTTTTATCCATAAAGTCTTTGATAATCACCGCATGCTCAGGCGTTTTATGCGCGATGGCCTGATAAGCGGCTGAGAGCTCTAGCAGGTTTGAAAGTGAAGACGTCTGACCTTCGCGCAACAGGCGCTTGGTCATCCGCATCACTGACGGTGAGTTCACCGCCATCTTGCGCGCAAGCGTATGCGCCGTGCTCAGCAAATCTGCTGCCGGCACCACGCGCGACACAAGCCCCCAGCTCAACGCCGTTTGGGCGTCAATAGGCTCGCCCGTAAACGACATTTCAGCTGCGCGCGCCATACCGATGACACGCGGCAAAAACCACGCGCCACCGTCACCGGCCACGATGCCGACTTTGACAAAACTTTCAGCAAAGGTCGCAGTATCCGTAGCAATGCGCAGATCGCACATGCAGGTTAAGTCAAAGCCCGCCCCAATGGCCGGGCCATTGACCGCAGCGATCGTTGGGACTTCAAGCTGGTGAATCGCCAACGGCAAGCGCTGAATGCCATGCCGATACTCTTGGCGCAACACCTCGCTGCCGAACTCTGGGCCAATCTGACGTTGCATTTCGTCGATTTTGCCACCCGACGAAAAAATCGTGCCCGTCGCCGTAATCACCACGGCGCGCACTAATGGGTCGCACTCAATGCGATGACAGGCGTCAAGCATCGCCTCAACGATGCCAGTGCCTGTTAACGCGTTGCGCGTTTCAGGGTGATTCAGCGTGAGTGTCACCACGCCCAGATCGTCTTGTTCATACAATAAAACTGAAGACATCGCGTTTATCTCCCAGACGCTTTTGCGGTGCGGCCACCAGCGACACCCACATCAGTCGTTGGCAGATCAAACAAAATCGAACGCACGTTTTGAGTCGACACACCGATCGCAGACTCAACCGCCTTTGCCATGGCGGCAATCAGCGCAGACTTCAGTTCATCAGTGCGCCCGTGAATCAGACCCACTGTGATCATGACCATTTCATGACCGATTTCGCCGGCCACAATCACATTTTCATGGGGGACCTCTTGCAGGACGACCCGGATTGAAGCCAAGGGCGCCTGTACACCGTCAATCACAGACTGGGTCAGCTTTTTCAATAAATCTGTTTTTTGCGCCGAGTTGTAACCCTGCATAATTTGTACATTGAGCATTGGCATGGTGTGCTATCTTCCTTTTAGCTTTGGGGGGATCCTTCTGACCCATACAATAAACCAAGTTTGAGATCATGGCCCCACATCCTTCGCCCTATAAGAGCACCGGCGGCCTCAAGCGAGTCGCCAACGCGGTGCGTTACTCGATGCAAGGGCTTGTCGCGGCGCTGCGCTACGAGTCTGCCTTTAGGCAAGAACTCTTGCTCGCTGCTGTCTTGACGCCCGCCGCGTTCTGGGTCGGACAAAATGCGGGCCAAATCCTGCTGCTCATCGGTTCGCTGGTCTTAGTGCTGATCGTTGAGCTCTTAAATTCGGCCATCGAGGCGGTGGCCGACGCCGTCTCGCTTGAAACCAATCAGCTGATTGGTCGCGCCAAAGACTTAGGTAGCGCAGCGGTGTTTTTAAGCCTGTTGCTCTGTGCAATGGTCTGGCTGGTGCTGTTTGCGAATCGTTGGCTTGCCTTTATCTGACACAATAGCGGTATCCGATCTTTCTACTTGCCTGTACCTACATGTCTTTTATTCAAAAACTCAATGCCGCCTGGGCCTCGTCGCAATCACTTTTGATGGTGGGACTTGACCCTGACTTGCCGCGTTTGCCAGCAGAACTGCAGGGTAAACCGACTGCCATTTTTGAATTTTGCCGCCAAATCGTGGATGCGACCGCACCCTTTGTGTGTGGCTTTAAGCCTCAAATTGCGTATTTTGCAGCTGCGCGCGCCGAAGGGCAACTTGAAGACCTGTGTGCATATATTCGCGAAAAATATCCTCATTTGCCCTTGGTGCTTGACGCCAAGCGTGGCGACATTGGTGCGACAGCCACGCAGTATGCGCAAGAGGTCTTTGGTCGGTATCAGGCCGATGCGGTCACCGTTAGCCCGTACCTAGGGGGCGACTCAGTTGAACCCTATCTTGAATGGGAAGATCGCGGCGTGATTGTGTTGTGCCGCACCTCAAACCCGGGCGGGTCTGACCTTCAGTTTTTAGTCACCGGCGGCGTGCCGCTTTATTTGCGTGTGGCGGATTTGGTGGCAAATAAATGGAACAAAACGGGGCAATGTGGCTTAGTCGTTGGGGCAACGTTTCCGAATGAGTTGGCGGCGGTGCGCAAGGCGGTGGGTGACAGCGTGCCGTTGTTGGTGCCGGGCATTGGAGCGCAAGGGGGTGACATTGCGGCGACCTGTGCGGCAGGCTGCAATGCGCAAAAAACTGGGATGATGATTAATTCGTCACGCGCGATTTTGTACGCAAAGGGTGCGGGCCACTGGACTGAAGCCGCAGCGGCGGTGGCGCGTCAAACGCGTGATGAGATCAACTCGCATCGCTAGACAGAGCAACCGCGCGCTTAGCTGCACCGCCTGTGGCTCAGGCGATTAAAGAGCGTCTATCGCTCAGGTTTCTTTTAAAAGCATCTGGCCCGACATCAACGAGAAGGCCACCGAGGCTTCACGTACGGCCTTACGATCGCCCTCAAATATTTTAGAAATCGCATGCACCATCACCCCAGAGGGCCGGCGCTGTGCAAAACCAAACCACACCAAACCGACGGGTTTGCCGGGTGAACCGCCACCGGGACCGGCGATGCCCGTCGTGGTTAAGGCCAACGTGGCGCGAGGCGCCATCGTCAGCACGCCAGCCGCCATCTGACGCGCAACCTCTTCACTCACTGCGCCAAATTGCAGCAAGGCTTGTGGCGTGACCCCTAATTGAGTCTGCTTAGCCGCGTTGCTATACGTGACCCAACCCTGGTCAAACCAAGCGCTTGAGCCCGCAATCGCCGTCGCGGCACCAGACAGCAAGCCGCCCGTGCAGGACTCGGCCGTCGCGAGTAGACCCTTGTGTTTTAAAAGAAGCTCGCCGAGCTCGGTTGCGAGTCGCTCGATTTGTATTGACATATTTTTGCCTGTGAACGCGTAAACACCACTAGGAAATTAAAGAACGACACCAAAACGAATGACAAGCGCCATCACTAAAAGCGTGTAACCCGCGGCCAGCAGATCATCGAGCATCACACCAACGCCACCTTTAAAACGCGCATCAACTTGCCGGATGGGTGGAGGCTTGACGACATCAAAAAATCTAAACAACACAAAGGCAAGTGCTTGAGCGGACAGGCTTTGGGGCACGAGCCACAGCACCAACCAAAACGCCACAAACTCATCCCAGACAAGGCCGACATGGTCGGGCACGCCAAGTTGCTTGGCCACGCGCTCGGCAGCCCAACAGCCGTAAATAAAACAGACCAGCAAGAAAATACCGATGTAGAGGTCGTTGACACCAGGCGAGGCGACGCTCCAGAGTAACCAGGCCAGCAGTGTTGCCCAGGTGCCAGAGCCCGGACGTAACAAACCAGAGCCCATGCCAAACATCAACATGCGGCCCGGATCAGAAAACACCCACGCCGCCTTGGGCCAGCTTGTACGGTGTCTTTTGGATACGTCAGTCATCGTGGGTCAAATCCTAAAGTGATCGAAGCCGCTCGGCAATCCAGAGATCGCAGTGCCGGTCTGATCATAAACGACTAGCCCTGGCTCTTTACGAATCGTGCCGATACAAGTCAGGGCAATACCAAGCGTTTGACCGATTGCCTCAAGATTCGAACGCTGCGCAGGTGCCCCCGTAAAACAAAGCTCATAGACGTCACCCCCGGCAAGCACGGCACGTCGCAGCACCTCAGGCGATAGCGTTTGCTTTGACAACGCAGTTAAAGCAGGGTGCAAGGGCAAGCGCGGCTCGTACAACTCTGCACCAACACCGCTTGCGGTAAGGATATGCCCAAGATCTTGCAGCAGACCATCTGACACATCAATCGCCGCATGGGCATACGCGCGCAACTGTTGCCCCAACTCAACCCGCGGCGTTGGCCACTCAAGTGCACGGCGCGTGGCCTGCAAGAGCGCGGAGTCAAGTGGGATTTCACCTGCAAGCATCCGACAGGCAATATCGGCAGCGCCCAAGACACCTGACACCCAGATGTCGTCGCCCGCCTTCGCAGCGTTGCGTCTTAGTGCCAAGCTTGATTCGACTTCGCCAAACACGGTCACGCTAAGAGTGATGCCTTGCTGACTTCGTGTGGTGTCGCCACCGATCAACGCGCAACCATGCTGGTCGGCCAACGCGTAGAAGCCCTCGGCAAACTGCTCAACCCACGCCTCGTCGATCGCGGGCAAGCCTAGTCCAAGCAGGCAACCCAGCGGGCGCGCGCCAATGGCCGCCAAATCTGAAAGATTGACTGCGAGGGCTTTGTGCCCTAACGAGCGCGGGTCAACGTTTGAAAAAAAATGGCGCCCTTCAAGAAGAAGGTCTGTGCTAGTCGCTACCTGCAAGCCGGGCGTGACCCCGAACAAAGCACAATCATCGCCGCCCCCTAACAAACCTGCAGAAACAGGCCTGCTAAAGAACCGTTGGATCAAGTCAAATTCGGTTGCCACACGCGGGCTCAGCGACGCACAGGTGCTCGCGCTTCGGCGGCGCGTGTTTCAGCGGCGAGTTTGTCGAGCACGCCGTTGACGAACTTAAAACCATCGGTGCCACCAAAAGACTTAGCAAGCTCAACCGCCTCGTTGATCGCGACGCGGTAAGGCACTTCAACGTGATGAATCAACTCGAAGCTACCGATCAGCAAAATGCCGTGTTCGATTGGCGACAGTTCAACCAAAGGTCGATCGACAAACGGAGCAAATTTTTCGCGCAGCGCAGGCGCTTCTTTCATTGAGCCGTGCAACAAGGTTTTAAACCAGGCCTCGTCGGCGAGTTCAAACTCTTCTTCTTCGTGCAAATGCGCTTCTATTTCGCCGGCGTCTTGCAAACTATCGGTACCACTGACCAACCAGGCGTACAAACCTTGTAACGCTAGCTCGCGCGCCCGCCTGCGCGCACTGCGCACAGGCTGTACACCGGCCGAATTAGCGTCGTGTGTCGGCTTGTTCAAGATCTTCGCCCTCTTCGTCTTCGTCAGCTTCGGGTTCAAGCGCTGCGACCAAGTTAGCCATCTCAACGGCACACTGGGCGCAATCGCGACCTTTGTCTGCAGCGCGGGCCTCAGCCTGCTCGTCGTTCTCGGTCGTTAGCACGCCGTTGGCGACCGGAATGCCGGTCTCGAGTGCAACGCGGGCAATCGCCGAAGCACTTTCGTTACTGACGATTTCAAAATGATAGGTTTCGCCCCGAATCACTGCGCCCAGGGCAATCAGCGCATCAAACTCAAAGGTCTCAGCCATACGGGCGAGGGTCACGCCGAGTTCGAGTGCGCCGGGAACCGTCACAACCATAATGTCGCGCTCATCAACGCCAAGAGCCTCAAGCTCTTGCAAGCACGTGTCGAGTTCGATTAAGCCGATGTCTTCGTTAAAGCGAGCACGCACGATACCGATGTGCAAGCCCTCTCCGTTCATGTCTGGCTCTAGGGTAAAAGGGCTCATGATATGCTTCCTATGTGTTGCGATTGGGGGGTTGATGGTCATAGCCTGTAATGTCCAGACCAAAACCAGGCATGATGCTGGGCATTTTGCGTGGGCGCGCCATCAGTTTCATTTGACCGACTTTGAGATCGCGCAAGATCTGTGCGCCCATTCCATAGGTGCGCAAATCCATACGACCTGAGTCACGTTTAACAGCCGCTGTTTCTTGCCCAGGCCAAGCACTGACTTGACCAAACAAATGCTGGGCAGAACCCTGGCAATTTAAAAACACCATCACGCCTGCGGGCGCCGCTTTGATCGCTTGCAAGGCTTCGGCCACACCCCAGGTGTGCCCCGCGCTGTGCACATCAAGCATATCGAGCATTGAGGTCGGCTCGTGCACACGCACCAACGTTTCAGTGAGCGGATCGACTTGACCCGAGATCAACGCGATGTGAGGGTTACCCGCCACCGTGTCGCGGTAAGCCACCATCTGAAACGTGCCCCAGGGGGTTTGAATTTCGCGCGCACCGACTCGCTCGATGACAGATTCGTGCTCACTGCGGTAATGAATCAGGTCAGCAATTGTGCCAATTTTTAACTTATGGGTACGACCGTATTCGATCAGATCAGGCAGGCGCGCCATTGTGCCGTCGGCTTTAAGGATTTCGCAGATGACAGCGGCTGGCGTTAAGCCTGCCATACGCGTGAGATCGCAACCGGCTTCGGTGTGCCCGGCACGCACCAACACGCCGCCTGCCACCGCTTTTAACGGAAAAATATGCCCCGGCTGCACCAGATCTGCCGCTTTGGCGTCACGCGCCACAGCCACTTTGACAGTACGCGCCCGATCTGCCACCGAAATACCGGTTTCAACACCTTCTGCAGCCTCGATCGAGACTGTGAAATTGGTGCCGTAGGCCGTACCATTGCGTGCAGACATCAAGGGGAGTTCGAGTTGATCGCAACGCTCTTCGGTGAGTGTCAAACAAACCAGACCACGCCCGTGGGTTACCATAAAATTAATGGCCTCAGGGGTGACGAATTCGGCAGCCATCACTAGATCACCTTCGTTTTCGCGATCTTCTTCGTCAACCAAAATCACCATTCGCCCGGCACGAAGCTCGTCGATGATCTCTGAAACAGGCGAAATCGCCGAGGCCGGTGCGGGGTCCGAAGAGCTTGCGAGAGAAATTTTGGCAGACATAGGGTTCAAATATTTAGGCCTGAGTAGGCGCCTATTATAGAATCGTTCAGCAGGATCCCTTCGATCCCCACCAAAACCCTTGAAAAACCCCATGCAAGCACTTCAAACAATGGCTTTAAGCGTGGCGAAACAGATCCGCTTTGTCTTGACGGATATTGACGACACCGTCACAACCGATGGCAGACTGACGGCAGACGCCTACACCGCGCTTGAACGCTTATCCGCTGCGGGGATTACCGTGATCCCGATTACGGGACGTCCTGCAGGGTGGTGTGATCACATCGCCAGAATGTGGCCAGTTTTTGCCGTTGTGGGCGAAAACGGTGCGTTTTACATGCGCTATGACCGCAACGCACGCAAAATGACAACCCACCAATGGGCCAGTCAGGCGCATTTGCAAGACAACCGAAAAAAACTTGACCGCCTAGCGCTTGAGATTTTGCAAACTGTTCCGGGCTCGGCGCTTGCGAGCGATCAGCACTATCGCCTGGCGGATCTGGCGATCGACTTTTGTGAAGATGTCGAGCCGCTGCCCGAGGCCTCTGTAATGAAGATTGTGTCGCTTTTTGAGGGCGCTGGCGCACGGGCGAAGGTCAGCTCAATCCATGTCAACGGCTGGTTTGGCGACTACGACAAGTTATCCATGACCAAAACGCTCTTTGCCCGCGAGTTCGGACTCGAACTTCAAGCCAACAACACGCAGGCTTTATTTATTGGGGATTCACCCAACGATGAGCCCATGTTTGAGTTTTTTAGCTATTCGGTGGGCGTGGCGAATATTCAAACACAGCTACATCGTTTGACGCACCGACCAAAGTTTGTCACGCCGTCTGAGGGCGGCGCCGGCTTTGTTGAAATGGCCCGGCGACTGCTGCTTGCTCGTAGAGGGTGACTTCAATGATCTATATCAAACGCGCCAGCGCTCGTTGTACTTAAACTCTTCAAACGGGCTGCACACTTTCGCTAGTCGCACTGAGTTTTTACGGTTCTATGACTTGTCATCATTTTTGACGCCAGGGGTCACTACAATCCCCACGACGACCACCCTAAAGCAAACTATGTCAGAACAAGAACTCAAGCTACACGTACCAGCAGAGGCACGCGCAGGCGTTGAGAAAGACCTATTGCGCGGCCGGGTCACGCGTGTGCATTTGCAGGCGTTTTATTTTGATACCCCTAAGCGCGACCTCGTACGCGCCAGAATTGCGTTGCGTTTACGGCGCGAGGGTGAGCAGTGGGTGCAAACCCTCAAAATGCCGGGTGAAAATTCGCTATCGCGCATTGAAATCAACCACGACCGCCCTTCGCCTGATCTCGATCTGAGTGTCTACGCGACAGAACCTTTTGCAGCCGTGCTGGCAAAGCACGCTGAGGCGCTGTCAATTTGTTACGAAACTGACGTACAACGGATTTTCAGGCAAACGCGTACCGAATTAGGCTCAGTAGAAATTGCGTTTGATACAGGGCTGCTGCGTGCTGGCGCGCTTGAACTCCCCATTTCTGAAGTTGAATTCGAACTCAAACGCGGCGCGCTTGCCGCAGTGTTTGCGCTTGGCAAAAAATGGCAACAGGCGCACGGCTTGATTTTAGATGTGCGCAGCAAGTCTGAACGGGGCGATCGCTTGGCGTTACTGAACGCCGAGTTGAGAACGATTGATGAGCAGACGGCAGAGCGCCAAGAACCATCTCGGTGCCGCGCAATCGCTCAGTTTTGGGGCGCACGCACCGCTGAAAACATTACCCTACATCCAAAAATACAGGCGCATTCTGCACTCGTAGCCATCAGTGCAGAATGTCTGGATCAGATCATTCGCAATACAGCGGTGTTGGCTGAGGTCGACACCGCCGGTATTTATCAGGCTAGCGGCGCCGAGCATGTGCATCAGTTGCGCGTAGGCATTCGCCGTTTGCGCTCTGCATGGTCGTTTTTTAACGGGATTGCAACGCTACCTTTAGAGCAACTTCGTACAGACATCAAAATACATTTCGGCAAGCTTGGGGGTACGCGTGACGATGATGTGCTGAAAGAGACCTTACTGCCAGTGCTCAGTGCAGCCGGGCAACCCCCGCTGATTCTTGACGATGGGCTCGCACCACCAGACACCGAAAACGTCGCCCTGAGTCGCAGTTTTCAAACTTGGCTACTCGACATGCTTGCGTGGACGGTACTGCCGGCTGCACCCCTCGCACCGCCCCTGCCGAACCCAGCTCCGGTTGGGGTTGCTCCCGCCGAAGTCGAGGCCTCTACAGAGGCAGCTTTAGTATTCAACACCGACCTAAAAACGGTAGCAAGTACTCACGTTCAAGCGCCCTTAGCGCTCAAAGAGGCGGTCATTAAAAAACTGAAAAAGTGGCACCGACGCCTTTTACAAGACGGCTTGCAATTTGATCAGCTCAGTGTCGAGTCGCGTCACGCGCTCAGAAAGCTCGGAAAAAAATTGCGTTATGCCCTGCAGTTCACCGAATCACTCTTACCAACCACCAGACTCAAGGCATACCGCAAACAATTAGCAGCTGTGCAGGATATTTTGGGTGAGATGAACGACTTAGCCGTCGCACGGGATCGCTTTATCCTCTTGCGCGACGCGCAACCTAGCGCTTGGTTTGCCTGCGGTTGGATTACCTCGCGCCTGGATGCGTTGACGCAAGACGCCTGCGCCGCGTTTAAACAGCTTTCACGCACCGAGAGATTTTGGCGTTAACACGCCTAGAGCCCGTGCGGTTTTCATTAGATAATGATCCGGGTTGCACCTCGCGCGGTCTAGGGTCACCAAGAGCCATGCGCGCTTGCGTAACAAGCGCCTAAACGTGCAGCCAATTATTGACCGACTACCGCGGCAGCAAACTCGGCCGCCACAAACGGCTGCAAGTCTTCAATCCGCTCACCCACGCCAATCCAATACACCGGAATCGGCCTGACGCCTTGCGCACCGGCAGCCACTGCGGCGAGCGTGCCGCCTTTGGCCGTACCGTCAAGTTTGGTCACGATCAGCCCTGTTAAACCAACCGCCGCATCAAACGCGCGAATCTGAGAGAGTACGTTTTGACCCTGATTGCCGTCGACGACCAATAAAACTTCATGCGGCGCCGTAGGATCGGCTTTGGCAATGACGCGACGGATTTTTTTTAACTCACCCATCAAGTGCAGCTGGGTGGGCAAGCGCCCTGCGGTATCCACCATCACCACATCCATGCCACGTGCGCGACCAGCGTTCACCGCATCAAACGCCACCGCTGCAGGGTCGCCGCCGTCTTGAGCAATCACATCGACGTTGTTGCGCGAACCCCATTCAACGAGTTGCTGACGTGCTGCTGCTCTGAAGGTATCGCCTGCGGCAAGCAGCACGCGTGCGCCCTCTTTTTGTAGGCAAAAAGCCAGTTTGCCAATCGAGGTGGTTTTGCCTGCGCCGTTCACACCCGTCATCATCACAACCAAAGGTTTGACGCGACCCACTTCAAAGGGTTTTTCGAGCACGCGCAAGTGCTCTGCCAAGACGTCGCGCAAGGCTTGCTTGACCCCAGGCGCATCTTCGATGCGCTCTTGCTTGACCCGCATTCTTAGGGCAATCAACAGCTGCTCGGTCGCCTCAACGCCTGTATCCGCCATGATCAGAGCGGTCTCGAGCTCTTCGAATAAGGCCTCATCAACACGTACACCAACAAAAATCCCACCAATGCTTTTGCCAGTTTTAGCTAAACCACCACGCAGCTTGGCCAGCCACGATGATTTTTGTTCAGCCTCTGTTGACTCTTCTGAATCTTCTGACTTTTCTGCCTCTTCTGACTCTTCTGCCTGCTCGTCCAGGGGATCGCCTTTCCAGGCGTCACCTATGAGGTCATCCTCCTCAGCCGCGTCAGGGGCTGTCGCCACCGCCTCGTCATCAGCCGAATCCTCTGGCTTTGGCTCGACATCACCACCACTCGGGGGCTGCTCTGGGTTACGCTTGAACCAACGGCTCAACAGACCCACACGTGGAGACTCTGTCGCTAGGTCCTCGACCGCAGGGGCCGTCTGGTCAGAGGTCTGAATGCCTTCATCGGCAAGTGGTGGATCGCCGTTGGACACGGGTACGTGATCGATCCCCACGCCTTGGTCGGCCTTTAGCGCCTCAGGCGCAGGCTGACTCGCCTCGGGATCAGGTTGCTGATCGGCGGCACTTGGGTCGGATTGGTCGGGTTTTTTCTTAAAGAAGCGAAACATAGTGAAGAAGTATATTCGGATCGTCGCCGGTCAGTATCGTCGCACACCAATCGAGGTCATCGAGGCCGAAGGTTTGCGGCCCACCCCTGACCGGGTGCGTGAAACATTGTTCAATTGGCTAAACCATTTTTGGGGTGGCGAATTTTCGGATAAGCACGTCTTAGACCTGTTTGCCGGCACCGGTGCGCTGGGTTTTGAGGCTGCTTCACGGGGTGTGGCACACGTGCAGATGATCGAACAAGAGCCCAAAGCGCTTGCGGCCCTGCGGGCCTTGCGTGACAAAATCGGGGCCGACATGGTGCATATTCATGCCGGCGATGTAAAGTTAGTGTTAAACCGCCTGGAGGCAGCTCGTTTTGACTTAATCTTTCTTGACCCCCCTTTTGGTCAAAATTGGCTCGATTTCGTAGGCCCCAAGCTAGGCGACTTGTTAGAACCCCACGGACTTGTATATATTGAGGCTGAAAAACCAATAATTATGCCCTCGGAGTACAGCTTATTGCGCCAAGACCGCGCGGGGGCCGTACACTATCACCTCTTTCAAATTGCTGCATTGCAAAAATGATTACTGCTATCTACCCTGGTACCTTCGACCCCTTGACCCGCGGTCACGAAGATTTAGTGCGTCGCGCGGCGAGTTTATTTGACCGCGTGGTGGTGGGTGTGGCTTATAGCCGCAACAAAAAACCCTTCTTCTCGGTTGACGAACGCGTTGAGATTGCGCGTGAAGTCTTGGGACATTATCCCAACGTCAAGGTGGCTAGCTTTGCCGGCTTATTAAAAGACTTTGTGCGCGAGCAAGAAGGTCGCGTTATTGTGCGCGGTTTGCGTGCAGTGTCTGACTTTGAGTACGAGTTTCAAATGGCCGGCATGAATCGCCATCTGTTGCCTGAAGTCGAGACCTTGTTCATGACGCCCTCCGACCAATACCAGTTCATCTCGGGCACCATCGTGCGCGAAATCGCCGAGCTTGGCGGAGATGTCAGCAAGTTTGTGTTTCCGTCGGTCGACCGCTGGCTGCAAGCCAAAGCCAAAGAGCGCCGCGAACTGGGCATGACGCCCCCACTGGGCAGCTAAGCGTCATGGCCCTGCGCATCACCGACGAATGTATCAATTGCGACGTGTGCGAACCACAATGTCCCAATGATGCCATCTCGATGGGCTCAGAGATTTACGTGATCAATCCAAGTTCATGTACCGAGTGCGTCGGGCACCACGACGAACCTCAATGCAAGGTCGTCTGCCCCGTTGATTGCATTGAAGTACACCCTGAGTTTGAAGAAAGCGCCGAGGCGCTACTCACAAAATATCACGTGCTGACACGCTTAACGGCTTAAACGCTACCAGAACGAGTTTGCTGAGGCTAAGTCGCTCTACCTGGGTTTACTTAGCGGGCCAAATTACCGGCTTTGCCTCAGGGTGCACTTTCACTAGCCGACTCGGCTGACCCGTCACATGGGTGAACCAAGCGGCAGCAACTTCACCCTCATCGACCACATCGACCGTCTGGGCTGCAACCTGCGCCGTTTGACGCACGCTGTCATCATCTTCGATCACATCCATTGGGATGTCCATGCGCAACATACCAGGCGCACGCAACACCAAATACCCCATACGAACATCGGTACTGACACCAGCCAGCCCTGGGCATTGCGTGGCACTCAGCCAGCCACCCTTCGCATCGACCACGAACCAACGCTGGTGATATTGTGCTGCCTCGCGATGATCTGAACCGATACAGCCCACAACGGGAAAAGACATTTCTTTTGACATGAATAGCGCCCTAGCTTGGTTTAACCTAACGCACAGTCTAGCCCAATCCAAACTTTTATCTCTGAGGCCTTCAACGTTATGAAAATCGATCACTTGGATCATCTTGTTTTAACCGTTGCCAGCCTCGAGCGCACCTGTGATTTTTATGGTCGTATCTTAGGCTTTGAGGTCATTACTTTTTTAGGCGATCGCAAAGCCCTTAGGTTTGGACAGCAAAAAATCAATCTGCATCAGGTTGACAAGATGTTTGACCCAAAAGCCAAGACCCCGACCGCGGGGTCGGGCGACCTGTGCTTTATCGCGGTGACCCCTGTGGATGACATCGTCAACGAACTGAACGCCGCGGGCGTCACGATCGAACTCGGGCCGGTCGAGCGCACCGGCGCAGTCGGCAAAATCAGATCTGTCTATTTGCGCGATCCAGATGAAAATTTGATTGAATTATCGAACTATCAACCCTAGATATTCTAGGGTTAATCGGATTTCAGACTAGGGACCTGAGGTGGGTATCAACCGACATCCTCATTTTCCCTAATATCGCAACTTGCTAACTTGCGATAAAGTCGGGCGTTGCATTTAAAAACTTGGAGACAAATATGAGCAATACGATCAAAAAGACCGCCGTTCAGGCCTCGCGCCGTAAGCTGTTGCAAGGCGCCGCCGGGCTTGCCGCAATGGGCTTGCCTGCGATTTCGCTGGCGCAAAACAAACCAATCAAAATCGGTATGCCCACCATTTTGTCGGGTCGTGTGGCCATGTTGGGCCTGTCTTCGCGCAATGCGGTCATGCTCGAAGTTGAAAAATTTAATGCTGCGGGTGGTTTGGGCGGACGCATGATTGAAATGGTTGTGCGCGACTCAAAAGGCCAGCCGCAAGAAGCGGCCCGTGTGGCGCGCGAACTTGTCACCAGCGATGGCTGTGAACTGCTATGGGATGCCGAGGCATCATCGGGCGCGTTT
>CAMCZQ010000018.1 GCA_945887835.1 Bordetella parapertussis | reverse complement strand
AGGTCACGTAAGCATCGCCTTCGGTGACTTCCCAAAGCTTTTGCACGACCGACTGGGGTTTAATCACCTCAGTCGAACCGGCAAATTTCATACAATCTTTGCCACGCCAGATTTGCACCTGTTGCCACCATTTTGCTAAGGCATCCATGTTCGGGCGAGTTTCAGCTGCAGCAGTTTTATATTGCGCAATCAAATCCACCAACACGTCTTTAATGTTGCCCACAATCGGCACATCAACCTTGACGCGTTTTGAAATCGAAGAGGGATCGATATCAATATGAATGATCTTGCGTGCGTTTTGCGCAAAGTGCTTTGGGTTGCCGATCACACGATCGTCAAACCGAGCACCCACTGCAATCAACACATCGCAGTGTTGCATCGCCATATTGGCTTCGTAGGTGCCATGCATGCCAGGCATGCCAACAAACTGCTGGTCTGAAAACGGAAACGCCCCCAACCCCATCAAGGTATTGGTGCAAGGTGCTCCGAGCAACTTCACAAAGTCATACAGTTCGGCCGACGCGTCAGACAGAATCGCGCCACCGCCGCTGTAAATCATTGGGCGCTCAGCTTGCAACAGCATCTGTACCGCTTTTTTGATCTGCCCTTGATGGCCTTTAACCACCGGTGTGTAAGAACGCAGCACAGGCTCGCCTTTGGCGGCGGTGTACTTGCAGTGCGCGGCAGTGATGTCTTTGGGGATATCCACCAGCACAGGACCGGGGCGACCAGTGCGGGCGATATAAAACGCCTTGCGCATGGTGTCGGCCAGATCTTTAACATCACGTACTAAAAAATTGTGCTTCACGCAAGGGCGGGTGATGCCCACGGTGTCGCATTCTTGAAAAGCATCTTCACCGATCGCGTGCGTGGGCACCTGACCGCTGATGATCACCATTGGAATCGAATCCATATAGGCGGTTGCGATACCAGTCACTGCGTTGGTGACGCCAGGGCCACTGGTGACCAAGCACACGCCAACTTTATTTGAGGATCGCGAATACGCATCGGCAGCGTGCACGGCAGCTTGCTCGTGTCGCACCAGAATATGTTGAAATTTGTCTTGCTTGTAGATTGCGTCGTAGATGTATAAGACCGCGCCACCAGGGTAACCAAAAACGTGTTCTACGCCTTCGTCAGCCAAGCAACGCACGACGATGTCTGCGCCATTGAGTTCCATGAGTTCATTCCTTTCATTACCGGCATCGCCCATCTGATTGCATCCTCGTCTAGAGAAACGCTGAACCGCAACATATTCAGCAACATGATCCGACGCTTTTAGACTCACGGAGCCTAGCCACCCGGACACCTTGCCAATCTGCCGCGCATTCGCCATCAGGCTATGCACGCACCCAACAGGGGTGCACTGTATCGAAACGGAAGCGCTTGCCGCAGCTTGTGGCAGGGAAAGCAGCAAAAGTTTAGATGGCAAGACCATCTGGGCGGTAACCCAAACTAAAAGCCATTGCACAAAAAAGCGGTGAGCTTAAAGGCGCGAGCCGATAACTTTAACCTGTTGTGCGCCGCAGCGCAAATTGAGATACCCTTAAGCCATAGCTGACAGTCTTGAAACCCCAACTTCGCTATGAATTTAGCCTACGGCCCCTTGCAACGCTTTTTGTTCAGCCACCACTTATATAGTGGTGTCAGGCGCGCGACCGGGATTTTGCTGCCAATCACATTGCTGGGTGGAGTCTTTGGCTGGTATGCCAGCGGCCTGATCGCAACCTTTGGTGCACTGTGCGTGGCTTTTATCGATCAGCCTGGGCCCCACGAACACCGAGCTCGCGAAATGTTGGGGGGCACGGTGTTAAGCACCCTGACCGTCACGCTCACCGGGCTGGCGTCTTCTGATCCGCTCTTAAGCTGGGTTGTTGTGATGGCGCAGTGTTTTGCCTTCTCGATGCTGGCCGTCTATGGCAAGAAAGGCGGGCAAATTGGCTTTGCCTGTTTATTGCTCATGACCGTTACGCTGCACAACGCACTGTCGACGCAAGAAGTCTGGATACACGCGCTGACTTCTCTGGGCGGCGGGTTGTTCTACACCCTGTTCAGTTACTCGGTCAGCCGAGCCATGCAATTACGCGAAAAAGAGCAAGCTCTGTCGGTCGCTCTGTTTGCCACCGCCGACTACATCGCACGACGCGCGGATATGTACGACCTTGATCGCGATCTTGAAGAAAACTACCGCAAGCTGATCGTTTGCCAGTCCGACATGACAGATAAACATCAGGCTGCACGTGACATGGTGCTGCGCGGACTGGTAACCAAGCAGGCGCAAACGGATTCAAGCCGCGTCATGCTTTGGAATCTGTTTGTTGAGATGATTGCGATTCTCGACCTGTTAGTCGCAACCCGCACCGACTACGCTTTTTTACGACAAAAACTTAAGGGCTCAGACACCCTGCTGTTTATGCGCGACGCCCTGCACAAAATGGCGAGTGATCTTGAGCGCATCGCGCTTGCCGTCGCACGCGAAAATACCGCCACGCAACGAAGTAGCGTCAAAGCAGAGTTGCGCGCACTCGAGTTTGAAATTCAACAAATGCAAACCGAGGGTTTTGCGCAGCGTGACCCTGAGCTCTATTCCTTATGCATCGAAATTTTGCGGCGCTTACGCAACAGCGCAAAAATAATCGATCGTATGATTTTGGCGACACGGCGCGACAGCCACGCACAACTGCTGGACGCCGTCAAAATCGATCGCTCTTTAACGCAATTTTTATCACGTCAACAGTTTCGGCCACGTCTGATCACAAGCAACTTACGTCTTGACTCACCTTTTTGCCGCTACGCGTTGCGCGTCACACTTGCCGCAGGTATCGCACTGGCGCTCTCGGCACTGATCCCCGCGCTGGCTCGCCAAGGCTATTGGATTTTGCTAACCGTACTCATTATCATGAAACCCGGCTTTGCACTAACCCGCCAACGCAACAGCTGGCGACTACTTGGCACCTTGATAGGCTGTGGGCTTGCCTTCGCTCTTTTGTACACCACCCAGCACGAGACGTGGTTGTTTGCAGCGATGGTACTTTCAACGATCATCGGCGGCAGCCTGCTGCAGATCAATTACCTGGTGGCCTCGATATTCAATACCAACGCCGTGCTGCTTGCGTTTAATTTTCTTGACCCGGGCGCCACAACAATCATCGCTGATCGCGCGCTTGATACCCTCTTGGGTTCGATCATCGCATTTGCCTGCAGCTATGTGCTGCCCTGGTGGGAGGCGCAGTTTATGCCCTCGTTGATGCGTGCCGCGATTTCGGCCAATCGCGAATATCTGCGCGCCGCGTTAGCTCAAATACAAACGCGCGAAGGCCGCGCCTCAGCGCTCGAAGTTAAACGCGCTGATTTCAATCTGCGCTTAGCCCGAAAAAACGTACATGTTGCACTCGCCAACTTCGCCGAGGCGTTTTATCGCATGATGTTAGAGCCGAAATCACGGCAGTGGCACGTGATCGAACTCAATAATATCGTGATGCAAAATCATATGCTGTCTTCACAAATCTCGGCCGTCACGACCGTACTGATGAGCTCGTCAAAAATCCCTGCAGCGAGTACCGAGTTTTTGAACGCCCTGCTCCCCCAACTATTACCAGCGCCCGAGCACCCTACTCCATCCATCCCAAAATCCTTACTCGATGGTACGTTTCCGGCTTTAACCTACCCACTCAAGCAATTACAACGCTCGATCGTGTTGATTAATGCCGAAATTGATGTGATTTACGATAAAGCGCGGGTAAGGTCTGGGGTAACAAAAACAGTCCCTGTTCCCGCCAATTTTAGTCATTCTTAGTCCGTAAAATTACCTTTGATTTACCCTTTAGGAGCCTCACATGTCAGTTCAAAACAAAGTTGCCTTAATTACTGGCGCAGCAAGCGGCATCGGCCGTGAATGCGCACTGACCCTAGCGCGCCAGGGTGCCGCAGTCGTGGTCGCCGACCTCAACCCAGCAGCCTCTGAGTTAGTCGTCGCTGAAATTATTAAAGCGGGTGGTCGCGCCATCAGTGTTGTCATGGATGTCACCGATGAAGAAGCCGTCAACGCAGGTGTCGATCGTGCGGTCGCAGAATTTGGCAGTATCGATATTCTGGTTTCAAACGCAGGCATTCAAATCATTCATCCCATTGAAGACTTTCCTTACGCCGATTGGAAAAAAATCATGGCCATCCATGTTGACGGCGCCTTCTTAACCACCAAAGCAGCCATTAAGCACATGTACGACAGCGGACGCGGCGGTTCGATCATTTACATGGGCTCTGTACACTCTCATCAGGCTTCAAAACTAAAATCGGCCTACATCACCGCCAAGCATGGGTTACTAGGCTTGGCACGTGCGATCGCGAAAGAAGGTGGGTCCCGTGGCGTTCGTACAAACGTTGTTTGCCCAGGTTTTGTCCGCACACCTTTGGTGGATAAGCAAATTCCTGAACAAGCTGCTGTGTTCAACATGAGCGAAGAAGACGTCATCAAGAAAGTGTTTCTGAACGAGACCGTTGACGGCGAATTCACAACAACCGCTGACATTGCAAACACCGTTGCGTTTTTAGCTGGCTTTGAAACCAACGCGCTGACTGGACAATCAATTGTGGTGAGTCATGGTTGGTCGATGATTTGATCGCTGAATTGTCATCAACTGAAACAGATTTTGCGTTTGAGGGCTGATGTTCATTCATACTGATCTGCTATCGTAATGACTCTTATTGCTATCGGTGCTTGATCGAGCGGAGTCAGACGTGAATACCCTTGAAGCAGCGCGTTTTTCTAGGCAAATCGGTTTTGGCTTCGCCCCCGACGAAACAATACCGAGCGACGTGATCGGTTGGGCGCAAGGCCAAATGAACCGCGCGCCTGACGTTCAGTTTCTTGCAGATCGGCAAGGTCATTTGCTCAAGGATCTACCCGATGGATTAAAACTTCTGCAAACGCAAGAAGAGGTCGCCGAGGCGTTATTTCAACACAACCAAGCGCGCCTGCTCAGCAACGAAAAAGCCAAAGTCTTGCCGCCCTCAGAGGCCGAGCAATTTCGTTACGAACAGGTCCTTTACCCCTATTGGCGCCTAGAACCCTGGAAAGAGGTCTTAGCCCGCGGCGCGATGGCAGTGAACGGGCCTGCACCAGTATTTGAACGCTTTTGGCACTTTTGGACCAATCACTTCACGGTATCGCCGGCCGTCAACAATATCAATACCGCGATCGGCCCTTACATGCGCATGCTCAGAGGGCACATGTCAGGGTATTTTGGCGAAATGCTGCGTGAAGCGGTGACGCATCCGGCAATGGTGCTCTACCTCGATAATGCGAAGTCTATCGGCCCAAATTCGCCCGCCATAACCAAAGGCAAACGCAAAGATTCGTTTAACGAAAATCTTGGGCGCGAGTTGCTTGAATTATTTACCTTAAGCCCCGCAGCGGGTTACACCCAAAACGACGTGATCGCCGCCGCACTGATCTTAACGGGCTGGGGTGTGAGGCGTCGGCAGCGCAATCAATCGGTGTCCGGGCCCTTTGGCAGCTATTTCGATGACAACAATCATGAGCCATCGAGTCAAACTGTCATGGGTCAACAGTATGGTGGTGCGTATGCCAACCGCGACAAATTACTCAAGTTGATGGACGACCTAGCCCACCATCCGGCAACCGCGCGGCATATCAGTACAAAATTAGCAACGGCGTTCATCACCGATACGCCCTCACCCGAACTCGTCAACCGTTTGAGTGCAGTCTTTCAAAAATCAAATGGTCATCTACCCAGCGTTCACAAGGCGGTGATCGCAGAAGCGGGCTCGGCCGGCACCGCTTTGCGTAAATTTTCAAACCCTGAGAGCTGGCTTTGGACCATCTATCGAGTCACAGGCGCAACATTGCCCGTTGTGCTGCCACAAAAGGGCACGAAAGGTGAAAAGCTGCATGAGTTGTTATCAGAGCTTGGTCAAGCCATTCACAATTGCCCGCAGCCTAATGGCTGGTCGCTTTACGATCGCGACTGGCTTTCAAAAGAAATGCTTGATCGCAGAATTCGCTACGCCTTCCAGTTTGCACCCAGACTAGTCAGTCAACGCGATCAGCTCAACGAGGTTGTGCTTCGACAGCATGGCGAGCAAAGTGCAATCTTCAACACGCTTAAGCAAGCGCGACGCTTGCCCGATCAGTCGCTTAGAAGCCTTTGGGCCGTGTATTTGACTTCACCCGCTATTCTTTGGGGTCAGACGCCATGAAACGCAGAGAGTTTATTAAGTTTTCAGCGAGCCTGACGCTTGCAGGTGCCGCGCCGTGGGCCAACTCGGCTCAACCCTTGCAAGCCAAGCGCTTATTAGTCATCATGCTGCGCGGTGGCATGGACGGCCTTGCCGCCATTCCGCCTTTTGCGGATCCTGATATTAGGTCCTTGCGTTCTGAGTTACTACCCTCGAATTTATTACTCGGCAATCCATTTTTTGGCATCCACCCTGCCCTACCGACGTTTGCAGAACTCATGGTTGCTGGGCAAGCGACTGCAATTCATGCCACAGGGTTTGGGTATAAGGGACGCTCGCACTTCGAGGGACAAGACATCATGCAAAGCGGCATCATGAAGCCCTATGCCTCGGCCTCAGGCTGGCTTGGTCGGGCGATGCAGGCGGCGCAATCTAAGGGCGGTGTGGCGATTTCGATCCCTATGCCACTCATTTTACGAGGCGATGCTGCGTCAGAGACCCAGTACCCAAGTTGGATGCAGGCACCCCCTAAAGCAACCTATGAACTCGTGAGCCAGCTATGGGATAAAGTCCCAGAACTCAAACCCTATGCTGCCCGCCTGATCGAGTCAGACAACATACGGTTGGCGGCGGACGGAACACCCGAACCGAATCAACAACGCAGAAACGCCTATAGTCTGGCCAAAGAAGCCGCACAAAAAATGCAGTTGCCTGGCGGGCCGGTAGTCGGTGTATTGGACTTTAACGGTTTCGATACGCATGCCGGCCAGGGCGCAGCAGAAGGGGTCAACGCCACGAAGCTCAAACAAATTGACGATGCCATCAAAGGTTATCGCGAGGGCATTGGTGCAAAGTGGGCGCAGAGCTTGGTCCTAACAGTGACCGAATTTGGCAGAACGGCCAGCGTCAACGGAACCTTAGGCACAGATCACGGCTGGGGTTCATGCATTTTGGCTGCTGGCGGGTTGGTCAAAGCAAAGGGGATCGTGAGTCAGTGGCCTGGCTTGAAAAAATCTCAGCTTTTTGAAGGTCGGGATTTGAAGGTAACGATCGATGCGCTCGCCGTCTACGCGGATGTTGTCCAATCTGTGTTCGGCTTACCACCAGAAGTGATTCAAAAAGAGGTGTTCTCTTACGCACGCGATTCGTTTGACACACGGTTGTTCGTTTAGCAGGCACCAACCAGTTATTTACCCTGCGCGCCGAAAAACGAGTTTATCGTCGGTAGACAAGTTCGCCGTAAAGGCATAACCCTCACTATTAAACTTTTTCAAGTCTTCTGGTTTGGTAACGCGTTGCTCAATTGCAAAGCGCGCCATCAGGCCACGTGCGCGCTTCGCGTGAAAGCTCACCACTTTGTACACCTCATTTTTGCCGTCCTGAAACACGCATTGAACAATTCGGGCCTTCAAGGTTTTAAGATCGACAGCTTTGAAATATTCTTCAGAGGCTAAGTTCACCAGCACAGGTACTTTTTCTTTTGCTAAGCGTTCGTTTAAGTACGGAGCGATCGTCGTCTTCCAAAACGCATACAGATTAGGCCCACCCGGGTTCTCAAGCTTAGTACCCATTTCAAGTCGGTAGGCTTGCATCAGATCAAGCGGCCGAAGCACGCCGTATAGGCCACTCAAAATCGCCACATGCTCTTGCGCCCATTGCAAATCTTTTTCTTTTAGCGTGGCCGCGTTTAAGCCCTCGTACACGTCACCGTTAAACGCCAAGACAGCCTGACGAGCATTTTTTTGCGTAAAGGTCGTTTTCCAAGCGGCATAGCGCTCAACGTTCAGTTGCGCCAACGAACCACTCAAATCCATCAAAGACGCAACGTCAGTTTCAGATTGCGTTTTAAGCACCTTAATCAACTGCGCGGCCTCTTTGACAAACAAGGGCTGAGTGTGGAGTTCGGTCGGTAGCGTCGAGTCGTAATCCAATTTTTTTGCGGGCGATAGTACAAAAAGCATAGCGAGAGCCTAAAAAAATGGGTATTTGTGTGAGGTCGAGTGTACCGGCTTGGCTCGGCTTATGCGCCTTTTCTTGAGGCGAGGTTTTATCTGTAATTCTAATAGATCGCTGTTTCTGCTAAACTCGCCGGCTTGACCAAGGTATGGCGCAGCGTCGCCACACCCGCGATTGATCCCCCAATTGCACACACCGGAGAGGTGGCAGAGTGGTCGAATGTACCTGACTCGAAATCAGGCGTGGGTGCAAATCCACCGTGGGTTCGAATCCCACCCTCTCCGCCAAGAAGTCAATGAATATGCGCCTCTCGTGGCGCTTTTTATTTGTACATACCCAAAAGCATACCCAAGAATATTCGCTTGATTTCATTCCGCGCTCCACTTGCCACTCTTGCTAGTGGTCTTCGCACTGCGCTCGTCTGACCATTGATGCTGTGAAGCGCTACCCCCATCCCCTGTCGATTTCAGCTAGTCCTTACCCCACCGTACCCCCACCCCCGTAAATCGACCGCCTCGCACTGCCGGGCTATGCACTGTATTTTGCTCAAACGAAACTGTTCATGCGTTAAAAAACCACCCGAAGGTGGCTAGTACCCAAGTGGGTGTGGGTTTGCTGTCAGCAATGCCTAACACCCAGTCGGTCAGCACGGTCCCAAGGCACAAGTCAGCCCGTATGAGTACCCGGTCAGCAGAATAGCCTCACCGGTTACAAATAGCTGGATGCGTGTAAGTGCCCCATGTTGTATTGTGCGTCAACCCCCCCGCACCACCGGCAGCCAGCTCCAGTGCATCATCAGAGACATCCAGCACAACAACTTCATCAAGTTCAATGTTCATATTGAGTCCTAGGTTGAGTACCCACGCCCAAGTAGGCATGGGTTAGCGGTCAGCAATGGCTAACACCCTGAGTTGTTTGTGGAATCAACAGGTCCCCCAGGGGGAGTCCTGTTTGGATACGGTTACGGTAGGTTGCGCACCACCCGCAGCCAGCTCCAGCGCGTCATCAGAAACATCCAGCACAATAACTTCATCAAGTTCAATGTTCATAGCAGACTCCAAGGTTGAGTACCAGCACCCAGTTGGGTATGGATTAGCTGGCAGCAATGGCTAACATCTACCCAACTTCAACAACTTCCACACCACGTATTGCGGGACGCAGATGGTACAGGTCCCCCCTGCGCACCACCCGCAGTCAGCTCCAGTGCGTCGTCAGACACATCCTGCACAACAACTTCATCCAGTTCAATGTTCATATTGATTCCAAGGTTGAATACCCACGCCCAAGTGGGTGTGAGTTACCGGTCAGCAATGGCTAACACCGGTAGTGCATTTTAAGAATGCCTGATGTTTATAAATCCGCTATTCGATTGGCGTCAATCAGTATTTGCACTATTTGTGCGCCGTTGCGAGTATTGGCTAGACCTCCTGACTCACCCGTAAAACTGAGATGCCTGAGCCATCACCTCAGGGCTGAAGTTTTTGCGTGAGTGCCAATAGAGCAAACATTCCGGAAGGACACCCGCTCCGCCAAAACCTTCATATCGGTTTTTTTTTCGAACTGGTTCTAAGTTTTTAGGGCGCTAGGTGGGCACTGAACCACTGGATCAGTACTTTCGTACTCAGGTTAGTCAGGACATTAAACGCCAAGTGTCTGCTTGTTTCGCGGCAAACGACAATGTGGGACAGATCGCGGGCTATTACACGTTGGCCTCGGCGAGTATTTTGTTATCGGAACTACCCGAGACGCTTGCGAAAAAACTACCTCGCTACCCCAGCGTGCCGGCAGTGCGCATGGGGCGTCTGGCTGTGAGCGACTCATCCAAGGGCAAGGGCCTCGGAGCCGCATTATTAGCTTTTGGGACGTCGGTTCAGAGGTTAGCCCCGACAGTTTTAACTTTAGATTCATCACATTAACAATTGACTCAACACGAAACTTCTACGAATTAATGATTGACCGTTGTTATCAACAAGCCCATTCTCGGAACCCTATAAATATATTGCATCAAAGAGTTAATTGCTCTCGGATAAGCCGGACCACTCTCTGTAAAGCGAATACAAATCGTCCATATAACTCTCGAGATTTGAAAATGCAATCAGCACTCTTGCATTCTGGTGATTCCAGGCAATTCTCTGCCCGCCATACCCCACCGCCCAATAACTATCACTTTGTCTATTATTTTCTGTCCATATTAAATATCCGTAGCCGCCAAACGACTTTCCCTGTTTGACACCTGAATTATTAATTTGAGTCTTAGTTGCTTGTTTGACATAATCCGAAAAACAATCTGTGCCGCTTTCGTTTCTTTTTACCCAATAAGCAAATCGCGCCCAATCTTCGAGTCTCATGCGAATGTTGCCGTCAGCCGCTCCAAAGCCAAAATGATCTTGCCCAATAATTACCTCATTTTGGATACCGGCAGGAATCAAGACTTCCCTCTCTACCCATTGCGCATAATTTAAGCCTGTCGTCCGATTGAGGATGACGCCTAATACCAGCGGATCAGTGCTGTGATAATTAAATTGTTCGCCAGGTTTTCGCTTGATTCCAAATAGTCCGGTATCGGCATCACTAATTTTTGGATTCTTTAAAACCTGCAACACACTTGTTCTTCCGGCCCGCAAATCTTGCAACTGCTCAGAAGTGTAGATGCTTGAATCCTGATTTATCGAGGCAGTCCCTGAACTCATTTTTAGTAATTGCTGGACAGTCACCTCCCCCAAATGAGTCCCGTGTAATTCTGGCACATACTTCGCAGCACGGTCCTGCAGCGACACTTTGTTCATGCAAAGGGCTTTGCCAAGTGCCATGGATGTCACCGTCTTACCAACACTAAAACTAAGTAACAGCGAATTTGCATTAGCAGGAGCTTTGAAACCAGCCCAAATAATTTCATTACCACTCATTAAAAGCAGTGCCTTGGCTGGCGAAGCGTCGAAGATTTCTCGTGCTCGCCTGACGATTGGAGCCTCGCGTTCGCTGGGCTCTCTAGTATGAAGGACTTGTGGCGGCGCAGTTACCGCGGTGCGGTAATGCCAAGTTTGACCTCGACTTAGAAGCCAGTCATCGGGAGCCGCTGGAACACCACCCACTTGAGGAGACTGCGAAAAAGCAGAAAATGACAGTTGCAGCAGGATACAGACGATGAGGGCACGCAATGTAAAGACCTTTGACGCAAGAAGCAATAACGTGTTAACTGTAGATTCGGTAACACTTAGTCTGCTCGTTAATCCGGAACCAATCTTAGTCGCAGAGCCAGATGCAGTTATCGTAAACATCGCAGCGTTCCTTATGATTGTTAGAATAACAGTATCGAGTCATCGAGCCTCGCCAAAGCCCTGAGTTAGAGCGACAGTACACCAAACATAGACGTGCTAGCGTCAATCTTGCCTTCTTCTAAACCTTAGAAATAACTAATGAAAAGCAGCTAATGCAAATTTTTACTACCTTTTTA
The DNA here is from genome assembly GCA_945887835.1 of Bordetella parapertussis. Lineage (GTDB taxonomy): Bacteria > Pseudomonadota > Gammaproteobacteria > Burkholderiales > Burkholderiaceae_B > Zwartia > Zwartia parapertussis_B. The sequence continues at coordinate 20,230 of CAMCZQ010000018.1, read as the reverse complement.
TTGAACTTGATTTTTCTATGCCCCATGCTCGCGAGTGCTCAGCAGGATTTCGTTTTCGACTCAATGAGTTGCATTAATAAAGTTGGCACAAATGACTTATGCGAACCTCTGAAGGTCTCGGCGAAATTGTATTTACCCAAATTACGGACTTCTCGTTTGGTCACCATCACACACGGATCTCAAGGCTTGGATGCGCGCCACGAACTCTACGCACAACAACTTATAAAAAATGGCTTCGCTGCCTTAATTATTGATCACTGGGGCGCAAGAGGAATTGGCAAAGCACAGTTTAACTATCTTTCAAATAACCAAAAAGGAGCGAGGGCATTCAATCAATCACTTGACGCTCTAAAAGCGATGAACGAATTAAAAAAATCTCCGCATTCGTTTGAAGAGTTTGGATTCATTGGCGAAAGTATGGGGGGAGTTGCCGCCCTTTGGCTTGAGAAGAATTATTTTTATAAAGAGTATCTAAGAATTTTTAACGAGCCGTTCACAGCAAACTTAAAAGCCTTGGTCGCCCTTTATCCTCACTGCGACGAACGCAATCATGGATTGATGTTTAACCAAATTCCAACTTTAATTATCGCAGCCGAACTTGATAACGACACGCCAGCAAAATACTGTAAAAACTATGTTGAGTGGGTAAGCACGGTCAAGGGCGGTGTCATCACCCTAAAGATTCTGGCGGGGCAATATCATGATTTTGATGCGCCCTATCGCCTCTTAAGAGCAAACCGGTCTCAAAATCCAGCAGATTGCGTCAGTACACTTAAAGATGGAATGCGAATCTGGGACTTAACTCAAGAGACATTCCCGCTCACGGCACAAGGATATAGCAACTACATCAAAAAATGCATGAAAGTCGCAGGCGATGACCCCCCATGGTCGGGCCACACTGGCGATCCAAAAACGGGCTTTGATGAGTGGACTCAGTTTTTTTTGAAAAACATGCCTTCGGCCAAAAACTAAGTTAACGCAGCCCTTGTCGCATGAGAAATCGCATTTTTTAATTCGCAAGTTGTCTCAAGATAAATCGATTGCCCCAACCACCCACTGGGTTAGCCGCCCACTCAGGCTGTTTGCTTACGATTTCATCCAAAATAGCGCGCGCATCTGATTTGTTTCCAGAACGCAATAAGGCCCAAGCATAGCGAAGCTGATGGGCAGGAGCTTTTGGATCAAGTGACTTCGCGCGATTGGCGAGGATTAACCCCTCTCTATGATCACCCAAGGCGGTTGCAACGTAAGCGCCATTTGAATGCGCCCAAACATGGGCTGGATCGACCTTAATCGCTTTAATAAACTCAGTTTGAGCTTGTCGGTACTTTTCCAACCCCTCGGCCGATAACTTACCCGGCTCATCGAGTAGAACACTTCCTTGCTCCATAAAAATTTCACCGAGTTGGTTGTGACACGGTGCATAGAGCACACTTCGAGAACAAGCTGTTCGGTACGCGGCGATCGCTTCGGCAGTGCGATTAGCTTCTCGTAAATTCCTTCCCTTTTCGTGATAGCCGAGAGGAGACTCAGGGGCAGCCGCAATAGCCTGATCGGCGACTGCGACACCCCCGTCGAAGTCTTTGCGTCGTCTATAGACATCCGATAGCGACACTAGTGCCATATGGAAATTAGGGTCAATTGACAGAGCTTCCATTAGATCTGTTTCTTCCTGTCGAGCACTAGCCAATTTGGATCGTAGCCACAAACTGTATTTACGATCCTCGCTGTTGGCTGACACCACAAGCGGTCGCAAAACGTCCCTTGCCATTTCATAGTCACCTAAGCGCCAGGCTGCTAAGGCAGCCCTGAAGGGTTCAAAATGTGCGTATAAATCAAAAGATAATTGCTTAACCAAGGTATCCAGATCGTCGGTTTTTAAATTCACTGTGCGTTTTGAAATGACTTTATTATCGACTCTCAGTCTTCCTTCAAACTGCTGATCGCGCTCATCGGTAGTGAGCTTTCGTGTGATTTCGCCTGTGATAGTTTTTACTCGCTTTCCCAATACAAAATTGAGACCTTGCTCTATAGACTTAACAGGCAGCCCTCCAACAACAGTTGCTTCAATTTTTATCTCAGGCTTTGCCGCGACAGCGCGAAAAATTGCACTTTCACTTTTATCAATCACTGCAACGGTCTTAAGTAAATCTAGTTGATCCAGTACACGCTGAACCACTATATCTCCACGAAGTCCAAGCTCATCCAAAATTGTCGGCATCTCGATTCTTTCGATCACCACCGGCTGATTAGCAACAATCAACTTAACGATCCAAGCTGAGCTCATCAATACACAGATGCTAATAAAAACAGAGGTGATCGTTTTCGACCAACTTTGTAGTGACTCAAGCGTTTTGCTTATAGTTATCAACATGAGGCTCACCTTTTTAATCGTGACACACCCGAGATACAAATCAGAATCCACTATTTGACCGCAGTCAACAGATCATTGCGTTACTTGGCGTAGTGGGAGTCAAAATTTATAAAAGTAAAAAATTAAGTTATTGAATAAGGCTGACCTGCTTGGCTGGAATAGACCACTTATTTTGCAATTCAATCAAAGGCACATTGGCGTAATTAAAAAAATCAATCCCCATCACTAAATCTATTACACATCCCTTGCCTCGACGAAGAGCGTCTGCAATGCGCGCTGCCCCATCTTGCGTTTCTAGCTCATGACCCAGATGCGGCGCGCTACCGACAACGGTCTTAAGAAGACCTCCTTGAAAAATACTAAGGACACCTAAGAAAGCCATTACTGCACCAGGTGAGTCTGTCGTCATGGCACTAAAGGCTGCAACCTCCATCTCGCCAATACCATCAGAATCATAATCAGCGAGAACATGAATCCAATCATGATGAGCAACCGCGTGATTCACGCTGCCTACTACGCCTGGAAATGTAAATCCCCTTCTTTTATAGAAATCCCAAAAGCTGCGCCCTAAGCTTTTATCAGGGCAATCCTGAAGAGCCTCATAGCGCGCTTCAAGCTCAGGCGACGCCTCGATCGTGAGCATGATTGCCTTTAAGCCGTAATAATTTTCCAGCTCTGGGAATGTTGAATCTTCTAGATCTTTGTCGTGATAGTAATTAGTTCGATAAAAATCCTGTTGCGCTAATGCAATGGATTTGTTTGCAAGATCTCGCAGCAGAGCAATGCCATCATTATGAATCCCTAATTTGTTGGCCCACAAAGTGACTGCGTCCGATGTCTCTTTGGGGATTTCTGCGCAAAGCATCTCCACCGCCAGCATAAGATCAATCACCTCATTACGTTTTTCTTGCTCTGGCATGCGTCGAGCAAACTCCTCAATACTGATTGCGGGGAGAGTATGAAAGTCGCAGTCATATTGCATTAATTGTTTAAAAATAACGGTCAGAAATTGCGGCTGCAACCCATTGACCCATCCATTTACGCGACATGCGGCGACGACTGCTGCGGCCATTAGGGGCGCGTCTGCGAGGCGAGTGTGCTTAAAAAACATATCAAGAGCTCCTAATCTTTACTCAAATCGACCGGACCAAATATAGTACCCGACACCGGCCCGTCCCCAAACTTGGCTAGAAGAACAACAGCAGTTCGTCAACAGCGGACTAAGCGCAGGCGGTATTTGCTATCGAGTACACGTAACCCTTGCGAACTAAAGTCCTTTCAGTTAAAAATACCTTAAAGTACAGGCTGGGTTTGGTGAGTATGCCTGTCATCCCGTTTGCTGACCCTAACTCGGAGCTTTAATGATCTCGATTCGAAAAATTGGAGCTTGTCTTGCATGGTTTTCGGTCGCAGGTGCCGCGAACAGCCAAGTGGCATCTTCTATTTTTCATACACCAGAATATTTTGCAAATTGGGGGCTGCGATATACGAATGCAGCCGAAGCCTGGGCGCTAGGCTTTACCGGCAAGGGTGTCAAACTAGGTATTGCAGACGATCAGGCCCAATTGAGTCACCCAGAGTTTGCTGGTCGGGTTTATTGGCCAGTAGCTTCAGACCCGTTTCCAAACCCGGACTATCCTAATTTCCCAGACCACGGCACGCATGTTATGGGGGCTGCAGCGGCTTCACGCAATGGCTTAGGGATGGTAGGTGTCGCGTATGACGCTTCGATTGCTCACACAGTTGCGATTTTAACGAAACCCGGCTACCCCACGTCGAAAGACTGGGCTCAAGACTTAGTGACTGCTAGAGTGTCTGTGATGAACGCCAGTTTCGGACCATGGGCAACGCCTTGGCCTCTGCTACCCGATGATAGTTTGAATCCGAACTACTCGAAGGTTAATTTCCAAATGCTCACCGGAGGGCAGGTGACGGCATATGGTGCCGAGGTCGAGAAACTCGCCAACGCTGACATCGTGATGGTATTTGCTGCGGGAAACCAACGCGACTATAGGCTACAGCCTATTGCTGCGAAAGTACCCGCGGGCCACGGCCTGCTTCCCCTCATTACACCAGGTAACACAGCGCTTGGGTATACCGGAAACTCAGCAGATGCGATTTATCGTATCTATACAGACGAAGCTGATCGATTGAATCCTGCGACTTGGAGCAGTAATCAATATTCATTGAGTCAAATCCGGAGGGTGGATTTCTCGAACTTAGCTGGTACGCTGATTGTTGTGACCGCTGTGAATATCGATGCGACGACCAATAAAGTTGCCCTTGCTGACTTCAGTAATCGGTGTGGTGCGGCTGCCGACTGGTGCATGACCGCGCCTGGTTTCAATATCTATTCGACAGTGCCGATGAATACATATGGTGAGATGAGTGGTACCTCGATGGCAGCTCCTCTGGTTGCGGGTGCCGCAGCGGTTTTGCGCCAGGCTTTCCCCTATATGACAGCTAGGCAAGTCATTGAAGTCCTGTTGACGACTGCCACTGAAATTGACAACTCCAGCCCCGAATCAATTCGCGATTTTGGCCATGGTTTGCTTAATGTCGGTCGCGCGGTCAGAGGACCGATCCAATTTGGTCATCCTTCACTCATCCCCGGTAATCCGTCAATTTTCGCGCCAATCTTTGCGGTGGCTACCCAAGGGTATAGCTCGGTATGGAGCAATGACATCTCGGGGATTGGCGGGTTTAGCAAGGCTGGCGCAGGGATTCTAGTTTTAACGGGTCTCAACACCTACACGGGCGATACGACGATTACCGGTGGAGTGCTGCGGGTTGATGGCTCGATCGCGACTTCAAATCTTACCGTGACCTCTGGGGCGACATTGCAAGGTGTTGGCACGGTGGGTAATACGTCGATGGCGGGGATTTTGTCGCCCGGTAACTCGGTCGGCACGCTAACTGTTAACGGTAATCTGAATCTTTTAGCGGGCTCAATATATCGATATGAGATTGATGCCAACCAGCAAAGTGATCTGGTGGTTGTCTCGGGGCGCGCTACGATCGCCGACAGCGCCATTTTTAAATTGTCTTCAGCGGGGGGGATTGACTTAAATAGACTGTATCCAATTCTACAGGCGAATACGCTCACGGGTACGTATCGCAGCAGTGATAGCAACTACACATTTATTGATCTGGGTTTTATCCCAAGCGGCGGCAATCTTAGCTTGATCGCCCAGCGAAATAGTGTGCCTATGGCAAGCTTTGCGCAAACAAACAATCAGCGGGCAGTGGCAAATGCCATTGATGCGCAGAGGTCAGGCGATGAGCCGTATAGGCGTGTGCTGCTAAACGACAACTCGAGCCAATTGTCTGGGTTGTACCAAGACTGGTCAGGCGAAATCTATAGTGCTAATCAAGCGGCGCTCATTTACAACAGCCGACTGATGGCGCAAGTCGTGAACTGGCGACTACAGGACAGTTGGCTCAATAAAAGTTCGACTGCTCGATTGCAGCGTGTGGGTCAGACCAATTTGGACACGACTGTCTGGGCTCAAGCGTATGGTAACTGGGATACGTTCAGTGCCAATGGCGATGCGCGTAAGGCAACGTCTAATGGTGGCGGGCTGATGCTAGGGGTGGATCATGCGCTGACACCAAGTTTTCGTTTGGGCGGCGGTTTCTCGGGTGGTACCACTAACACCACAGTCGCTGCCAGCAGCTCTAATACCAATGGTTACCACGTGATACTCTACAATGCGTATGGCAAGGACAGCTTGCGTCTTAATAGCGGCGTGGTTCAGTCTTGGTACGAAGCCAATATGAAACGTGGCTTGTCATCGGATGATCAGGGTAACGCAAAGGGTAAAGTCGGCTCTAGGTCAACGCAGTTGTTTGCAGACCTAAGTAGCCCGATCACGCTGAGCCAGCAGCAAGATCATCACACAACACTCTCTCCTTTTGGTCAGATCAGCCAAATCTGGCTACAAACTTCGAGTTTTGGTGAAACCGGGGCAACAGCGAGGCTGACTGGCCTAGCGACTAATGCGAATACGGGATTTGGTACCTTAGGAGCGAGATTAAGTCACCAGTGGAAGGCCGGCGAGAATGATTGGCAGGCAGGCATATCGGCAGGCTGGCAAAGGGCATGGGGAAGCTTATCTCCGACAACGACGCTGGCATTTGCCGCGGGGCCGGGCTTTTCCGTAAGCGCTGCACCAATGGCCCGAGATGCAGCAATTGTTGAAGTGGGCATTGGCGCCAGTCTTGGTGCGTCGAGCCGCTTGAATCTCGTCTACTCTGCGACTGTGACACACCAGTCTAGTAGCCAAATGCTACAGGCGCAATTGCAGTGGTCGTTTTAATGGTACTAGTTCAGATTCCAATTTAGCCTTTAGCTTCATTTATTAGCCAGAATCCTTCAGGTTAGCCAACAAAATAATTTCAAAAGAAGATCCAAATGACATTAAACGGAATGTGCCCGATCGCTCATGGAGCAAACACAGAGTCTGGCAACACCCCTATGACTTGGTGGCCTAAGTCTCTCAATCTCGATATTCTTCATCAGCACGATACGAAAACTAACCCCATGGGTGTATCTTTTAATTATCGCGATGAATTAAAGAAACTCAATGTAGACGAGCTCAAGAAAGATATGAAGGCGCTAATGACCGCCAGCCAAGATTGGTGGCCAGCAGATTGGGGTCACTATGGGGGCCTCATGATTCGCATGGCATGGCACTCTGCGGGCAGCTATCGAATTGCGGATGGTCGTGGTGGCGCTGGCACGGGTAATCAGCGCTTTGCGCCACTAAATTCTTGGCCAGACAACACCAATCTGGATAAGGCACGTCGACTCTTATGGCCCATCAAAAAGAAATATGGCAATAAAGTTAGTTGGGCAGATCTAATGATCTTGGCTGGAACAATCGCTTATGAAACGATGGGACTAAAAACCTATGGTTTCTCATTTGGTCGCGAAGACATCTGGCATCCAGAAAAAGATATCTATTGGGGCCCTGAAAAAGAATGGCTTAAAAAAAGTGGTGGCGAAGGCTCGCGCTATTCTGGAGAGCGTGAGTTAAGTCACCCGCTAGCAGCAGTGATGATGGGGCTAATCTATGTCAATCCAGAAGGTGTTGATGGAAATCCAGATCCATTAAAAACAGCTATAGATATGCGAGTGACCTTTGCTCGGATGGCTATGAATGATGAGGAGACGGTTGCACTGACTGCTGGGGGCCACACCGTAGGTAAGGCGCATGGCAACGGTAATCCCGAAAAGCTTGGGGTCGCCCCTGAGGACGCACCAATTGAAGAGCAAGGTCTTGGCTGGATGAATCACTCGACTCGTAGCATTGGTAGAGACGCCGTTACCAGCGGCATAGAGGGTGCCTGGACAACACATCCTACACAATGGGATAACGGTTACTTCCATTTATTACTCAATTACGAGTGGAAGCTCACCAAGAGCCCAGCTGGTGCGTGGCAATATGAGCCCGTCAATATTGAAGAGCAAGATAAGCCTGTCGATGTTGAGGACCCATCGATTCGGTTAATGCCTATGATGACGGATGCGGACATGGCGTTGAAGATCGATCCTGAGTATCGCAAAATCTCAGAGAAATTTTCGAAAGATCAGGTCTACTTTTCTGAAACTTTTGCGAGAGCTTGGTTTAAGTTGACCCATAGGGATCTAGGCCCCAAAGCGAGATACTTCGGCCCAGATGTACCTACCGATGAGTTGATTTGGCAAGACCCTGTGCCCGCTGGTTCAAAGAACTATGGGGTGGAAGTGGTTAAAAACAAGATCAAAGCCTGTGGCTTATCGATAAGCGATATGGTGACAACCGCGTGGGACAGTGCGCGTACCTATCGAGATTCAGATAAGCGTGGCGGTGCGAATGGTGCGCGTATACGTCTTGCACCTCAAAAGGGTTGGGCAGGTAATGAACCGGAGCGTTTAGCAAGAGTACTTAACCTGTATGAACAAATTTCTAAAGACACCGGTGCGAGTATTGCTGACATCGTCGTTCTCGGAGGAAATGTTGGTATTGAGCAAGCGGCCCAGGCGGGTGGCTTTGATGTCAAGGTACCGTTTACTCAAGGGCGCGGAGATGCCGCCCAAGAAATGACTGACATTGAGTCATTCGAGGTGCTCGAACCTTTAGCTGATGGGTACCGCAACTGGTCAAAAGAGAGCTATGCCGTAACTCCAGAGGAGTTACTACTCGATCGCACTCAGTTGATGGGCCTTACTGCCCAAGAAATGACAGTTCTAATCGGCGGCATGCGCGTGCTTGGCACAAACCATGGCGGCAACAAGCATGGTGTCTTCACAGAAAACGAAGGTGTGTTGAGCACCGATTTTTTCGTGAACCTCACAGATATGAATTACTCATGGAAACCAACCGGTCGCAATAGTTATGACATCGCTGAAAGACGTTCTGGAAAAACAAAGTGGACGGCGACTCGTGTTGATCTCGTATTTGGATCCAACTCAATTCTTCGCGCTTATGCTGAAGTCTATGCTCAAGACGATAACAAAGAGAAGTTTATAGAGGATTTTGTAGCGGCATGGGCTAAAGTCATGAACGCTGATTTATAAGGCGGAAGGACACGTTTTTTGAAAATACCCTGTCTCTTTTTTAAGTACCGGTAATTTTTTATCGGGCTATTCCCACATCAAAATATTTGGCAACTGCGGATCCAATTTCCTCAGTATGGTGTAGCCCACCCCAGACAGACCACGAAATAAACCAAGATTAAAAGCCGTACCTCCTGCATTCCAAGCGTAGTCACCTTGCTCGTGGCGGTTCGCAATAATTTGTGCCAGTCGCTGATCTGATAAGTGTCCAAGAGCGGGTTGGTTCAATAATTCACCTGCCTCGCCCAGAAGCTCAATCGTGCCGAGCGTGCCACAACACAGCGTATCAACATGCTGGGGCCAGTTAGCGGTCGTATTTTGCACTGCGTGATTGATATCACTCACAAGTGCGTCTGACCCAGTCTTGCCAGACCGAGCGCTCGCAACGCGGGCTAGTCCGATACCTATTGCACCATGACACCATTGGCTAGGGAAAACGGTTGCATCGGCGGCACGCAAATCAGGCCAATTAAATAGGTCTTTGCTATAACAACTATCTTCATATGCAACACATTCTTGTGCCGCTACCTCAAACTCCTCGCGCCCACTGACTTGTGCCAAACTTGATAAGGCATAAGCGAATCCAGCAGCACCATGCGAGAAACCCGTTAAAGGAGCTTCACTTATTCCAAGTACTGCCCAACTACGCTTACCTGCTTCACCTAGCCGAGGTTGTCGCAGCAAATGCTCACCACAAGCAATCGCTTTAGCCAATACTTCTTTTGACTGGGTCTTTCGATAAAGCGCCAAGAGCCCAAGGATGCCTCCGGCACTACCGGCAATCACATCTAGTGAACGATCAGCTGCGATCAATTCATTAGAGAATAAATTCGATACCTTGACAGCGTCTTGTAATAAAGAGGGCTCAGCAAGCAGCCCTGACGTAACCGTCAGTGCGTAGACGACTGAACCCAGTCCGCTTGCACCTCCAATCCCTAGCCCTCTGGCCCATCTTGCTGCGGAGGGTTGCGCAATCTGTAGTCTGGTTGACGCAAGAGCTTTAACGGCAAGTTCACGACCGAATGTATCGTTGGCATAACGAGCGTGGGCGGCTAGAAATAATGCAATGCCGCTAGCACCGTTATAGAGATCAGGGCCGAGCGTGACGAGCTGTCCTACCTCTGAAGCACCTAACCAATCAAGCCCAACCCAAGCAGCACTTTTATCTTTGATCGCGCCGTGTTGCGCGATGGTTGCGGCAATTCGTGTCGCTTCTGCTGCCAAAGACGTCGCGTCTAAACTTTGGGTCGATTTTTTAATCTTGCGCTTGAATAAATATTTGTCGTCTGCTGCAGTGCTGGATTTTGTAACAAAGCTCGTACTGACCTTGATAATTTCAACTTGTTGCTGAATCTCTGCCGTCGACCATTTGGTGAAGCGCTCGATTGCTCGCTCAAGCCCTGGCGTTGCGTTTGTTTGGGTTTGATGGCCGGTGATAGCGCTAACCATATCCTCATCGCTGGGTGAAACAAAGTGCGGCACATTCAAATTTAATAAGGCTATCCGTTCTGCCGCTTGCAACGGCCAAAGCAAGTCATCTTTCGCGTCCCAGTCAGCGAGCCGAGATAAAAACTCTGCTTGTGCACTCCACGTCACCCCATCGCCCATGTTGCGATGATCCTTGAGCCTTTGCAACAGCATGTAATAAAAACGGGTGTTTCGAATCACCTTGCGTACAGGAAGATTTTTAAAGGGCTTAAGCATAGTCGTGACACCGATCGCATCACGCTGTTTGAGTAAGAAATGCGAGTACTGCTCGAAGCCTTCAATGAAGGCAGGTAAGTAATCACCTAGTTGCGCATATTGCCCGTCGATGTGAGGAATGTTGGGCGTCTGTGCCGAATCGTTGGGCACTTGCATCCAACGCATACCGTCGGTATTGGCATTTTTCCATACGCCAACTGGGACACTGTTTTTAACAGCGTTTAGCCCCCCAGCATCAAAAATTTTATTGTTGGGGCTTTTTGCGTATGACGGCAGCATACCGACCATCAAAACTGAATTCACTACGCTACGGCTTACCTCAATTAGCGCCGCTGTTTCAGGAACCTCTTGCTCTGCCTCAGGGGTAGACGCTTGCAAAATCATTTCGAGATCAATCGGAACTGGATGCGCTCCATGAGCTAGAATATTTTCATAATGCATATCGCTGCTAGCAAACAAGTGAAACACGGCCAACCATGCACCTGAGCGACGATAAAACAGCTCAATATCTTGTGCGGATTCACACGAGGTGTGGTCGATAAACTCGGTCCATCCATATTCGTGACAAGCAATGGTCTTGACGGGCTTGAGGTCAATGGGTGGCAAACTAGCGTTAAAGATTACGATCAGATCATGCCACGCAACGTCCAAGCGCAAATCTTTAGGTTTATAGACAAGCTTGGTGTGATCCTCAAAGGTAATGATCTGCACCGAATGACCGAAGTTGTGCGGATCGGATAAATCGCCGCCAACCGCCTGCACTTTGACATCGAGCGCAGAGTGCGTGATGACTGCCCTAACTTCTGTAATATCAGAATACAGACGAGTGCACAGCTCAACCGTGGTGTCAATCCACTGCCTGACGAGCGTGGCCGTTAAGCGAAGTAAAACCGGTTTTTCTGCAAAGAGCGCCGCCAACTCAGTGGCCCTCATCTCCTCAACCAACCGATCAACTTGATCTGTACCTTCCTTGGCAGTTGAAGTGGGTAACGTGCCAGTTGAGCTATGTTTTTTTAAGATTTCCACAAACCTGCTGTACAACAACGGAGCATATAAGTCTGTGAGCAGTTTTAACAGCCCGATACGTAAATCCAATCTGGCCGAATCATTAAACAGAGCGAGTGCTTGTGGCTCTGTCTTGTCGATCACGTTGATTTCTGCACGCTCTACCAACGCATAAAAGAGCTTCTCAAATGGCCGAGGCTCTGCGCCATCAACAAAAAAAGGTTGACCTCTCCCAAAGTCACCAGTTAACGCTTGATACGTCCATTGAGCGTCTACAAACCATGCGGGCTTCGGTGCATCTGGCGAATGTCTGACATCAGCGAATCGAGATAAGACCTGATCAATAGAAAGCTTGTCACGACTAAGACGTTTAAAGAATAAACCCCAATCTCCGCTTGACGCAGAGCGACACCACGCAGCAAGTCTTAATGCCGCACGATCCGTGCTGTCTTTCTGACCGATCTGCGGCTCATAGTTAGGTCCGAGCAACTCGTCAATGGTTGCTGCGTTTGTAAGTATGCGTTGTAAATCACGGGTCATTTATATTTATCCAGGGTGACTGATGATAGTCGAGACCGAGCCGCATCTTTTACTTTAAGACAGAATATCAAAGGCTGAGTAACACACGCTTAACTTGATACTGCGCGACGAGTCCAAAGCGCTCCATCAGAGCGCGGCTCGCCTGATTATTAGATGCGGCTGTGCCCGATACGGTTTGGCATCCCTTTTTTTCTGCGTAGTCAAATAATGATTGTGTCAATTTGTCCGCTGCGCCTGTTCCCCAGTAACTTCTCCTGACATATATGCTGTCTACGTAGCATTCTTCGTCAGAAATGAACAGGCTGCATTGACCTATTAACTCGTTGTTGTGACGCATAATCAAATACGAACAGCTTGGGATCGACAATTGCTTGTTGATACCTTCGGGGGTGATATCCGGAATGCCTGCTCTATTTTTATAGGCTTCTCGATACAAATGACATAACTCTGCGTTGGTAGCCTCATCACCGCCAGCGTAGTCTGTTACTGAAAAATTCAATTTCTCTTGGGCATGGTCATGCTTGATCTTACCCTGATAGTGAATCTGCAAATCTAATTGGGAAAAGCCCTGTGCAAACCAAAACGCTTCATCTGCAGCAATCTCTTTCAGCCGCATGGCTGGTTGCTGTTCGAGAGACATTATTATTTGTACTTTTGAATCGGTTTTGAGTTTATTTGCTAGACCTTCGATCAACGCTTGATGACGGCTAGTATAACGATCTTCAACCAACATCCCGCCGTAGGGGTAATACAAGGTCGTGCCAGCCTGAAGGCTTGCCAATGCCTTGTAAGTGTACAGGCCACGTAATTCTGCGCCCAACATCAGGGCAACCCCATCGCCCTCAAAACTCTCACCATCATCGGCCAGAACATCCGTTTTTACGGCTCTTTGTTCCAGGGCATCATAAAAGTGCCTAACCGCGCCTTGACTCAACGTCTTAGCGTTAACACAGACGTCTATCGCATCCTTCATAAACGGCCTTTAAAAAGCCACCCAGAGGTGGCTAGTACCCAGTTGGGTGACCCGTGAAAATGGCTAACGAGTCGTTATGCTGAGCACATGTTGTAGCAGGGAAATGTCAGCTTAGTCGGCGCACCACCGGCCGCTAGTTCCAGCGCATCATCAGAGACATCCTGACCAACAACTTCATCAAGTTCAATGTTCATAGCAGACTCCAAAGTGGGTTACCTGTTAGCAATCGTTAACAAGGAGAAAAGCATCTTAAGAATGCCTTCTGTTTATATGACCACTATGTGACTGTTGTCAATAAATAATTGCACGATTTGTGCGTTGTTGTGAGGATTGGCCAAGCCTGCTGGCTCGATCGTAAAAACCTAGAAACCTGCTCCATGAACTCGGTGCCGAAGCACTCGCATAAGTGGCGATCAAGCATAAACACCCGCCTCTTTTTGATGGCTTTCGGTTCACTTGGTCCCTTAGAATACAGACAAAGTCTCGGACTTATGACGCAAACCAGTCCAAGTTTTTAACCGCACCTCCGTCACCGAACTTGAGCCCATATTTACACTCATGAGTGCCTTTATTTGCAGCTTTTTGCTCAATTGTGGCTTGGTGCCACCCCAACCCTCACAGAAACGCACAATTTACTGAATTACTCGTGCATCGACATTGACGCTCTATTAAACACAATGCTACAAAAGCAACGCGTGTGCAGTCAACGAAGGCGTGAGAAGACTACTTGGCCAGACAATGCAGTTGATCGTGACGTTATAAGTTATCGCATCAACAGAGCAACCTTTGGCACGTTTCGTTTGAAATCAACACCAATTTAACTTTCTGTCGCCAAGTACATGTTTGCTAGCGACTAATTTAAAAAAGGCACTGTATGGCATCGATTGATACGAACCCTCAATATGTAATCGTTGGCGCTGGTCCGGCGGGATTACAACTGGCTTACCACCTCAAAAAAGCAGGCCGCGACTATGTTGTGCTCGAAGGAAAATCCAAGCCAGGAGCCTTCTTTGAAATGTATCCCCGTCACCGCAAATTAATTTCAATTAACAAAGTTTATTGCGGATACACAGACCCCGAGCTTAATTTACGCTGGGATTGGAATTCTCTGTTAGAAGATGAGAACGAACAAAATCCCCTTTTGTTCAAACAATTTAGTCGAAAGTATTTTCCTGATGCTGATGACATGCTGAACTACCTTGCTGCGTTTGCTCAAAAGCACGATTTGAATATTCGTTACAACTCCCCAGTGAATGTCATTAGCAAATCCGACGGACTTTATCGCATTCAAGGCGATGGATTCGAGTTGAAATGCGAAGTTCTCGTCATGGCGACTGGCGTTTCGCGCGAACACATCCCCGACATCCCAGGCATTGAGGTTAGTGAAAGCTATACTGACATTTCTGTCGACCCAGAAGATTTCGCCAATCAGCGCGTGCTGATTATCGGCAAAGGAAATTCTGCCTTTGAGACTGCGGATAACCTAGTCGGTACAGCGAGCATGATTCATATCTCGAGCCCTAACCCCTTGAAAATGGCTTGGTCAACTCATTACGTCGGGCACTTAAGAGCTGTTAACAACAACTTTCTCGATACCTACCAACTCAAATCTCAAAATGCCGTGATAGATGCGCAAATTGTTGACATGAAACGCGTTGGCTCATCCGTAGAGGTGACGTTTGCGTATGCGCACGCAAACGGTGAGGTCGAGTCGATAAAGTATGACCGTGTCATTCGTTGCACAGGCTTTGGCTTTAATTCTAAAGTTTTTGCACCTGATTGCACCCCGACAGTTTGCATTAACGGTCGCTTTCCTGAACAGACAGCAGATTGGGAGTCGACCAACCTCAAAAATATGTTTTTTATTGGCACAATCTCGCAAATGCGCGACTTTAAAAAACAAATGTCTGGTTTTGTTCACGGGTTTCGATACAACGTTCGCACACTAAGCCGGATGCTAGAACAGAGGTTTCACGGGGTCAAATATCCTGAACGTAAGATTGCCCTTTCGCCTCAGGTGTTCAGCGAACAGATTTTGGCGCGCATCAACCGCTCATCAGGCCTTTGGCAACAACCAGGATTTTTGTGTGACACGATCATCGTTGACCGGAAAAAAGGTACCGCCCGTTATGTAGAAGAAATGTCGTTGGATTCTGCAAAGCTACTCTTTCAAGACGCTGAGTACTTCACAGCTACTCTAGAATTCGGCACAACCAAATTTGACAATCCTTTCGCGGTGACGCGCATTGCCCGAGACAGCGTCACGCAAGCGGGTGATAGTAATTTTATTCACCCCGTGGTGCGTCATTTTAAAGATGGCCAGCTGGTGTCAGAGCACCACGTGATCGAGGATTTAGCCGCTGAATGGGTTGAACCCGAACATATCAAACCGCTGCAAGCGTATCTGACAGAGGCTTTGAGTGGTGGTCAGAAGACGGGTGTTAATGAAAGGGCTGCTGTAGTCGCGTAATTTAGGGCGTTCTGACTGAACTCGACAGGCGGACGAATTGAGTCCGCTTGTCGAGTACAAATAGCGTATTGAGTATCAGGTAATCGGATTGAAAGTAAACGCGTGAATTCTACAGAGATTTTTTTGATCGCGATGGCGTTGGTGTTTACCATCCCATATCTGATCTGGCGGCTCGGACGTACCGAATATTTTGCACCACTTGTTGTAGTGCAGATTATCACAGGCATCTTACTAGGCCCCGGCTTATTGGGTGCCGCCCTCCCTGACTATTACAAGTTTATCTTCAATCCGAGTGTCATCCAATCGCTGAATGGCGTGGCGTGGTGGGCGGTGATACTCTTTGTGTTCATTGCAGGCATTGAACTCGATCTACGTGAGGCTTGGGTGCAACGCCGCGACGGCGGGATTACCGCAGGATTAGCACTTGGCGTACCACTGTTGCTCGGCTCCGCAGCAGCACTTGCATTGCTCCTGGTCCCTGGTTGGATCGGATCTGCCGGAAAAACTTGGCAATTCGTTGTGGGCATTGGCATGGCCAGTGCTGTGACTGCCCTGCCAATTCTGGTTCTACTGATGGAAAAACTAGGGATATTGCGTCAACCGATCGGGCAACGCATTTTGCGTTATGCGAGCTTAGATGATCTGCTCATTTGGGGCGTATTGGCAGTGATCTTAATGGACTGGGAAAGGGTAGGTCGCCAGCTCAGCTTTCTGATTGCCTATGCTGTGCTGAGCTTTGCCTTTCGTCGGCTGATGCGTTGGCTACCTGAACTGGATCGGTGGTATGTCAGTTTGATATGGTTGATTGCCTGCGCATTCGGCGCAGATTGGTCGGGGCTTCACTTTATGGTCGGAGCATTTTTGGCTGGTGTCGTAATCGACGGGCATTTATTTGATCAAAAGAAGATGGATCAACTGCGTGACAATGTGCTGCTAGTGATGATGCCTGTCTTTTTCTTAAGTACTGGTCTGCGCACAGAGTGGTCGCTAGGCGGCGTAGCAGTGTTTGGCGCTGCGGCTCTTCTGCTAGCAGCTTCGGTTGGAGGAAAGTTAATTGGGGTGTCACTAGCAGGTCGGATTTTACGCTGGCCTCCTGGCGAGGCAAAGCTGATCGGTTGGTTACTGCAAACAAAAGCCTTGATCGAAATTATCTTCGCAAATATTCTGCTCGATAAGCAAATTATTTCGAATGATACTTTTACAGCTTTATTATTAATGGCAGTCGCAAGCACCATGCTGACAATCCCCGTCGTCTCGCCAATGTTAGCGAAACGACGCGAGTGAGTGATTGACTTGTGATCTCAAGTCATTCCTACAACGACCTTACGCACGCCTTCAAAGGTTTTTCTGCCGTGCGACGTGAGCAGATTATCGATCACTAATACATCCCCCTCTTGCCAAAGGTAAGAGGACTCTTCTTGGTCATACGCCTGACGAACCAGCTCTAAGCTCTCATCATCAATGCGTTCACCGTCTCCATAGAAGGCGTTGCGAGGCAACTCGTCTGGGGCGTGATTTTTCTCAAGCTCGGCCCTTACATCAACCGGCAACGAACTGACGTGAAACAGATGTGCCTGATTAAACCAAACCCGCTCGCCGGTTAGTGGGTGCACCTCTGTAGCCTGAAGCGTCTGCCGTATCCGCAACCTACCGTCCGCCAACCAATCGATCATGATGTTATTTTTTTTACAGTACTTTTGCATCTGAATACGATCGGTAATCTGAAAAGTCTCTTGCCACGTCAAACCCAGACCCGGCGTAAACGTTCTGAGATAAGTAATGCCCGCGCGTTCAAACCGCTCGACAATTTCGGCCGGAAGCCTTTTAAGCACTTTGCGACTATCCGCTATAGGGGTTTCACCACCTCGCGTTGCTGCGGTAATACAACAGAAAAATAGACGAGTCGGCCACTCATGCGTATAGCAACTCTCGTTATGCTGATGAATGATTTGATCGGCTGGATACTCGGTCGATGTATAAATTTTTCCGGAAATCAGCGATCTCGGTGTTGAACGATTACGGTAAGCCAGCAGGTTGCCCGAGGTCTTTTCAATGAAATTTTCAAGCTCTTGGACGTCATACTTTTTAAAGCCACGCAAAAGAACCGCACCGTATTTAGCTAAACCATTTTCTAACAAGCCTTTATTTTCAGTTGCCCAGGCCAACGGGGTCACTTCGTCTGAATCCGAAAAAAATGCCAGCGGCAATTGTTGATTGATCACCTCTTGCCTAAGTGGATGACCCAACTTGATATCTACACTCGTCATACTTGTCTCCTTATCGGACAACTCGGGGCACCACCAGTCTTAATCTTTGATCGGCTCTTGATCTGCAATATGTTACCGATACCTGCGCCTACTCTTCAAAAAATGCATCAAGAGCTTTCGCTATGACTTTCGAAGGATCCGCCTCAAGCATCCTATTATGCAATGTTTGTACTGGCACATATTTAACGTTGCGACAGTACTTGGTCCAACTGAGTCGTTTCTCGTCCAATTCATGGTCGGACTGTTCGGCTGCCGCTAAGAAATAAATCGTATTGAAATTTCCTTTCGCGACACTGTGGGTACTTAATCTCTCACCACTCAAGACAAGCTCAGTAATCATTCGATCTACCCACTGCACCGGCGTTCCCGCAGGCACCTGACGCTGCTCGATTAAATACTTCAAGACCAGCTCTGACAAGGCTTCGGTGTCAACACCTTTTTTCGCTTTCCATCCATATTCCTTGGCCATCGAACGAAGTAACTCTTCCCGACTTTGCACGACTTGGCCGGAAGTCGCCGAGGAAGGCGTGCTATCCATTAACGCTACAGTACCGATCTGTCGACCCATCTGCGAAAACACGCAAGCAAGATGATGCGCAATGACGCCTCCAGCAGAATAACCAATGAAGTTTAATTCGCCCTGCGGTGCCAACTCGTTGATCGCTAGAACATATGCATCAATCATTTCATTAAAAGACGCAAATGGTTTCTCGTCACCCTCCAGACCTCTGGCCTGAATTCCGAATACAGGACGGTCCTTTTTTAGTTGACCCGCGAGCTGAGCAAAAACCGTTGCTGAGCCGCCTGCAGGATGAATACAGAATAGCGCAGACTTAGTACCTTCTGGACGCAGGGAAAGGATCGGCGAGTACGAGAGCCTGCCGTGATGGTTGCTCAGCGCATCGGCCAGAGCCGCTACCGTTGGATGTTCAAACAAGGCTCTGAGCGATACCTCCAAACCGGTCTGCTCACGCAACTTGGCCACCAAGCGCATCGCCAACAACGAGTGCCCCCCGAGCGCAAAGAAATCGTCATCTAATCCCACCTGGCTTGCGCCCGTGAGCTCTTCATAGAGCTCACACAGTTTGCCTTCCATCGCTGTGCGTGGTGCCCGATAGCTCTGGCCACTCACGATCTCGGGGTCTGGCAGCGCGCGCGCATCGAGCTTGCCGTTCGGGGTGAGCGGCAAGCGCTCTAGCACCACGAAGCTTGTGGGCACCATATACTCGGGCAGGTCTTTGAGCAACGAGGCGCGAATTTCATCAAACTCGGGCAGCGTCGATTCGGGCTTGCTCACCAGATACGCCACCAGACGCTTCTCACCGGCCACTTCACGGGCCTGCACACTAACTTGCCCAATCGACGCAAACTGTGCAATCCCCGCCTCAATCTCGCCCAACTCGATCCTGAAACCGCGAATCTTGACTTGGTTGTCAGCGCGACCCAAGTACTCGATGTTGCCGTCTTCGCCCCAGCGCGCTAAGTCTCCGGTGCGATACATCCGAGCGCCTTGCGCGCCGTAAGGGTTAGCAATAAAGCGCTCGGCAGTCAACCCCGCACGCCCTGCGTAACCGCGCGCCAAGCCTACGCCCGCAACGTACAACTCGCCCGCGCTGCCAATCGACACAGGATTCAGTGCGGCATCCAGAATAAAGATCTGCGTATTCTCAATCGGCGTACCGATATAGAAGACCGCAGCTTCTTGATCGTGACTTTGCAAGTCACCAGTGACAACCTGTACGGTCGACTCGGTTGGGCCATATAGATTAACAATACGGTTGACACCCGCGCTTTCTAAAAGCGCTACATGGGCGTGCGAGACCGGCTCTCCACCCAAGAAAATATTGACGCCACTTAACTCAGCCGATCTTAATAAAGGCAATACGCTAGGCGGAAGCTGTATTTCGGTGACTCGCGCGTCATTGATACAACTACCCAAAAGCGCTTCATCTTTAATCTGCAAGTCGTTTGCAATAACAACTGCACCACCTGAAGTTAAAGGTGAAAATAATTCCCAAACCGACGCATCAAAATTTATTGAGGTTCGCGCCAGCATTCTGACTTCGCGCTTGGGCGACCAGTATTTTTTCGCCATCCAACTGACCAAGTGACCCATCGAACCGTGACATACCGCCACCCCTTTGGGTTTACCAGTGCTGCCCGAGGTGTAGATCATGTAGGCTAGATTCTGCGCGCTGAGCTTGCGCACTCGCTCACCGTTGCTCAGTGCACCCGCATCCTGACGACTGAGCTTACCCTTGAAGCGAGCGTCGTCCATGACCATGGCTCGCGACAG
>CAMCZQ010000017.1 GCA_945887835.1 Bordetella parapertussis | reverse complement strand
TTCTCCGAGAGATAAAGTATTTCGTCACTGATTATCACACCGCTCGCAAAAAACCGCTCGCCCAAAGCAAAAGGCTAGTTTCAATTAAGAAACTAGCCTTTTGAGATTACTGGTCGGGGCGGTGGGATTCGAACTCACGACCCTCTGCTCCCAAAGCAGATGCGCTACCAGGCTGCGCTACGCCCCGAAAGATGAGCAGTGTAACAGAATAATGAAAAAATTAACCAAACCGCCCGGTAATGTAGTCTTCAGTCTCTTTGCGAGTCGGTTTGACAAAAATTTGATCAGTTTTGCCAAACTCCATCAATTCGCCCAGATACATATAGGCAGTGAAATCAGAACAACGCGCCGCCTGCTGCATGTTGTGGGTCACGATGACCACCGTGTAATCATTTTTGAGTTCGGCAATCAGCTCTTCGATTTTTGCCGTTGAGATCGGATCAAGCGCCGAACAAGGCTCATCAAGCAGCAACACTTCGGGCTTGATCGCGACGCCGCGTGCGATACACAAACGTTGTTGCTGGCCACCCGACAAACTACTGCCGTTTTGACCTAGCTTATCTTTTACCTCACCCCACAATGCAGCTTTACTGAGCGCCCACTCAACGCGCTCATCCATTTGCCCTTTGCTTAAGTTTTCAAAGAGTCGGACACCAAAGGCGACGTTGTCGTAGATGCTCATTGGGAAAGGTGTTGGCTTTTGAAACACCATACCAATCTTTGCGCGTATCAAGGAAATATCGGTTTTAGACGTCAACAGATTTTCGCCATCAAACAAGATCTCGCCCTCGGCGCGCTGCCCAGGATACAGCTCAAACATGCGATTCAAGGTGCGTAATAAGGTCGACTTGCCGCAGCCCGAGGGGCCAATAAATGCGGTGACTTTATTTTTGGCGATGGACATATTGACATCGCGCAACGCTTGAAATTTACCGTAATAAAAATTGAGCTTATTAATTTCAATTTTTGATACCAAGGGGGTGTCTTGTTTTGCAGCAGCGTTCAAAACCATAATGTTTACCTTCGGGTTCTTTTTATTCAGACTGGAATAGGTCGTGCGGGTCTAACGGTGAAAATCATTTTTGCCGAAACATTGAACGTGCGAGGATGTTTAGCCCTAAGACCGCCACTGTAATCAGTGTGGCGCCAGCCCAGGCCAAGGTGTTCCAGTCTGAAAACGGGCTCGCTGCAAACTGAAAAATCACAACAGGCAAATTGGCCAACGGCTTGTTCATGTCAAACGACATAAACTGATTGTTTAAAGATGTAAACAGCAAGGGTGCTGTCTCGCCCGCAACACGTGCGACTGCCAGCAAAATGCCAGTCATGATTCCGGCCCTGGCTGCCTTATAGGACACCATCGTAATCATGCGCCACTTCGGGCAACCCAACGCAAAGCAAGCCTCACGCAAACTGTTGGGCACCAAGAGCAGCATATTGTCGGTGGTACGCACGACAACCGGGATCACCAAAATCGCTAGGGCAAACGAACCGGCCCAGCCAGAATAATGCCCGACTTGCGATACGTATACCGCATAAATAAATAACCCGATCACAATGGACGGCGCAGATAACAACACATCGTTCAAGAAGCGCGTGGCTGGCGCCAACCAGCCGCGCTGCCCATATTCTGCCAAATACGTACCAGCCAAGATCCCCACGGGGGTGCCGATTAAGGTACCGATGCCCACCATGACAAAGCTGCCCAAGATCGCATTCAGCAGACCACCCGCCTGCCCGGGTGGTGGTGTACTTTCAGTAAAAAGGGTCAGTGACAAAGCGCTACCACCCTTTAAGATCAATACTGTCAAAATCCAACACAGCCAAAACAGGCCAAAAACCAAAGCGGCCATCGACAAAGTCAGCATGACTTTGTTCAGGATACTGCGCCGTTTGTAGACCCAATTATCAGAACGAATGCTAGAGGTTGGTGGCTGAAGCGTCATTTTTACGTTGAGGTTCATGTTTTTGTGCCTTCTGATTTTTCCATGCGCAACAACATCATTTTGGCCAGAGCCAGCACAATCGTGGTGATCAAGAAGAGAATTAGACCTAATTCAATTAACGCTGACTTTTGCATGCCAGCAGCCTCGTTAAATTCATTAGCTAAGGCCGAAGCAATTGAGTTACCGGGATCGAAGAAAGAGCCTGGCATTCTGAAAGCGTTACCGATCACAAACGTCACGGCCATGGTTTCGCCAAGTGCGCGACCCAAGCCCAGCATCACACCACCAATCACACCCGAGCGGGTGTAGGGCAATACCACTTTCCACATGACTTCCCAGGTTGAACTGCCCAGGCCGTAAGCCGATTCTTTTAACAGGGTCGGTACAAGTTCAAAGACGTCGCGCATCACCGCAGCAATAAACGGGATCACCATGATCGCCAGGATTAAGCCCGCGGTAAAAATACCGATACCAAACGGTACGCCAGAAAACATCCAGCCAATGAGCGGTATGGGGCTGAGCACGCTAATCAGCGTGGGCTGCACGTACTGTTGAAAAAATGGCACAAAGACGAACAAACCCCACATGCCATAGATGATTGAAGGGATGGCTGCCAACATCTCAATCGCGGTACCAATGGGGCGCTTGAGCCAATTTGGTGCGAGTTCGGTTAAAAATATCGCGATGCCAAACGAGACGGGGATCGCGATGACTAAGGCAACGAACGAGGTCAACAGCGTGCCTAAAATGGGCACTAAGGCACCAAACTCTGCCTGCACTGGATCCCATTCATTGGTCCAGAGAAACGCCAAGCCGTATTTCGAAAGGGTTTCTTGGCTGGCGTAGATCAGAGAAAATAAAATCGCCGCTAAAAGAAAAAACACTAAAAACGCAAATACCCGCGTTAGACCACTAAACGCTGCGTCATGCCACGAGTATTGAGTTTTTTTCATATCAATCTTACTAACTGAGTCGGAGACTGAGCTTGCGTTGGAAAATCACTCCAAGCAAGCTCAGACGGAACAGACAAACTAAACGTACACCATACTTAGTTCAACAAGGGTTTGCCGCCCGCTTTCAAATTAGCTTTCCAGCTTGCGCGGATTTGATCTGTGACAGCTTTAGGCAGGGGCACATAATCCAAGGCAGCGGCTGAAGTTGCACCGTTTGCAAACGCCCATTCAAAGAAGGCCACTGCGGCTTTGCCATTTTCAGGCTTTGCTTGGTCTTTGTGCATCAGAATAAACGTGGCGCTTGTGACAGGCCATGAACCAGCACCGGGCTGGTCGGTTAAGACAACGCCCATACCGGGTGCGCTATCCCACTTCGCGTTTTCTGCTGCAGCGGCGAACGATTTTTGGTCAGGCTGAACGACTTTGCCATCTTTGTTTGTCAGCTGAGTCCAAGCCAAACTATTTTGCTTCGCGTACGCGAACTCAACATAACCAATTGAGTTTTTCAGCTGCTTAACATAGGCAGCAACGCCTTCGTTACCCTTGCCACCTTGACCGACTGGCCACTTCACGGCTTTGCCTTCACCGACTTTTGCTTTCCAGTCAGCTGAGACCTTGCTTAAGTAGTTCGTCCAACCAAAGGTTGTGCCTGAACCGTCTGAACGATGTACTACGATAATGGCTGTAGCAGGCAGTTTAATGTCGGCATTGAGTGACTGAATTGCGGGGTCGTTCCAGGTTTTGACCTTACCGAGATAAATATCGGCAAGCAAAGTGCCAGTCAGCTTTAACTGACCAGGCTTCACACCGTCGACGTTCACGACTGCTACCGTACCGCCAATCACAGCCGGAAACTGCATCAAACCGATTTTGTCGAGCTGCTCGCCGCTCATCGGGTCGTCAGTCGCGCCAAAATCGACGGTTTTGGCAGTAATTTGCTGCACGCCACCGCCAGAGCCGATCGATTGATAGTTCACGGCATTACCAGAAGCTGCCTTGTAGTCAGCGGCCCACTTAGCATAGATTGGAAATGGAAACGAGGCACCGGCGCCAGTGATATCGATCGCCTGCGAGGTGAAAGCCGTCGCGCTTAGCACGAGCGCGGCAGAGATTTTTAGCAGAGATTGTTTGAACATAACGTAACCTTTTAGAAGTCAAAAACTACAAACCAACGAGTGCCTAGTTTGAAAGCCGAAAACTAGAAACCCCATGGTACATAGCGAACATGACGGCTTTATGACAGTCACAAACAATAATGACCTCCGCAGAGGTCATTCAAACATAAAATCGTAAAGTATTGATTACTAGGCTTTTTTCTATAAATTCATCAAATGCTCGTGCAGTTTGAAGGCAGCGCGACGATTTGACACCACGGTATAACTGCCATCGGGTTGTTGTAGCCAGGCCAAGCGATTGTCGCGCAGGGCAAACGCAAACGCCTCATCAATCACGCGCTTCTTGAGCGTTTTTTCTAAGACCGGAAACGCAATCTCAACCCGCCTGAAAAAGTTGCGATCCATCCAGTCGGCAGACGACAGGTAAACCGACTCAGCCCCCCCACTGTAGAAGTAAAACACCCTGGAATGTTCAAGAAAACGGCCAACAATTGAACGCACCGTGATATTTTCAGACAGCTCGGGTACACCAGAACGCAGTGCACACACCCCACGAATAATCAAATCGATTTTCACGCCCGCTTGACTGGCCTTGTACAGCTCTTGAATCACGATCGGTTCAAGCAAGGAATTGAGTTTCACCAAAATCCGTGCTTTTTCACCGGCGCGTGCGGCCCGAGCCTCAGCGCGAATCAACGACACGACCGTCTCATGTAGCGTAAAAGGTGCCTGCAGCAACTCTTTTAATACCCGTCGCGAGCCCAGCCCAGTCAGTTGCGAAAACACCTTGTCCATGTCTTCACACAACCGCGGCTCGGCAGTCAGCAAGCCAAAGTCGGTATAGAGACTTGCCGTGCGTGGATGATAGTTGCCCGTGCCTAAGTGACCATAGCGCCTGATTCGACCCTTTTCACGGCGCAGCACCAGCGCCATTTTGGCGTGCGTTTTATGACCCACCACGCCATACACCACGTGCGCGCCAACCTCTTCAAGGCGAGCGGCCCAATTGATATTGGTCTGTTCATCAAAGCGCGCCATCAACTCTACGACGACGGTCACTTCTTTACCAGCCTTTGCTGCGGCTAGCAGCAGACGCATCAGCTCTGAATCTTCGCCCGTTCGGTAAATAGTTTGCTTAATCGCCACTACGTCAGGATCTTTCGCGGCCGCCGTCAAAAAATCGATGACCGGTTGAAAAGATTGATAGGGATGATGCAACAGACGATCTTCTTTCGCGATGGCCTCAAAAATGGCAGAAGGCCGATTGGGCAAACGATCAAACGGTGCAGGAATCGGCCCGTGAAATTCTGGAAACAGCAAATCTGGTCTTTTGACTAAATTGCAAATCTGCATCAAGCGAGACACGTTGGCCGGACCGTTAACCCGGTAGGTATCTGCCTCGGTCAACGAAAACTCTTTTTGCAAGAAGTTGGCGATTTCAACTGGGGTCAGCACATCAATTTCAAGCCGTACGGCTGAGCCGAAATTACGCTGTGACAATTCACCTTGCAGCGCCTGCCGCAGATTGGTGACTTCTTCTTCGTCTACAAACAGGTCACTGTTGCGCGTCACCCGCCATTGATAGCAGCCCTGCATCGTCATGCCAGGAAACAACTCACCAACAAACGCACGCAACAGGCTGGTCAACAAGATAAAGCTGTGAGGCTGACCCGATACCTTTGGTGGCATTTGGATCAGGCGAGGCAGCGCTCTTGGAGCTTGTACGATCGCAATCGTTGCCTTGCGACCAAAGGCATCCTGCCCCGACAAGGGCACAATGAAATTCAAGCTTTTGTTGTAGACACGCGGAAACGGATGCGCTGGATCCAGACCGATTGGCGTGAGTAGGGGCATCACATCGCGGTGAAACACCTCTTTGGCCCAGGCGGTTTGCACCTCGTTCCACTCGCTGGCGTGGTGCAGATAGATACCCTCAGTGCGCAAGCGCGGATAAATATCATCATTGAGCAAGGCGTACTGCCGATCCACCATGCTGTGCACTTCAAGTTGCACCCGCTCGTAGGCTTGCTCAGTCGTCATGCCATCTGGCCCCAGCAAGGTGGGGTGCTGCGCCAACTGCTCTTTTAAGCTTGAGACCCGAATTTCAAAAAACTCGTCTAAGTTCGAGCTCACGATGCAAACATAGCGCAGTCGCTCTAGCAATGGGGTGTCTGAGTGTTCGGCCATCGCCAAGACTCGCTCGTTGAACTGAAGTAACGATAATTCTCGGTTCAGAAAAAGCGGTTCAGCTTTTTTACGCGCTGGCATGACGAATGACCTTAATTTTTTTAATATTTTAGGTTTGTACAACAGTAAGGTTACAGTTTAGTAACAGTCCGTGCCTTCTCAGCTATATGTTCAACTCTGGGGCACCTTTAGGATACCCTTCTATAATACGTGTACTTTGGTTACGGGTTGACGTTGATGGAACACCTTTTGGCAGCAGTGGATCTAGGGTCGAACAGTTTTAGGCTCTCGATTGGACGCGTTGCCGAGCAAAACGGTGCCAAGCACATCTATCAAATCGATCGCCTCAAAGAAACCGTCCGCTTAGCCGCAGGGTTGAGTTCAGCCAAAATCCTGGATGACGAATCGGTTGAACGCGCCATTGAGGTCCTCAAACGCTTTGGCGAGCGCTTACGCAGCTTTCACCCAGACCGGGTGCGTGCGGTTGCCACCAACACCTTCCGAGTTGCGCGCAACATCGCGGATTTTTTACCCCGCGCCGAAGAGGCCCTCGGGTTTCCGATTGAGGTCATCGCCGGGCGCGAAGAAGCGCGGTTAATCTATTCCGGGGTCAGCCATACGCTACCCATCTCGAACGACAGACGCCTAGTGGTCGACATTGGCGGGGGCTCGACCGAGGTGATTATTGGTCGCGGCGACGAGCCCTTGCTCACCTCTTCGCTTTACATGGGCTGCGTCAGCTACAGTCGCAAGTTTTTTCCTGACGGCGTCATCGACAACTATTCCATGAAGCTGGCCGAACTCGCCGCTCGTCGCGAGATCGAGGTGATCACCAAGCCTTACCGCAAAATGGGCTGGGATGCCGCGTTGGGCTCCTCGGGCACTGCCAAAGCACTGTACGCGATTTTGACCGAAGGGCGCCTGTCGCCCGATGGCATCACGCGTGATGGTCTTGAAAAACTAAAAGCCAAACTGGTGCGCGCCGGGCGCGTGATTCCAGATGATCTGCCTGGCATAAAGCTTGAGCGCGCCGACGTTTTAACGGGCGGTCTGGCGATCATGAGCGCTTTTTTTGCCGAGATGCGTGTCGAAGTCATGAAAACCGGTGATGGCGCCTTACGTTTAGGCGTTTTAGTTGATCTGGCCGGTCGCGAAGAGGCGCACGATCGGCGCGACGTTTCGGTGCTGGCCTTTACCAAGCGTTACCACGTCGATATGCGCCAGGCGACTCGGGTCAAGCGTAGCGCCTTGAGCTTGTTTGCTTCTGTTTTACCTGAGCGCGCAGAACAAGACGAATTACGACACACCCTAAATTGGGCTTGCGACCTGCACGAAGTGGGTCTGTCGATCGCACAGGCCGGTTATCACAAGCACAGTGCCTACATTTTGAATCACGCCGACATGCCCGGGTTTTCAAGAGTCGATCAGGCGCAATTGGGCTTGTTAGCGTTAGCGCACACTGGCAAACTCACCAAGGCTCAGAATCTAGTCAAAAATCGTGACCAATGGCTCACAATTTTGTGTCTGCGCCTATCGGTTTTACTTTGCCGCCGCCGTGAAGACGTCTCCAAGTTGCCGCTCTCACTGAGTATCAAGGGCACTTCTATTGTTTGCCAGGTCGATAAAAAATGGCTCGACTCTCACCCGTTAACAGATTTTTCGTTGCACGGAGAAGAAGCAGAGTGGGCGAAGGTTGGCTTCAGTTTTGCGCTGATCCCGGTTTAGCGCTCTCAAAGCCAAAGTGCTTACGATAACGCTGAGCCATGCCACTGACCGAAAGCAACAACGGAAAATCAGCCGTATGAAAATCGGGATCCCAAGCGGGTTCGCCGCAGACGCGGGCACCAAGTTTTAAATAGCCTTTGAGCAACGCAGGCACAGACGCCGGCAACTGACTGTCCAGTTGCTCAACAGGGTAGCGATGCAAAGGCCGCACACCAACAGTCTCAGTAAAAAGCGCGCGTTCTTTAATCTGGCGCCAGGCCTCAGCGGCTGTCACACCGTCGTCGCGCAGGCTGACGCTGGCGCAGCCAAAAACGTGCTCATAATTGCCTTGCTTGAGGATTTCGGCCAAACCTGACCAAAGCATCATTAAAACGCCACCCTGCCGATGCTCTTCATGAATGCAGGCCCGACCAAACTCAACCAGAGACTCACGCACTGCACCCAAGCCGCTGAGGTCAAACTCCGATTCAGAGTAATAGCCGCCAGCGCGCTTTGCCTGTTGCGGCGTCAAAATTCGATAGGTGCCCACCACGCGATCCGAGCCATGTTCTCGCACCAACAAATGCGTACACCAGGGATCGAATTCGTCGCGATCCACGCCATCATGCTCGCGCCCTAAGATCGCCCCGTACTCAGCGCTAAAGACGTCATGGCGCAATCGCTGCGCGAGTTCAATTTCTTTTGCTGACTGTGCCAAGCCCACGACCAAGCCTTGCGAATCACTAGAAGCCGTGGGAAGTGTAAAGAAACTAGAGGCGCTGCGTACAAGCTCAAGCATGAGGTTGGTCTCCTAGGTTTACCTAGTTTGACCAACACACGTTGCATGAAGGTGACGAAATGATGAAGTTTTTTTGACTTAGGCGGGAGACCGTAAAAAACTCAGCGCGCGCAAAGCAAGTCGCCCTAGCTCGTTAAGTCAACCGCGGCCAAGAGGTCAACGCACTTTGTCGCTAAAGCTTCGTCATCGGCCTCGACCATCAGGCGAAGCTTGGGTTCAGTGCCCGAGGCGCGAATCAGCACGCGACCACGCTCGCCCAGCCAGGCCTCAGCTTGTTTTTGGGCTGCCTGCAAGCCAGCATGCGTGGCCCAGTCAGTGCCGGGCTTGAGTGCGACATTGATCATTTTTTGTGGGTACAAGCGTAGCGCGGACACCCATTGGGCAAGGGTTTCGCCACTGCGCTGCAAGGCAGCCAAGACTTGCAAAGCCGCAACGATGCCGTCACCCGTAGTGTGTGAATCGAGGCACAGCAGGTGGCCAGAACTTTCGCCGCCATACAACCAGCCGCGGTTACGCAATTGTTCAAGAACATAGCGATCGCCGACTTGCGCGCGCTCAAACGGGATACCCATGCTTTTAAGCTGCCGCTCAAAGCCAAAGTTTGTCATGAGGGTACCCACGACACCCGCTACCGGGCCGCGCGAGAGACGTTCGCGCAAGACCGCGTAAAGAAGTTCGTCGCCGTTGTAGACGCGCCCCGAGGCGTCGACCATTTGAACCCGATCGGCATCGCCGTCTAAGGCGATTCCTAGGTCAGCACCGCGCGCGCGCACTTCAGCCGCCAAACTCTCGGGGTGCAGTGCCCCGACATCTTTATTGATATTGAAGCCATCCGGTGACACTCCAATCGCAGTCACTACTGCACCGAGTTCACGAAAGACGTGCGGCGCGATATGGTAAGCCGCACCATTAGCGGCATCAACCACGAGTTTTAACCCGCCCAGATCTAAATCCGAGGGAAACGTACTTTTACAAAACTCGATATAACGGCCGGGGGCATCATCAATCCGGCGCGCTCGACCGAGTTTTTCAGAACTTACGCACTGCATCGGCTCGTCAAGTGCCGCTTCAATTGCGGCCTCGGTTTCGTCGGGCAACTTCATCCCTTTAGACGAAAAAAACTTGATGCCGTTGTCGTCATACGGGTTGTGCGAGGCACTGATGACAATGCCCGCGACTAGGCGCCAAGTGCGCGTCAGATACGCTACCGCAGGGGTCGGCAAAGGTCCGGCCAACAACACCTCGATCCCAGCCGAAGCAAAGCCCGCCTCTAGTGCTGACTCGAGCATATAACCACTAATGCGCGTGTCTTTACCAATTAAAACGGTCGGGCGACCCCGCCGCGCCGAGTGCTCTTTGGCCAAAACTTTGCCGGCTGCGTAGCCAAGTCTGAGCGCGAATTCGGCATTGATGACCTCACCGCCCACTTTGCCGCGAACGCCGTCGGTACCGAAATATTTTCTTTGACTCATTTAACATCCTCTGCAGCCTGAACCGACTGCCAAACTTTTAAAGCATCGTGAGTGGCATCCACATCGTGCACGCGCAACACCGCTACACCTCTGGCTATACCAGCCAGTGCCGCCGCAATACTACCACTCAAGCGCTGATCGACAGGCTTTCCAGTTATTGCACCGAGCATTGATTTGCGAGAAGCACCCAACACGACGGGATAGCCAAGATGCACCAGCGTCGCCAAACCCTTGAGCAATTGATAGTTTTGTTCGACAGTCTTACCAAAACCTAAACCAGGATCCAGGCTGATCCGCGCGCGCTGCACGCCAAGTTTTTCGAGCAACTGCGCCTGAGCGACCAAGGCAGCACTGACCTCAGTCACGACGTTTAGGTAGTGGGGATTCAGCTGCATAGTGCGCGGTTCACCCTGCATATGCATGACACAAACCCCGCAGCTTGGATGCCTTGCCACAACACGCTGAGCCTGAGGGTCTCGCATTCCGGTGACATCATTAATAATATCTGCCCCTGCATCGAGTGCGGCCTGCATCACCTCGGGTTTGCAAGTGTCAACCGATAGTGCTGCACCGCTGTCGCGCAGGGCAGAAATAACGGGTAAAAGGCGGGCGAGCTCTTCTTGAACCGAAACCGGCAAAGCACCGGGGCGAGTCGATTCTGCCCCAAGGTCGATAATTTGCGCACCCTCAACGATCAGGGCCCGAGCATGAGCAATGGCTGCCTCAGCGCTTAGGTGCTGTCCACCGTCTGAAAACGAATCAGGCGTGACGTTGACGATACCCATTAAAAGCGGGCGTTTGAGTGAGAACTCAAAACGCCCGCAGGACCAATAGTCTGACATTTAGTTTGGCTTTTTTGCCTCAGACGACTGCGGCCGGGTCGTTGGTTGGTGCTGCGCCCGTTGGCGGAGTGTCAGAAGAGTCTGCTGGCGCCTGGGGCACCTTGGGCGGACGAGGCGGACGGCCTTCGATAATGTCGCCAATCTGATCGGCGTCAATGGTTTCCCATTCGAGCAACGCTTTCGTCATGATCTCGACTTTTTCACGGCTGCCTTCAAGAATCGCGCGCGCCCGTGCGTACTGCTCGTCAATAATCTTACGAATTTCGTTGTCGACTTTCTGCATCGTCGCTTCAGACATGTGCGTCGTTTTTGTCACGCTACGCCCTAAAAAGACTTCGCCTTCGTTTTCTGCGTAGACCACTGGACCCAGATTGTCGGTCATACCATAGCGTGTGACCATGTCGCGAGCAATCGCTGTGGCACGTTCAAAGTCGTTCGAGGCACCCGTGGTCATTTGGTTCATGAACAATTCTTCAGCGATACGACCGCCAAACAACACCGCAATCGTGCACAACAAACGCTCTTTGTCCATGCTGTAGCGGTCGCCTTCGGGCAACTGCATCGTCACGCCTAAGGCACGTCCGCGCGGAATGATGGTGACTTTGTGTACGGGATCCGTTTTAGGCAGCATGCGCGCCACAATCGCGTGACCCGATTCGTGGTACGCGGTATTCCGACGCTCTTCTTCGGGCATCACGATTGAGCGACGTTCAGCGCCCATGATGATCTTGTCTTTTGCTTTTTCAAAGTCAGACATATCAACAGTGCGGCCGTTACGACGCGCGGCAAACAACGCCGATTCGTTGACCAGATTGGCCAGATCAGCGCCCGAAAAACCAGGGCAGCCGCGGGCAAGGGTGTGCGCATCAACGTTTTGTGACAAAGGCACTTTACGCATGTGAACTTTGAGGATTTGTTCGCGGCCACGAATATCTGGCAACGGCACAACCACCTGACGATCAAAACGACCGGGGCGCAGTAACGCAGGGTCGAGTACATCGGGGCGGTTGGTGGCTGCGATCACGATCACACCTACGCCCGACTCAAAGCCGTCCATCTCAACGAGCATTTGGTTCAGCGTTTGCTCGCGCTCATCGTTACCCCCACCGAGGCCTGCGCCACGCTGACGGCCAACCGCATCGATCTCGTCAATAAAGATAATGCAGGGCGAGTGTTTTTTAGCGTTTTCAAACATGTCGCGCACGCGCGCCGCGCCCACACCTACAAACATCTCGACAAAGTCAGAACCCGAGATACTAAAAAACGGCACCTTGGCTTCGCCAGCAATCGCTTTGGCTAGCAATGTTTTACCGGTACCAGGCGAGCCCACCATCAGCACACCACGCGGGATCCGACCACCGAGTTTTTGAAACTTGGAGGGATCGCGTAAAAAATCAACGATTTCTTGGACGTCATCTTTTGCTTCATCGCAACCGGCAACGTCAGCAAACGTGATGGCATTAGTGCCTTCGTCAAGCAAACGTGCGCGTGACTTACCAAAACTAAAGGCCCCGCCCTTGCCACCGCCCTGCATCTGGCGCATGAAAAACACCCAGACGCCAATCAAGAGCAACATCGGGAACCAAGACACAAAGATGTTCATGAGTAGCGAGGGCTCTTCGCGCGGCTTGCCTGAGACAGACACGCCCGCCTTGAGCAGATCAGACACCATCCAAAGATCACCAGGCGAGGTCAGCGTGTATGGCCGGCCGGAATCAGGTGTGACGTGAAGGACGTCGTTTTGGACGTCGACACGCCGGACCTTGCCCGACTTGGCATCATCCATAAATTGCGTATAGCTCACGGTGTCTTGTACGGGTGCGCGGCTGTCGAACTGTTTAAAAACAGTAAACAACACCAAACCAATCACCATCCAAACCGCGACTTTCGAAAAAGAGTTGTTCAAGGCCGATCTCCAGCTTGTCATTCTGACGCGCCACGCCCCTTTGGCCTAAAGGGCATATTGCAACGAAGCAAAATAGCATTCTACCTGTTAAAAAAGCCCATTCGGAGTAATCCCTTACTCGGCGATGGGGCCGAAATTGCAGAGTTCTAGACCTTTCGACCCTTGGCAATCAAGAAAGTTTCCGAAGAACGATCTCTGGATGCTTTGGGCTTGCGCTCGACAACCCGCTTGAAGTGACGTTTGAAGATTTCAACGGTTTGCGAAAAACCGCTACCGTGAAACGCTTTTACGATCAATGCACCATCTGTTTTGAGGTGAATCAGCGAAAATTCAAGGGCTAAATCAATCACCTGCTGAATTCTGGCCGCATCGGCTAGGCCTACCCCCGATAAATTTGGAGCCATATCCGACATTACCAAGTCAACCTTGGTGCCCACGAGGGCCAAATTGAGCTGTTCAAGGATCGCCTCTTCGCTGAAGTCGCCCAGAATGAACTCGACGCCAGCAATGGGCTCCATGGGTAACAAATCTAGGGCGATGATGCGACCGTCAACGATGCCTCCCTTGCCGACTAGTCGTTCGCGCGCCACCTGCGACCAACTGCCTGGGGTCGAGCCCAAGTCAACAATGACGTCGCCGCGACGCATGAGCTTTTCAGCATCCAGAATCTCGGTCAATTTGAAGGCCGCACGGGCCCGATAGCCCTTTTGGGTCGCCATTTTTACGAAAGGGTCATTAATGTGCTGCATGACCCATTCTTTAGAAAATTTGTTCTTTGCCATTCCCGTACAATCTACCTTATGACTATTATGGAACTTACCCCCCGCGAGCGTAGTTCGCTTCGCGCTGCTGCTCACCCCCTGCGACCAGTTGTAATGATCGGCGACAACGGGCTGACTGAGGCAGTTTTAAAAGAAATCGACCTAAACCTGTCTGCTCATGAGCTGATTAAGGTTAGGGCTGGCAGTGCTGACCGCGACGAGCGCGATGCCATGCTTGCAACGATTTGCGACACCCTTTCGTGCGCGACGGTGCACCACCTGGGCAAAATGCTGATTTTGTATCGCTTTGGCTCAAAGGGTACCTACCTTAAACCGCCTGCTGAACCTGCAACCCCAGCTAAGCGTAAGCCCAACGAACCCCACACCCCCAAAAAGCTGGCCGCGGCAGGCAAAAAGGTTCAAAAACCAAGTCGACGCAATCGCCCAGAACGCGAGCAAACCGACCTCGATACTGATCGCCCCACCGTTTACTCGGGCGACCGGCCTGCGCGCCCAAGCAAACGCGCCGTAAGCGCTAAGAATACCGCACATGGGATTCCGCGTCGCAGCGGCAGTGCGTTGTCGCTACGCGCCGGTGCACGCCGAGGTGCACTTGGCTCTACAGTGCGTAAACGCGCACCGGTTAAACGCTAGAAAAACCTACTTGCGGATTAACACTTGCGCCACGTACAGCAATGCTACCATCACACAAACTTCGACTCACAGCACCCTTCGCGGTGCTGTTCTTTTTTACAAGTATTTGATACTAATGATTTCATATTCGCGCGACCCAGCCGGGGCTTTCACTTCGACGACATCGCCTTCATATTTGCCAATCAAAGCACGCGCAACAGGGCTAGAGACTGAAATTAAATTTGCACGAATATCGGCCTCAACATCACCAACGATTTGGTAAGTGACTTTGGCACCCGACTCAAGATCTTCGATCTCAACGGTTGCGCCAAACACGATACGGCCATCGGCATCTATGCTGCTCGGTTCAATGAGTTGAGCATTTGAAAGCGTGCCATCGAGCTCGGCAATTCGCCCTTCGATAAAGCCTTGTCGCTCACGCGCTGCATCGTACTCGGCGTTTTCAGACAAATCGCCGTGCGAACGCGCTTCAGCGATGGCGCTAATGACCGCGGGGCGATCGACCTGCTTGAGCCGCTGCAGCTCGGCTTGCAAGCGCTCGGCCCCGCGCACGGTAAGAGGAATAGTTGCCATGATGTTTTTCCAAAAAGCAAAACCCCGGCTCGGGTCAGAACCGGGGTGATAAACAATATCGCATTGTGGGCAAACTTTACGGTAAATGCAAGCTTGGCGACATGCGGATGACCCCAATTTTCTGTTCGAGCTCTTGCCAGGGTGGTTGAGTGGGGGCAAACCGACTGCGCATATAAGTCACAAGCTCAGTCAATTGCCGGTCGTCAAAGTGCTTGGCAAAACCTTGCATAAAGCCGATTTGCTCGTTAGCAGGCTTGCGGATCCCTTCAAGCACCACGCGAATCACGTTATCAGGTTGCGCGCTGTGCATGCCGGTACTGAGCGCAAGCGGGACATTGACTCCAAGCAAACGCGGACCAGCGCCGTCGTGGTGACACGACCCACAGGCGGCCTGAAACATACGCTGTGCGGGGCCCAGTAACAGGGGCTCGCGAGCCGCCGCCTGCGCAACGTAGGTTTGTGCGACCTGCGCCGCTGGAGTCGTTTGCCCTGGTAAGGCCTGCGCCGACACCGGCTCTTGAAACGACGCCAGATAATGCGCCATCGCAGCAATATCTTCATCAGGCACTTGCGCCAGCTGCCTGATTACCGGCGCCATCGGCCCTGAGGCACTGCCATGCTCGGCGCTATAGCCATTGCGCAAATAGTCGTAAAAAGCTGTTTCAGTCCAGGGCACGGGGCTGAGCGAGCGCGCATTGAGTGCCGGAGCCTGCCAGCCATCAACGGTAGCGCCACTTAAGTAGGCGAGGCCCGAGCGCTCACCACCCAACGCGTCGCGCGAGGTGTGACAGGCCGAACAATGCCCCAACCCATTCACAAGATAATCCCCACGTAACCAGGCGGGTGACCGTTCGACTTCAGTTTGTAGCGGCTGAGCGGCAGGCCCAGGCGTTAAGTACAACGCGTTCCAAAAGGCCATTAACGGACGCAAACTAAAAGGAAACGCCAACTTAGTTTCAGGGGTTGCCTGGCGCACCGGCTCTTGTGCCATCAGCCAGCCGTAAAGCGCAGTCAGATCGTCGTCGCTCGTGCGCGTAAACGAGGTGTACGGAAACGCCGGATACAAGTGATGCCCATCGCGTGAGATGCCTTCACGCATGGCGCGATTAAACGCTTGCTGCGACCACAGGCCGATGCCCGTTTGTGTGTCGGGGGTCAGGTTGGTGCTATAGACCGTGCCAAAAGGAGTTGGAATCCCGAGGCCTCCAGCATTCGGTTTACCTTGCGCGCTGGTATGACAGGTCACGCAATTTCCTAGCGCTGCTAGCTCGCGACCACGCTCAAGCGTTGCCGCCGAATAGGTTGTGGTTTGTTGCGTGGTTTGTGGCGTGAGGGGCGCCAGCGACGTGCGCTGACCAAACAGTGACCCAGTCGCGCCCAACAGCGTGACGCCGAACGCCCCCGTCAACGCCGCTGCGCGCAACCACCACGCACGCGGCCGCGGCCAACGTGCGTCGGCGTGATCTGTCTGTTGGCGCGCGGCGCCTGTTAGCTGCGGGTCACTTGTTCGCGATGCCACCTGAAGTTTGTCTGAGGCTTGCACCGCCAATTGAGGCTTGCCAGAGGCGTGCGTGGCTGAGTCGTCTTGATACAGCAACGGGTTCAACGCCGCGCGCACAACCTCAGGGGTAAAAGGCGGCTGCCTAAAACGCACACCCGTTGCATCGAAAATGGCATTGGCAATCGCGGCTGTGCCAGGCACCGACGCTGACTCACCTGCCCCAAGTGCGGGTTCGTTGTGGCGGGGCATCTGCATCACTTCGATGACAGGCACCTGCCTGAAACTCAAAATTGGATACGAACCCCATTCACGGGTTGCCACGGTGTTGCGCGCGCGTTCGGTTGGTACTTGTTCAAGCAGGGTGCGACTGGTGGTCTGCACCACGTTGCCATGAATTTGATGTTCAACACCGGCAGGATTAATTGTTAAACCAGCATCGTGACCCACCACCACCCGTTTGACGTGTACTTCACCCGTGCGCTTGTTGACCTCAACATCAGCGATCCAGGCGGCCCACGCGGCACCGAAACCGGGCCACTTGCTGTGAACGTAACGCGCCCACGCGATGCCCTGCCCGTGCAAAATATCGCCTTCTGCTCCCTGCTGCTGCGGCTGCTCGTGTATTTTCCAACCGGCCTTAGTTGCCGTCGCTTGTAGTAATTCACGCGCACGCGGATCATCGAGGTAGCGCAACCTAAAAGTCAGAGGATCGACCCCAGCGGCCGTCGCAAGCTCATCAATATAGGATTCGTGAGCAAAGGAATTGGGCATCGCCGACACGCCGCGCAACCATGAGGCGCGCAAAATGGGCGGCATATCATTAACCGTGACGCGCAAATTTTGCAAGGTGTAAGGTGGACGCGCAGTGCGATCACCCATTTCATACGCTTGTGCGTTGGGTTCAAGCGTACGAGTGAGCAGCAAGGCAAGCGTGGGTGCACCGTTCGAAGGATACGACGTTGAAAAATCATAGGCCGCGATCGAGCCGTCTGCGTGCAAGCCACCGCGAACATCCATCCATTGCGCCGCGCCCTTGGGCTCCCAAAGATTTTCTTGCTCACGTGTCAGCTGCACGCGCACTGGCGCACCGACCGCACGCGCCAGCAATACAGCATCTGCCGCCACGTCGTCCGCACCATTGCGCCCATAGCACCCCGAGGCTTCCATGCGTACGATTTCAATCGCGGTATCTTGCAGCGCGGTCAGGCGCGCCAAGTCTGCACGCAACACATGAGGGTTTTGCGTGCCCGCCCAAACGGTTAAAGCAAACGGCGCGGTCGGATCAGCGTTGAACTCTGCCACGGCGCACGAGGGGCCGATCGACGCGTGCATCTGATAGGGCCAGATGTAGGTGCGGGGCATCGACTGCGCGGCCTGCGCAAGCGCCTGATCGACATCTCCTTCATCGACAAGCTGACGCGGCGTCGCTGGGTTGTTACGCAACGCTTGTTCGATGTTTGACAGATCGGGCAAGCCGGCCCAAGGTTTCCAATGCACGCGCAAGGTGTTGGCCGCCAATTCAGCAAACTCTTCACGCTCTGCCACCACGCCAACAAAATCCCGAATCACCACGACCGCGCGAACGCCTGGAATATGCGCGATCGACGACTCGTCGACTGACTCAAGCAAGTTACCAATAAAGTCGCCGTGATCGGCACCCGCATACGGTGGACGAATCACCCGACCGTGCAACATGCCGGGCAGTCGCATGTCGTGCACGAACACCAGCTCGCCGGTCGCCTTGGCGGGGATGTCAACTCGTGGTGAGGATTGCCCGACCACGCGGTAGGTCGCGGGGTCTTTGACCGGCGTCGTCAACTCAAGCTTGAGATGAATGCGTTGCCCTGCCACTAAATCAGCGTAGCGAAGCGTTAAGCCTGCGTCTGAGTTAGGGTCTGGATTTGGGCCCTGGTTTGACACCACGCCGGCCTCGACCGTGAGTTGACCGACTGGCACGCCCAGGCGTGTGGCCGCCAATTCAAGCAAATACTTTCGTGCTTGAGCCGCGGCGGCTCGCAGGGGCGCTGCATGGTTTTGTATCGAACCACTTGCAATGGTGGGCCCTTGATTAGGCGCGGTTGCGGTGTCGCCGAGGATCACGTCGACTTGCTCAAGTGCGACATCAAGCTCTTCGGCAACGATTTGGGCAAAAGCGGTTTGTAAGCCAGTCCCGAGATCAACGTGGCCGTGTAAGGCGGTGACTCGACCATCTTGCCAAAGCGACAACAAAAGTTCGACACCCTCAGCGGGGTTGCTGGGCACGGCGACCGGTTGGCCGACTGCTGGCGCAGGCGTGGGCGCAGGGTCGCGCACGACCAGCAAGACGCCGGTCGCCTTTAAAAAATCTGTGCGCGTACGTAAGTCGTTAAGGCGTGCCATGGGTGTGCTCTTTTGCTTTTTGCATGAGCAGGGCTGCACGCTTAACCGCACTTAGGATTTCAACGTGCGTGCCGCAGCGACAAAAATTACCGGCCAGGGCGTTACGAATCTCGATCTCACTTGGCTCAGGGGTGTGCGCCAACAAAGAGACCGTCATCAGAATCATGCCGCTTAAGCAGTAGCCACACTGCGCGGCCTGTTCGTCGACAAACGCTTGCTGCACAGGATGCAATTGAGTGCGCGAACCCAGGCCTTCAAGCGTGGTGATCGCACGGCCTTGCACTTCTTGGGCTGGCACCACGCACGCACGCGCGGCAACGCCGTCGATTAACACCGTACAGGCACCGCACTGGCCTAGGCCACACCCGTACTTGGGGCTATTTAAGGCCAGATCGTTACGCAGCACGTGCATGAGCGACGCTTCGCCTGATAAAAGCAGATCGTGCTGCTGACCATTGACGAGCAGGCTGCAAGGTGACGAGTTAGGTGGGTTCACCATACCTCTCAGACGCTCAAGTAGGTTTGTCGGACGTGCTCATTGGCCTCGAGCTCGGTCATACTGCCACTAAAACGGATCTGCCCTTTTTCAAGCACGTAGGCTCTGTCACACACCAAGCGTGCGAAGTGTAAGTTTTGCTCAGACAACAAAATACTCACGCCTTGTTTTTTTAACGCCAAAATCATTTGTACCATCTGCTCGACGATCACCGGAGCAACGCCCTCAGAGGGTTCATCAAGCAGCACCAGATAGGGATTGCCCATCAGACTGCGCGCGACCGTTAACATCTGTTGCTCACCGCCACTCATCTGACCGCCGGGTCGCCGGGGCATCTCGCCCAGATTAGGAAACAAGGTAAATAATTGCTCAATGGTCCAAGCGGGAGCAGGCGAGCCATCCGACCAGTGCCGAGACGGCTGGCGCCCCACCTCAAGATTTTCTAGCACGGTTAAATCGGTAAAGATTCGACGGTCTTCAGGCACATAGCCCAGGCCACTGGCTGCGATCCGATGCGCCGCCTCTTTAGAAATATCGCGTTCCATAAAATGCACGGTGCCGGTGCGCGCTTCGAGCAAGCCCATCAACGCTTTCATGGTGGTCGATTTGCCCGCACCATTGCGCCCCATCAAAGCCACGACCTCACCACGCCTGACCTGAAGACTCACGTCAAACAAAATCTGGGCGGCACCGTACCAGGCGTTCAAACTTGCAACCGACAAAAGCGGGGATGCCATGACCTCGGGCTCGAGCGCGGTTTGGGCACCGACTGCGCTGCTCTGAGCGGCGGGCGTGTTGTTTAAGACCGGTGCGGCGGCCACTGCTTGTTCGAAGGTCGTGCCAGCACCAAAATATACTTCTTGAACCTTGGGGTGTCTGCGAATGTCTTGGGCCTTGCCCTGCGCAATCAGGCGGCCTCGCGCTAAAACAATCAAACGATCGGCATGCGCGAACACCACATCCATGCTGTGCTCAGTGAACAGTACAGCAATCTTTTGCTCGACGACCAGTTTTTTAGTCAGCGTCATCAACGCGTGACGCTCTTTGGGTGCCATCCCTGCGGTGGGCTCGTCCATCAACAATAAGCGTGGGCAATTCGCCAGCGCAATGGCAAGCTCTACGCGCTTGACATCGCTGTAGGCTAACGCGCTGCAGGGGCGCTCTGCTTGCAAAGCCATACCAACTTGATCAAGCAACTCAAGCGCGCGGTGGCGTTCATGCGCTCGCGCTGGCTTAAAAAAAGAAAACACCTGCCCCGCGTGCGACAGCAAGGCCATTTGTACATTTTCAAGAACCGTCAGCGAAGAAAAGGTTTCGGCAATTTGAAAAGTTCGACCTACTCCCAAGCGCCAAATCTGCCTAGGGGCGAGTCCAACCAGTTCTTGTCCGTCAAACTGTATCGATCCGCGCTCCGCTTGGAGTTGTCCGTTGACCATGTTGAAGGTAGTCGATTTACCGGCACCGTTCGGGCCGATCAGCGCCAAGAGTTCGCCCGCGTCAATCTCGAACGAAATCCCGTCAACAGCCTTGACGCCACCAAACGACTTGCCCAGGTCCTTTACCACCAGCAGGCTCACGTTTGCCCCCTAGGAGAAAAGCGCTGGCTGACACTGCGGGTAAAACCTGCCAAGCCCTGCGGAAACAATAAGACAAGCAACAAAATGATGCCGCCCAGCATTGCGCGCCAGTACTCTGTATTGCGCGCGATCGCGTCATGCAACCAGGTAAAACTGATTGCCCCCACGATGGGGCCCGCCAAGGTTTGTATACCTCCGAGCAAAACCATCACTAAACCATCGACTGAGCGGCTGACGTGCAAGGTCTCGGGCGAAATACTGCCTTTTGAAAAAGCGAAAAGCGCACCAGCGACACCGGCAAAAATACCCGCCACGACAAACGCTACCCACTGCACGCGTTTCACATCGATACCAATTGCATCGGCTCGCATCGGTGAATCACGGCCTGCACGCATGGCGTAACCCAGTGGGGCGTACAACAGGCGTCTGAGACACCAAACGCTTAACACCACGCAGGTCAGAGTCAAAAAGTAATAGCGTTGTTTGTTCGCCAACCACGGGGCTGGCCATACCCCAGTCAAGCCGTTGCTCCCGCCGGTGAAGGCGTCCCACTGAAACACCACCGCCCACGTGATTTGAGCAAAGGCGAGCGTCAGCATAGCCAAATACACACCCGATAAACGCACGCTGAACCAACCAAACAGTACAGCGCCCAAACCAGCCACAAGTGGCGCGAGCACCAGCGCAAACTCCATCGGCAAACCGAGTGCTTTAAATAATAAAGCGGCGCCGTATGCACCTAAGCCAAAGTACGCTGCATGCCCAAACGAATGCATGCCGCCGGGGCCCATAATAAAATGCAGGCTTGTAGCAAACAGCACAGCCACCAGCAGATCAATGCTTAACACGGTGAAGTAAGGCGAGGCCGAGGTTAACCAGGGCAGCAACACCAGCAACACCACCGCCCCCAGTTGCAGTGCAAGGGTCATACGTGTGGGCGCACGTAAGGGCGCCTCGGTGTGCGCAGCGTGGCGCGACAGAGGTTGTGGCTTGCCCAGCAAACCCCAGGGACGTAGCACCAGCACAAACGCCATCACCAAAAACTCAACAACAAGCGTGAGTTTTGAAAATGAGAGCTCCGTCCCAAATATATTCACGACGCCCAACCAAATACAAATGGCTTTGAGTTCAGCGATCAATAGCGCCGCGATGAACGCGCCAGGAATCGACCCCATCCCCCCCACCACCACCACCACAAAGGCCGCGCCAATGGTATTTAAGTCCATTTCAAGGCTGGCGGGTTCGCGCGGTAATTGTAAGGCGCCGCCTA
This sequence comes from Bordetella parapertussis, assembly GCA_945887835.1. Taxonomy (GTDB): domain Bacteria; phylum Pseudomonadota; class Gammaproteobacteria; order Burkholderiales; family Burkholderiaceae_B; genus Zwartia; species Zwartia parapertussis_B. The sequence goes on along the minus strand of CAMCZQ010000017.1, from coordinate 9,878 downwards.
AACCTGCCAACAGAGCGCCCAACGCGAACACACTGGTAAACAGCCAAGCTTGATTGACCCCAAGGGCCGCCACCATCTCGCGATCTTGTGTCGCGGCCCGGATAAACGTTCCCCAGCGGGTACGCGTGAGTAACAACCAAAGCAAGCCCAATAAAACGGGGCCCACAACAATTAAAAACAAATCATAGGTCGGAAAACTACGCCCTAAAATTTGTACCGCTGCTTTTAGACCCGGCGCGCGCGGCCCAAGAAGCTCTTCGGGCCCCCAGAGCCAGAGCACCGCGTCTTTGATCACTAAGACCAGCGCAAAAGTCGCTAACAACTGAAAAAGCTCGGGCGCACGATAGATGCGGCGCATCAAGGTGATCTCGACCAGAGCACCCAACACACCCACCAGCACTGCCGCACTTAGCAGCGCCGGCCAAAAGCCGAGCGTGTCAGCAAAGCGTGTGACCAAGGTGTAGGCAAGATAAATGCCCACCATAAAAAACGAACCGTGAGCAAAGTTCACGATTCGCGTGACGCCAAAAATCAGCGAGAGCCCGGCCGAGACCAAAAAGAGAGACGAAGCCCCAGCCAGGCCATTGAGCAACTGAACGATAAAGCCAGATAAATCCATCAAGAACTCAACCAGCAATCAAGTGCGAAGCATTATTCTGCTGGACGAAGTTTTTTGACCTCGGCAGCTGAAGGTAAGAACTGAGCGCCGTCCAAGAAACGAAAATCAACCATGACCCCTTTGCCGCCGTCGTTTTTGGTGCGGCCAACAAAACTACCCATGGTGGACTGATGATCCTCGGGACGGTAAGTAATCGGGCCAAAAGGTGTCATCAAACTCAAGCCTTTAAAGGCTGTCACAAGCTTTTCGGTCTCGGTGCTTTGCGCTTTTTTGATGCCGGCTGCGAGCGACATGATGGAGCTGTAGCCCACCACCGAACCTAAACGCGGGTAGTCTTTAAACTTATCTTGATACGCTTTCAAAAACGCGGCGTGCTCTGGCGTTTTGATGCCATACCAAGGATATCCGGTGACTAACCAGCCATTCGGGGTCTCGTCTTTAAGTGGATCAAGGTATTCGGGTTCACCGGTTAATAAGCTCACCACTTCACGGTCTTTAAACAAACCGCGGGTGTTACCTTCTCGTACGAACTTGGCCAAGTCTGCACCGAACAAAACGTTGAAAATAGCATCGGGCTTAGCGTCCGCCAAAGCTTGCACAACGCTGCCTGCATCAAGCTTACCCAGCGGTGGCGCCTGTTCAGCTACAAACTCGACATCGGGTTGTGCCGCTTTGAGTAAGGCTTTAAAACTCGCCACTGCTGACTGGCCGTACTCGTAATTGGGATACACGATCGCCCAGCGTTTTTTCTTCATTGCAACCGCGTCTGGCACAAGCATCGCAACCTGCATGTACGTTGAGGTGCGCAGTCTAAAGGTATAGCGATGGCCGTTTTGCCACACTATCTTGTCAGTCAATGGTTCGCTGGCCAGAAAAAACATTTTCTTTTGTTTCGAGAAATCAGTCAGCGCCAAACCGATGTGCGACAAAAATGAACCGGTCAAGACGTCAACCTGATCGCGCGAAACTAATTCTTCGGCGACCCGCACAGCGTCACCCGGGTTCGCGTTGTCGTCGCGCGTGATAAGTTCGACTTTTTTGCCGTTCAAGCCACCCGCGGCATTAATTTGCTCGATTGCGAGTTCCATTCCCTTTTTATAGGGCTCAAGAAACGCGGGTTGGGCTTTGTAGCTATTGATCTCGCCAATTTTGATGACACCTTGCGCCAACACAGCTGCCGAGGCAGTGAGCAAGGTCATTACTGCGACGCTGAGTTTTACAAAGCAACTGAGTCGGTGCTGTTTCATCTTACTCTCCGGTTAAAAGGGCGCGAGCCCTGGCTTTCAAAAAGATAAAGGATTAACGCAAACCATCTTTTCCGAGCATTTCGTGATGCTGCAAACCACCCACACGGGGCTTCGGACGCCCACTGTCGGTTACCGCCACACAGACAACGATTTCGTTCGCGCGTGGCGCGTCAGTGACGCGCGCCTCGATCGCGTCAAAATGACTACGCACGAAGGCCGCGTCTTTATGCCCAAGCGGCACATCAATCGCCGTCCCCATCACGCCCATTTTTTTGCTTGACGGCACAAGTGCCGCGCCTTTTTCTACCGCCACGCGCAAGGGCGCGCCCAATTTTGGATGCAAAAGTGCGGCCGCGTGTTCGAGTTCACCCGCCTCGCCCACGATGGCCGCCTTGCCGTAGCTTTGCGCTTGAGCGGGCTGGATGCCCAAGGCTTGCACACAGCGTTGGCCAAGCAAGGCACCCAATTCTTCACCAATGGCGATGAGTTCGTCTAGATTTTCAACGTAACGCCCAGCATAGGGGTTCTCGATGACAGCCATCGCTAACGCGCGCCGTGTCGCAGGCGCGACGACCTGACCGTTTTCGCTCAAGACCTCGTCGACTTGAACCACGATTCTACGAATATTTGCTTGCATAGTGACCCTAGGACAGACGTTGGATGCGAGTGGTTTCGGTACTGACAAACCACCCCTGACAACTTAAAACACTGGCACAGATTAAACCGTTCTGCCTGAGCGTGTGTGCTTTTTTTAGACCCGCCTCAAGCGCACTGCGGACTTGTTCTTGGCTGAGCTCGGGAACGGCCACTGTCACCAGACGCTGCCCGAGGTCAGAGTCGTCTTTGAGCGTCGCTGCAGGTTCGCGACCGATGCGCGCGTCCACCACGTTGACCGCATTGGCAATCACGGTTGCGGCAGCGTCAGCCTGCGACGCACTCGCGGCAAAGACGGTCACGCTATCGGCGATCCCTAACGAAAAACTTCGACCGCGCCAGCCGCTCGTTGCAATACCGGCAATCCCCATGCCATGCCTGACCTCAAACACGGCATCGGTCTGTACGCCAGCCACCAGTTGGGTCTCGTCAAAGCGCGCCAAATCAGCAAACAGACCCACCGAAACAGCAGTATCTTCGGTGAGATACAACGCGATATCCCCACCATTGTTGAGCCAAGCACGTCGGATCCCGGGCAGGTGATAACAGGCGCTTAAATCTTGCGCAACCGAACCCGCCACTGCAGCCATGGGAGTTAAAAACGCCTCTGCATCCGCTTCGATTAAGCAGTCCTTGCACGCTTGCCACATCAACTGCGCGATGGGGCCCTTTAACGCGACCGGGTAAAGCACAGGCCTGCGAAGCTCAGTGAGTTCGCACACTAACTCTGGCAGGATTTGACCAAATCTGTGCCAGGCTGCCTCGTGTGCGCGCGCAACACTCGCCGCGTCACCTTCAGCGTACGCGATGATGTCGATGGGTCCGTGCTGAAAATGGCGGCGCCCTTGCGACAGTTCTTGTGAGGTCGGCTCCATCTCGCTTATCCAAGCAGCGGTGGCTGGCCCAAGGGCCACGCGTTTTCTGTTGGCTGTACCACCCACTTGCGCGCAGTGGGTGCGCCATCGTGATGCCAGGCGCCACGCTGCAACACCTCTTGCAGCGGCCGCACATAAGCGATATGGCCTCCGAGCCGTTTGAATTCGTCGGCACGCATGCTGAATTCAAAGGGCGCGACGATCGCCGGCGTGGGCACCGTGCCAAAGCTGTTATCGGGCATGCGCAAAACATCGACCATGACAGTGATCCCCCCTCCGGGCCAGACATAGGCTGGTGCACCGCCGCAGGTGACATTGACCAAGGCTTTTTTAATGGCGCGCGTGAGCAATACTGGGTTATCGGTGACACCGGCTCGCAAACTGCCTCCGGCACCACCTAAAAACAATACGGTAGTGAGCGATGGTTCGCAGTTTTCACCGATCCGGTCGATCACGCCCTGCACCGCCTCAGGCATTGGCTGCTGCACGGGACAAAGCTGGTCATCGAGCACATACCACGCGGCATGCTCGCCGGTGGTCGAAGTCATCAGCAAGCGCAAGCCGGGCCAGGCACGCTTGGGATCCCACTTTTCAATGATCGCCAAGGGGTCTGAAATATCTGTTCCCCCCCAGCCAGTACCAGGGTTCGCCACTTGAAAATATCGCCCAGGTGTCGAGCGGCGTCCGCGTATGCTGATTCCTGAAGCAGGCATATCTAGGCAACACCCCGCCTGATGTTCGGTCAAGACACCTGTGATGTGATCGTCAACCACCACGACCTCATCGGCCAGCTCAAAAAATTGTTGCGCAAAAATACCAATCGCGGCCGAGCCGCAACCAACCCGCATGCGCTGTTCGACCACGCCATTGACAATGGGCGCACACCCAGCCTGAATCACAAGGGTGGCACCACCCTCGATACTTAACTCAGCCGCAGCTTTGTTGCCAAGCGTCTGCATCAGCTCCATGGTGATGCGGCCCTCTTTTTTGCTGCCACCGGTTAAGTGATGAACGCCGCCTAATGAGAGCATCTGCGAACCGTACTCGGCGGTCGTGACGTGGCCAACCACCTCGCCGCGGCACAGCACGTTGGCCTGCTCTGGTCCCAAATAACGGTCGGTGTCAATTTTGACTTTTAAGCTGCAGTAACTAAAGATACCTTCGGTCACGACGGTCACCATATCAACGCCGTCTATTTGCGAGCCCACAATAAACGGCGCTGGCTTGTAATCTGGGTAGGTCGTTGAGGATCCCACGCCCGTGATGAAGACCTCATTGGTGTGCATCAGATCTCCGCCCCACGCGTCGTCAGAGGCACTGGGCGCAAAGGGCACTAAGGTAGGCTCAGCCGACTGCAAGGCGCGCTTGAGCACCACCACGGGGTCGACCCGAATCAAAACTCCCTCTTGGTTGGCATACCGATCGCAGGCGCCTGTGCGTCCGGCGCTGATCTGACACAACACTGGACACGCGTTGCACTCAATCTTGACCGCGCCTGAGGCGCGCGACTGCCCTGCCGACACTCCCGCAGTCGCCTCTTTCTCTGTTTCGGACTGCTGCGCAGACAGCCCGTCGGTTTTTGTGTGTTCGGTCATGTCGCGGCGGGTTGAACGCTTATTGCCTTTTAATCGTTGGTTAAATTACAACACAAGGCTAACATTTAATGTAGCATTTGCTACAATTTAGTGTTGCATTCACTACATTTATTGTTTAATTTAATGCATCCCCCGCAAGCTCGCAATGTATTTGTTGGGGCGGCCCCTACTTTCAATTTATCTGACCCCTACCCGACCATGAGCGCCTTCAACGAAGAAACCGTTTTATCCGTACACCACTGGACTGAGGGCCTGTTTAGCTTCACCACCACCCGCGATCCGTCTTTACGTTTTAGTAACGGACACTTCACCATGATCGGACTGCGAGTCAATCACAAACCGCTGTTACGCGCCTACAGTATTGTGAGCGCCAATTACGAAGAGCACCTTGAGTTTTTAAGTATCAAGGTCGAAGACGGCCCGCTCACCTCAAAGCTGCAACACATCAAGGTCGGTGACTCAATCGTAGTGGGCCGCAAACCCACCGGCACGCTGCTGATTGACTATCTGTTACCGGCCAAACGCTTGTATATGTTTGCGTCTGGCACGGGGTTAGCGCCCTTTTTAAGCGTGATCCGCGACCCCGAAACCTACGAGAAATTTGAAGAGGTCATTTTGGTCCATTCGGTGCGTGAGGTCGCCGAACTCGCCTACCATGACTACCTGACTCAAGAACTTCCGCAACACGAATTTTTAGGTGAAATGGTCACTAAGCAGTTACGCTACTACCCAACCGTCACGCGTGAGCAATATAAACAAATGGGCCGGATCACTACCCTGGTCGAAAACGAAAAGCTCTTTAAAGATCTAGGCCTGCCTGCTTTAGACCGCATGCAAGACCGCATCATGATTTGCGGCAGCCCCGGCTTATTGCGCGATTTAAAGACCATGCTCGAGCAGCGCGGCTTTAATGAAGGTAACACCACCAAACCAGGCGACTATGTGATTGAACGGGCTTTCGTCGAACAATGAGTCCCACCGCGCCGGCACCCATTAAGTCGCCGCGACAAATAGGGGCCAGAGAACGCTCGGCGGAAACCACACGCGAGAACATCTTGCGCGCTGCCATCAAAATCTTCGCCAAGCATGGCTTAGACGGTGGCAGCATTGATCAGATCTCGAAAGCCGCCAACTCGCACGATCGCATGATCTATTACTACTTTGGCAACAAAGAAGGCTTGTTTGTGGCGGCGCTTGAAGAGACCTACCGGCGCTTTAACGATGCCGAAGCTGCGCTTAAACTCGACACCACACAACCTTTGGTCGCGTTAAAACAAGTGGTGCAATTCATTTTGCAGTATTACAAAAAAAATCCAGAATTTGTGACGCTGTTAAACAGCGAGAATCTACACGGCGGCAAGCATATTGCAAAATCGAGCAAGGCTCGCGAATATTCTTCGCCTGCAATTGGCGTGGTCGATCAGGTCTTGGTCTGCGGCGTCGAACAAGGAGTATTTAGAAAAGACCTGTCCTCGCGCGATCTGTACATGATGATCGCCGCCCTAGGTTATTTTTACCAATCAAATCGCTTCACGTTGTCCGCCTTTTTAGGCGAAAATCTTGAAGCGCCAGCCACCTTCAAACAGTGGGAAGCGTTTGTTGTCGATGCGGTGCAACGAACAGTGGTCCGTTAAATCGTGGTGCTTGAGTTATCCAGGAGATCAGCATGGCAGAAGTTCTAGCAAGCGAAAAATCAGGCAAAGTCGTCATCAAAAACATTGGCTTGCTTTTGTCAGGCGATCTAGACCAACCAATCCTATCTGCGGATACGATTGTCATCAACGATGGGTTGATTGTGGCAGTCGGTAAAGAAAAAGACTGCGATATCTCTCATGCAAAAACAATCATCGACGCGCACAACACGTGCGTGGCACCCGGCTTGATTGATAGCCATGTGCATCCTGTGTTTGGCGATTGGACACCGCGCCAAAATCAAATCGGCTGGATTGAGTCGACGCTTAATGGCGGTGTCACCACAATGATTTCTGCGGGCGAGGTGCACTTGCCTGGCCGGCCTAAGGATATCGTCGGGCTCAAAGCACTGGCCATCACCGCGCAACGCGCGTTTGATAACTTTCGCCCGGGTGGCGTCAAAGTCTTAGCGGGCGCACCGGTCATCGAACAGGGTATGGTCGAACAAGACTTCAAAGAACTGGCTGAGGCCGGCGTCAAGCTCTTGGGTGAAGTGGGCTTGGGTTCAGTCAAGGCGGGCGAAGAAGCCGCAAAAATGGTGGCGTGGGCCCGCAAATACGGCATTCAAAGCACCATCCACACGGGCGGGCCCTCAATTCCAGGCTCTGGCTTGATCGATAAAGATGTGGTCCTTGAGGCCGACGCCGATATTATCGGTCACATCAACGGCGGTCACACGTCGCTCTCGGAAGCACATGTCTGCGAACTGTGCGAAAAATCCACACGCGGTATCGAAATCGTACACAATGGCAATGAAAAAATCGCGATCGCTGCAGCGCAAGCAGCTATGCAACTCAAATGCCCACATCGAGTCATTTTGGGTACCGACGGGCCTGCAGGCTCGGGCGTGCAGCCTCTGGGTATTTTGCGCATGATCGCCTTGCTTTCAAGCTTGGGCAACATCCCCCCTGAATTGGTATTCTGTTTTGCCACGGGCAACACCGCACGCATGCGTGATTTAAACTGCGGCCTGATTGAACCTGAGCGTGCGGCTGATTTGGTATTTATGGATCGCGCACAACACACCGCTGGGCGCGACCTACTCGACAGCGTCAAACTCGGCGATATTCCAGGCATTGGCATGGTGATGATTGATGGACTAGTGCGTTGCGGGCGTAGTCGTAACACGCCCCCTGCCACCGTCATCCCGAGCGTTGTTCATCACTGAGACGTCACCGCAATACAAACGGATTAGACTTGTCGTCGCTACGTACAGCGCCCCTGTCGCCAACACGTTATCCGTGAATGACGTGAACTTCTACAATTTGGATACTTAGCATGACCGAAATTTGGGTAGTGAGGCACGGCGAAACGCCCTGGAATGTTGTACGCCGTGTGCAAGGCTGGGAAGATATCCCGCTTAATGAAAAAGGCATCGAACAAGCACAAGCGCTGGGCAAGCATCTTGCAACGCTCAAGGCAACGGGTGATGGCGTTGATGCCATCTACACCAGCGACCTCAAGCGCGCGCACCATACCGCCAGCATTTTGGCAGATGCGCTTGGCTTGCCTCTCAATATCGAGCCCGGTGTACGTGAGCGCCACTTCGGTGTGTTGCAAGGGTTGGTCTATGGCGAGATGGATCAGCACGCGCCTGAGGCTGCAAAAGTGTGGCGCAGCCGTGATCCTGATGCTGAACTACCAGGTGGCGAATCGTTAGGATTTTTTCATCAACGCGTCGTGCAAGCGATTGATGACATCGCAGCAAAACATCGTGGTCAACGCGTGATGGTAGTGAGCCACGGTGGTGCCATGGATATCATTTGGCGCCACGCCACCCAAGTCAGCCTGCGCGTCCCGCGCGAGGCGCCGTTGCTGAACGCAAGTTTGAATCGTTTAAGCGTTTCAAAAGACGGTTGGAAACTCATCAACTGGGGCGACGTACGTCACCTAGAACGCGGCGCGAGTGACGACATTACGTCGTCTTGATTCTGCTGCGCTCAACACAAGCGTTTGATTGACTCGATATGAGTGACATCTTCCTTTAGTGGCAACTGAAAGAGCGAGACAAACTTGTCTCGCTCTCTTTGAATCGAAATTTAACGCATGATAAAAACCTTGGCTGAATGAAAATTTTGCTAAAGGTTCGTCATGACATTCGAGCACGTTGGGTGGCTAGTCATTAACATTTTGTTACCATTTTTCTTACCCATACTAGGTATTTTGCCGTTTAAAATCTTGCCACTGCCCCTCGGGGTAGAGGTTAGATTAATTGCCTTGGCAAAAGATGGGCAGTGGTGCTGGGCAGCCATCGCAATGGGCGCCTCAGCGCTGTTTGAATACCTCAATGCTTCTCGTGAAAATTTTGCGACCTTCCCTCACAGCGGCTCATTACTTTTTTTGCTTAGCCTAATGATGTTTCTTGCAGTGGTATTAGCGGCTGGTGGAGCAGTATTCAATACAAAATATCTGATGGCACCATACTCTCTTAAAGCTTGGGTCACTCACTACAAAACATTGTTTGGCTCACTCATTGTCAGCGTCTTGACCGCACTACTGTCTTCCATTTTACATTTTGTTATTTAAATTTTTTGAGGAAATTCAATGTTGAAATACATCACATACCGGTTCAGTGACGAAGAAAGAGCAAAAACAACGATGTTTGTGACGACGCTCATCGTCAGCGCTTTCGTCTCGTTGAGCACTATCGTTATCTTGATACTTAGATGATTCTCTAAGCAAACAGGCTGCTAATACTCAGCCTGCTCGCCTAGGTTTGCGAGGCCCATTTACGGCCAACCTGTCGTAAAGCCAATTGGGCAGCAGGCGCATCAGCTTACCCACCACCCCCATTTGCCAAGGGATCACGACATAAGATTTTTTTTGGTGGATTGCCGCGAGCGCTTTTACTGCAAACACCTCAGCATCCATCAAAAACGGCATGTGATAAGGATTTTTTTCGGTCATCTCTGTGCGAATAAAACCAGGCGCAATCGTCACGACACCGACGTTATGTGGCTTGAGTTCTAGACGCAAACTTTCGCAGTAGGTGGTCACGGCCGATTTTGAGGCGCTATATGCCCCGGCACCCGGCAATCCTCTTACACCTGCCACACTCGCAATCCCCACAAGCGTGCCGCCTTGACGCTTAATCATCTGCGGCACAAAGGGCTCAAACGTTGACACTGTGGCCATCACGTTGGTTTCAAAGATCGCTTTGAACACAGCAAAATCATCAGCTTCTTCCGTCAGCGTG
>CAMCZQ010000016.1 GCA_945887835.1 Bordetella parapertussis | reverse complement strand
TTTGGCGCACAGACTAGCGGCCACCATGAGCTGCTGGCGGGACGCCGAGGTCGTTACACCGAAGAGTCGGTTGAAATATTTTCAACCACTGTGCAGCGTTGGTTCGAGGTGCAGCACCGGGTGCTGGCCTGGACCGACGGTCGAAAAGTGCGCCTGCAAGTCGCGCGCGACATCACCGAGCGACGCCAGCACGAAGAAACCTCGAGAATTCAGCAAGAAAAAATTCAGATCACCAGCCGTCTGACAACAATGGGAGAGATGGCCTCATCATTGGCACACGAACTCAATCAACCCCTGACTGCGATTGCGAACTACAGTATGGGGGTCGTGGCGATGGTCAAGGCCGGAAACACGGATATGGCAACACTGATCCCGGCGCTTGAAAAGACTGCGGCGCAAGCGCAGCGTGCCGGAAAGATCATCAGCCGGATCCGCGAGTTTGTTAAACGCAGTGAACCGCGCCGTCAGGCAATTCAATTGCAAACCGTGATTGATAATGCTGTAAGCCTGGCCGAAATTCACGCGCGTAAGCATCGCGTCGCCATCGCCACCAAAATTCCAGACGACCTCCCTGACGTGTTAGCCGATCCGATCCTCATCGAACAGGTGCTACTTAATTTGTTAAAGAATGGTCTTGAGGCGATGGATCAAAGTGCCGTCGATACGCTTGTCCTCGCAGTGACCGCCCACGATCGTCAAATCGAAATCTCTGTCACGGATCATGGTCACGGTCTAACTGACCCCGAACGTCTGTTCGAGCCATTCTTCAGCACCAAGTCTGAGGGTCTGGGGATGGGTCTGAACATCTGCCGCACAATCATCGAATCGCATCACGGTCGCCTTTGGGCGACTAGCAATCCAGAAGGCGGTACTATCTTTCGCTTTACACTACCCTGCGTTGATCCTGACGCTATCCAGCTAGACAATCAGTCCGAGGAGTTATCTGCATGAATCTGCCCCAAATAGCCAGCACCGTTTACATTGTTGACGATGACGAGGCCGTACGCGACTCATTAAGATGGCTACTCGAGGCCAATAACTACCGAGTGCGCGCCTATGCCAGTGCTGAAGCTTTTTTGGCTGAATACGACGAGCAACAACCCGGCGTCTTGATTGTCGACGTGCGTATGCCCGGCATGAGCGGGCTTGAATTGCAAGAGCAATTAATTGCGCGCAAATCCTCAATGCCAGTTGTGTTCATCACCGGTCATGGCGATATCCCCATGGCGATTTCAACCATGAAAAAAGGTGCGGTTGATTTTCTTGAAAAGCCCTTTGATGAAACCGCCCTGCGCGAGATCGTGGGCCGCATGTTCGAGCAAGCCAACCAACGTCTGACGCAAGCGAAAGCCGTGCGCCAACACGAGGCCATGCTCGCGCGCCTAACTTCGCGCGAACAGCAGGTGCTTGAACGTATCGTTGCCGGACGTCTGAACAAACAGATTGCTGATGATCTAGGCATCAGCATCAAAACGGTTGAAGCACATCGTGCCAATATCATGGAAAAACTGCAGGTCACTACAGTGGCAGATTTAATGAAAGTCGCGCTTGCCAAACCCGAGGTCAATGCATGACAGGTAGACTCATTGACGGTGTAGCTTTAGCAGCAAAAATTCGCGAAGAGGTTGCCAAGCGCAGCGCAGCCCTTATTGCCGCCGGTACCAAACCCGGCCTAGCGGTTGTTTTAGTCGGTAGCGACCCAGCGTCGCAGGTATACGTAAAAAATAAAGTCGCTGCTTGCCAAAAAGCGGGTTTGCACTCGGTGCTTGAGCAATATCCGTCAAGCATGACGCAAGCCGAACTCCTTGAACGCGTGCGGGTTCTGAATGCCGACCCAACCATCCATGGTATTTTGGTTCAACTGCCTTTACCTAAGCACATTGATGCGCATTTAGTAATTGAAACCATCGCTTCACAAAAAGATGTTGATGGATTTCATGTCAGTAATGCAGGGTTGCTCATGACGGGCAAGCCGTTGTTCAGGCCATGCACACCGTATGGCGTGATGAAAATGCTTGAGTCTGAAGGGGTGCAACTGCGTGGCGCGGTAGCGGTGGTAATTGGTGCAAGCAATATCGTTGGCAAACCAATGATGCTGTTATTACAAAGTGCTGGTGCCACTGTCACGATTTGCAATTCAAAGACCCGCGATCTTGGCTGGCACACTCGCCACGCGGATATTGTGGTGGTCGCCACCGGCAAACCGCGCATGATCGATGGCAGCATGATCAAACTCGGCGCCGTCGTCATTGATGTGGGCATTAACCGTGGCGCAGATGGAAAATTGTGTGGCGATGTTGATTTTGAAAGTGTGATTCAAGTGGCCAGCGCGGTCACTCCGGTACCTGGTGGCGTGGGTCCCATGACCATCGCCATGTTGTTAGTGAATACGCTAGAGGCCGCCGAGCGCGCTCAGCAAAACCGAGCTCAATAAATGAACCCTTTGCTTGTTTCAATGGATACGCTGATCGATTATGCAGCGATCAAACCAGAGCATATCGCCCCCGCAATCGAACAATTACTTGGGACAGCGCGTCAGGCCGTCACTGCAGCAGCAAGCCCAACGCTTGACGCGAGTTGGGATGCCATCGTGACGCCACTCGATGATGCCTCAGAGCCTTTGTGGCGCGCCTGGTCGGTGGCAGGCCACTTAAACTCGGTTGTCAATACACCCGAACTACGCGATGTGTATAACGCCGTGCTAGGGCAAATCACTGAGTTCTCGACGTGGGTAGGTTTGCATGTTGGCTTGTACACCCAATATCAACGCCTGCATCTCAGCCCTGGTTTTAAAAGCTGGTCACCTGCACGCAAGCGAGTGATTGAACTGGCGTTGCGCGATTTCAAACTAAGCGGGGTCGAGTTGCAAGGCGAGGCGCGTACACGCTACGCTGAAGTGTCTGACCAGCAGTCGCAAGTCTCGCAAAAGTTTTCTGAAAACGTCTTAGATGCAACCGATGCCTGGTCGCTTGTGATTGAAGATAGCAAACGCCTAGACGGAGTACCAGAAGACGTCATCGCCTCGCTAAAAAGTTCAGAGGCCGAGCGTTGGACGCTTAACCTGAAGATGCCCTGCTATTTACCCGTGATGCAATATGCGCAAGATCGCGAGTTACGAAAAACGCTTTATCAAGCGTACGCGACACGCGCCTCTGAACAAGGCGCGAAAGAATTCGATAACTCAACGCTGATCGAGCAAGCGTTAGCCTTGCGCGCCGAAGAAGCCAAGCTATTAGGCTTTCAGCATTTTGCGGAATTGCGCCTACAAACTCGAATGGCGAATAACGATCTAGAGGTGACAGACTTTTTGCGACAACTGGCGCAGCGCGCAAAACCATTTGCCGAACGCGATCTGGCTGAACTAAAAACGTATGCAAAAACTGAACTCGGCCTTGCCGGACTTGAGCCTTGGGATATTGCCTTTGCGTCCGAGTGTCTGCGCGAGGCACGCTATGCCTACTCTGACGATGAAGTCAAACAATACTTCACCGAGCCCCGCGTACTCAGTGGTTTGTTTGCTGTCGTGCAAACACTATTTAACGTTGAGTTAAGAACTTGCGATGTCAACGGCTGGCATCCTGAAGTCCGGGCCGCCTCAGTACACGACGCCAAAGGGAAAACGCTTGGCTACTTATTAATGGATCTCTATGCCCGTCCGGCTAAGCAAGGCGGCGCCTGGGTAGACAGCGAGCGTAATCGACGTAAGCAGAGCGTCGGTGTGCAGACGCCCGTCGTTTATCTGACGTGTAATTTTGCGCGCCCCCAAAGCGGGCGCCCCGCTTTGCTCACGCATGATGATGTCATCACCTTGTTTCATGAAAGTGGTCACGCCTTGCACGCCTTGTTATCTGAAGTCGATGAGCCAGGCGCTTCGGCGTTTTCAGCGGTCGAGTGGGATGCGATTGAGTTACCTTCGCAGTTTATGGAGAATTTTTGTTGGGAATGGTCGGTGTTAGAACGTTTAACGTCGCACGTTGATACCCAAAAATCGTTGCCTCGCGAGCTATACGAGCGTATGACTGCGGCGCGTAATTTTCAAAGTGGCATGCAAACCGTACGGCAGGTCGAGTTTTCACTCTTTGACATGTTGGTGCACAACCGTAGCCAAGGCCTTTCGATCGCTGAAGTTTTAACGCAGCTCGATCAGGTTCGCGACGAGGTTGCTGTTTTGCGGCCACCGTCTTGGCATCGGTTTCCGCACAGTTTCTCGCACTTATTTGCAGGTGGCTACGGCGCTGGCTATTACAGCTACAAGTGGGCCGAGGTGTTATCGGCGGATGCCTTCGCAGCATTTGAAGAAGCCGCCGAACGCGTGGCGAATCAAACGTTCGCTACAGACCAAGCGCTTAAGACCTTAGGCGCCCTGGATTCGGCTACCGGCGAACGGTTTAAGCGCGAAGTGCTTGCCGTAGGAGGCGTGCGCTCTGCGGCTGACTCGTTTAAAGCGTTTAGAGGACGCGCTCCAACAATGGATGCATTATTGCGTCACAGCGGGATGACAGCCTCTGACAGGCCAGTGGCAGCCTGATGCAAGTCCTGAGCCTGGGGCTTGTCCCAAACAACGTAATCCTCTAGAACATTCAATGGCCGATTGTCTGAAGCGGGTGTTACGTCTTTTTTGTCTAGTCGGTGCACTGGCGTTAACCGCGTGCTCAGAACCCGACTACAAGTGGTCGCTATATGACGTAAGCGGTCACCTGCCCGACCTTGAGTTTTCGCTAAAAGGGGTCGGCAATCAAACGGTCACCGAAGCGAGCCTGAAAAACAAAACAGTGCTGATCTTCTTTGGCTATGCAAGTTGCCCAGATATTTGTCCGACTACCATGGCTCAACTGACTGAAGTTCTAGCCAAACTTGGCGACGAAGCCAAGGATGTGCGTATTCTGTTTATCAGTGTCGACCCACACCGCGATACACCCGATATTTTGCAAGCCTATGTCGACGCCTTTAATAAAAACGCGATTGGTCTAACTGGTAACGAAAAAGAAGTCGCGGCTCTGGCCAAGCGTTATCGCGTTGCTTATCAAATTGAAAAGCCCAAGCTGGGTGATAACTCTGACATCTACGATGTGACGCATAGCCGCGGAGTATTCATATTTGATCGCTTTGGCAAAGCACGCTTACTGGCCTCTGACACCGAAGCAATCGAACTTGTCACGACCGACCTCCGCCGCTTGCTTCAAAGTACGCGTGTAAGATAGTGCTCTTGCAGGCAAGTCATAGCAAACCCAGCACCGTTCATCACCAAGCAGTCGCTCAAACCTTACAAAAATACCATGGCTGCACTCGACGTCTGCGATTCCTCTCTTGAGATCTCGATTCAAGGCATGACTTGTGCCTCGTGTGTGCTGCGCGTTGAGAAAGCGCTTCGAGCCGTACCAGGCGTCACGGTGGCCAACGTCAACTTAGCGACAGAGCGGGCGCACATTGACTGGGATCCCGCATTTGCCGTAACAAAAGAGGCTAGTGTCAAAGTGCTGGCAGCGGTGCAAAAAGCGGGCTACGAGGGCTTGGTTCTTGAGCAGCATGCGACTCCATCCTCGGCAGAGTCAGAGGCCCGCGAGCTTGAGACTGCGTCGTTGGTGCGTAGCGTGTGGCTTGCGCTTGCCCTCACCCTTCCAGTCTTTTTTGTTGAGATGGGTGCGCACCTGATACCTGGGGCTCACCACTTCGTTCACGAAACCCTTGGCATGCAGCGTAGCTGGATCGCACAATCGGTGTTGACCACGCTGATATTACTGGGGCCTGGGCGTGTCTTTTTTACCAAGGGGCTACCGGCTTTGTGGCACCTGGCGCCTGAGATGAACTCTTTAGTTGCCCTGGGTGCGGGCAGTGCCTACGCCTATTCAATGGTCGCGACCTATTTACCTCAGGCGCTGCCAGACGGCACACGCTTTGTGTACTTCGAAGCGGCCGCTGTGATCGTGACGCTGATCTTATTGGGACGCGCACTCGAAGCACGTGCCAAAGGGCGCACGGGTGCTGCGATCAAGCATTTGATCGGTTTGCAGCCGCGTCAGGCGCGTGTCTTACTCAACGGCCAACTGAACGATATTGATATCGAGCGGGTCAAGCCTGGCGATTTGATTCTGGTGCGGCCCGGTGAAAAAATCGCGACCGATGGTTTGATTACCGAAGGTCAGCCTTATATCGACGAGGCCATGGTCACAGGTGAACCGGTCCCTGTCACCAAACGAATAGGTGACCGCGTAACTGGCGGCACTCTGAATACGACCAACAGCTTTACGTTTAAAGCCACTCATACGGGTGGCGATACCGTCTTAGCGCGCATCATCCGAATGGTTGAATCCGCGCAAGGGACGAAACTGCCGATTCAGGCTCTGGTGGATCGCGTCACGGCATGGTTTGTACCAGTCATCATCTTGTGTTCGTTGTCGACTTTTGTGGTTTGGGTTTGGCTTGGACCTGCCCCGAGCCTGACCCATGCCTTGGTCCACGCTGTGGCGGTGATGATTATCGCGTGCCCTTGCGCGATGGGCTTAGCGACGCCTACCTCGATCATGGTGGGTACGGGACGCGCAGCCGAACTCGGTGTCTTGTTTCGCCAGGGCGATGCCTTGCAACGCTTGCGCGATGTGCAGGTTGTGGCCTTTGACAAAACCGGTACGCTCACACTTGGCAAGCCGGCGCTTACTGATTTTGTGGTGCTCGAACCAACCTACGATCGCGCGCTTTTATTGTCTTGGGCTGCCGCCATGCAGGCGCACTCCGAGCATCCGATTGCGCACGCCATCGTGCAAGCGGCGCAAACTGAGCGTGTGCCTAGCGCCACGGCACAAGACTTTAGCGCCATCCGTGGCGCCGGAGTTCGGGCCACCGTGAACGGGCACCTTGTCAGGTCAGGGACTCAGGCCTTTATGCATACAGAGGGTATTAACACCGCACAAGCCGCGCAGTTCAGTGAACAGTGGGGACAACAGGGTAAAACGCCGATCTGCTTAGCTGTGGATGACAAACTTGTTGCGTTGCTAGCAGTCGCTGATCCACTTAAGCCAAGCGCGCGCGCTGCCATCGACGCGCTCAAGCAGCTTGGGCTTCGTACCGTCATGATTACCGGCGACAACAAGCATACCGCGCGCGCGGTGGCGCAACAGCTTGGCATCACTGAAGTACACGCTGAGGTTTTGCCAGAGGGTAAAGTGGCAGTCTTGCAAGCCCTGCGGCGCTCAAGTGCGGTA
The DNA here is from genome assembly GCA_945887835.1 of Bordetella parapertussis. Lineage (GTDB taxonomy): Bacteria > Pseudomonadota > Gammaproteobacteria > Burkholderiales > Burkholderiaceae_B > Zwartia > Zwartia parapertussis_B. The sequence goes on along the minus strand of CAMCZQ010000016.1, from coordinate 25,481 downwards.
CTCGCCTTTGTCGGTGACGGCATCAACGACGCACCAGCGTTAGCGACAGCAGATGTCGGTATCGCTCTTGGTACCGGCACCGACGTTGCGATCGAATCGGCCTCGGTGGTGTTGATGTCTGATGATCTCTCGGGCGTGGTGACCGCTATTGGCTTATCGCGAGCAACGCTCACCAATATCCGACAAAATCTGTTTTGGGCCTTTGCTTATAACGCGGCGCTTGTGCCCGTTGCAGCCGGGGCACTATATCCTTCGTTTGGGATAGTGCTATCACCCGTGTTTGCCGCAGGTGCAATGGCGTTTTCTAGCGTCTTTGTTGTAGCCAATGCCTTGCGACTCAAGCGCTTTGAAATTAAGGTCTCCAGCGTGTCGTCAGCGCCATCGCGTCAGGGCGCTGCGCGGGACCAGGGGGGGTAATGGGCGTGCCAACTGCTAAGAACCCCACAAAACGATAATCAAGCGTATCAAACCCCAAAGCTTCGGGGACCTCGTCGGTATAGGTGCCAAGCCCTGTACTCCAATAGCTTGAAAAACCCATCAAGTGTGCCGCGTTTTGAATATTCATCACTGCGGCTCCCATCGAGAGGGTCTGTTCAATTTCTGGCACTTTTTCGTTGTCGTGCGAAATCTTGTAGGCAAGCCCAATTAACAACGGCACCGTTGATAACCACTTGCGTGTATTTTGCTCTTTTTGCGGCGTGATTTCGCGGCCCGAGCGACGTGTTGCGTCAATCGCTAAATCAGTAAACGCTGCGATTTCAGGTTGCATCACTAGTGCAAAGCGCCACGCACGTAGCGCAGAATGATCGGGCGCGCAAACCGCAGCTGCAAGCAACTGTTGCAGCTGTTCAACATTGGGCCCTGGCGCCTGCACAAGCTTTTGTGAACGACGCGTCGTCAGTAACTGGGCGTTTGTGAGTGAAGTCATTTGCGTGAACCCTTAAGCAGGAAGTGAGTCTACAAGAAAAAACCCTGCATCACAGAAGCGATGCAGGGTTTGATTACAGACCACCCGCCTAAACAGGAAGAGTCAGTAATGAATTACAGCACTTGAATATTGGTTGCTGATGGGCCTTTAGCGCCCTGACCAATTTCAAAGCTAACTTTCTGGTTTTCTTCGAGAGTTTTGTAACCACTCGAGCGAATTTCAGAATAGTGAGCGAACAGATCTTTGCCGCCGCCGTCAGGCATGATGAAACCATAACCTTTTTCAGCATTGAACCACTTCACGACACCAGTTGCCATTTCAACTTCCTTGATAGATAAAAAACGGGCAAAAACGCCCAACGTGCTAGATGGTCAAGGAAGGGATAGACACCACTGATTACCACTAAGGGCGACCGACTAGGGACAAAAACCGCGTCGCTTGAGAATCTTGCCCAACAAGTTTAGAGGCGAAGTGCCCTAGAGTCAAACACTTACAGTGGTTTTTTGCCCTTAAATCGCTGAAATTGTGGTTTTCTCTACCTTTTGGGTATGAAAGCAACAAAAAAAGTGATTTCTTTAAGTAAACGCCTGAATTTCAAAAAAAAACACTAGGTAACTATCCCTAAACTTTCAGTATTGGCTGAACAACTGGGATATCGCAATGAAAGTGATCGTTTTAGGTGCAGGCGTCATTGGCACAACCAGCGCGTATTACCTCGCGCGCGCGGGTGTTGAAGTCACCGTCGTCGATCGACAGGGCTGCGTCGCCAATGAAACCAGCTTTGCCAATGCGGGGCAAATCTCACCCGGCTATGCAACGCCGTGGGCTGCACCAGGCATCCCCTTCAAAGCCTTTAAATGGATGTTCGCCAAGCACGCACCCTTAGCCATCAAGCTAGACGGCAGCCTTTGGCAGCTGCACTGGATGGCAAACATGCTGCGCAATTGCACTGCCAGTCGCTATGAACTCAACAAAGAACGCATGATGCGTGTCGCTGAGTACAGTCGCCATTGCCTGGACACCTTACGTTCCGACACGGGGATCCAATACGAACAACGCTGCGGGGGCACCTTGCAGCTGTTTCGCACGCAAGCCCAGATGGATGCTGTGCAACGCGATATCAAAGTGTTAGACGAATGTGGCGTGCCCTACGAGCTACTTGGCGCAGCACAACTGACCTCGGTTGAGCCGGGCCTGCGACGCGCTCAGGGCCTGCTGGCCGGCGGGCTGCGGTTACCTAACGACGAAACCGGCGACTGCCAGCTCTTTACCACCCGTTTAGCCGCACTCGCGCAAGACATGGACGTGCAATTTCGTTACAACACGCCTGTTGAGCAATTGCTGACTGAGGGCGGACAAATCACCGGCGTGCGCACCGGACACGAGGTTTTGAAAGCGGATCGATACGTCTTGGCGTTTGGTAGCTACACGCGTGATTTGCTCGCGCCTTTAAATATCGAGCTACCGGTCTACCCCGTCAAAGGCTATTCGTTGACGGTGCCTTTGGTCGACGAATCCCTTGCGCCACAATCTACCGTTCTTGACGAAACCTACAAAGTTGCCGTCACGCGCTTTGATAATAGGATTCGCGTCGGCGGTATGGCTGAACTCAGCGGCTTTGATTTAAGCTTGAAGCCACAACGACGCGCGACACTCGAAAAAGTTGTCACCGAACTCTTCCCGGGTGGCGACGTCAAGCACGCAACGTTCTGGACTGGTCTGCGACCCATGACGCCAGACAGCACGCCCATTATCGGTGCGACCACGTTGCCCAATCTGTTTTTAAATACCGGGCACGGCACGTTGGGTTGGACGATGGCGTGCGGTTCAGGCAAGTTGATTGCCGACCTGGTGACGGGCCAGCGCCCTGAAATCAGTACCGACGGCTTGGCGATCAGTCGCTACCAAACAACGGTTCGCGGGCCCGCGCAGCGTCCTGCCTCAGTGCCTGCCTAGTTTTCAGAATATATTGACGTATTCATTCGGGAGCTGAGCCGCCTAGAACTCGTAATGAACACCGCTTGCCTGTGGTATTTCTCTAAATTTATCTCTTGTTACTCATGACTCGTCCTTCTAAAGCCGTAATTGACCTTGCCGCCCTTCGTTCAAACTACCTAACGGCCCGTAGCCTGCACGGCGGGCGGGCCTTAGCGGTTGTTAAAGCCAACGCCTACGGGCACGGCGCTGTTCCTTGCGTGCAAGCCTTAGCGGATATCGCAGACGGCTTTGCCGTAGCCTTTGCCGCTGAAGCCTTTGAGCTTCGCGAAGCTGGCATCACCAAGCCTATTCTGGTCCTCGAAGGCTGCTTTGATCCCGACGAACTGCTCGCAGCGCACAAGGCCAAGCTTTGGATTGTCATCCACCAAGAGTCACAGTTACGTGCGCTTGAAACGGCTCCCATCGATGCCCACAGCATACGTGTCTGGCTCAAGGTAGATTCGGGCATGCATCGTGCCGGCTTTGCGCTCGAGGCCGTGCAAGCCGCCTACGCACGCCTTGAAGCCTGCCCCTCGGTCGCCTCGATTACGCTGATGACGCACTTTGCCCGCGCCGACGAACCCGACAGCGATGCCACCGCCAAGCAGATCACCGCCTTTCACGAAGCCACCGCTGGGCTGCCTGGCGATCGCAGCTTAAGCAACTCAGGCGGCATCCTTGCCTGGCCTAGCGCACGCGGCACTTGGGCCCGGCCCGGGATTTTGCTTTATGGGGCGGATCCGTTGCCACTCAAGGCAGCGCCCGAGACGCAAGCACAGCCTAACCAACTCACACCGGTCATGTCCCTTTTGAGCGAGGTCTTCGCCATCCGCACGCTCGAACCCGGCGAGGCCTTAGGCTATGGCGGCACCTTTGTCGCTACGACCCCAGTGCGCGTTGGCCTAGTCGCGATCGGCTATGCCGACGGCTACCCCAGAGTGGCCCCGACCGGCACGCCAATCGCCGTGGGTGGTGTACTGACCCGTACCATCGGCCGCGTCTCGATGGACATGCTCACCGTCGATCTCACCGATCTGCCCCAAGCAAGCATCGGCAGCCCCGTCGAATGCTGGGGCAAACAAATCGACGTCAACCAAGTCGCCCAGCAAGCCGGCACCATCGCCTACGAGCTGCTGTGCAACGTTAAGCGTGTGCCCAGGGTGTATACGGACTGACCTCCCTCGGTCGCTATATCCCGGCTGACGAGCATTTCATTAGCGCAGCGCTGAGGCAACGTCTACCTCAAACGCTCAATCTCTTCTGCAAAATTTGAATGTTATATTTTACGAGCAATATGTATCTATTTAAGATACAAAATATTCGTAAAATATAATTTATACTATACTAAATGCTTGAAATATCTCCTTATAGGCAACAAATTGCTCGAAAAATATAATTTACAAACTAAAACGCTAGGCCCACGTGCGGCCCAACTATTTATTGAGTTAAATGAATTGCGTCGGTCTACGTTCACGTTGACGGATGTCAGCTCAATCACCCACCTGCCGTCTGCGGCGGCCCGTAATCTTGTGCACAAGGCGCAGCAGCGTGGCTTGGTGACACGGCTGAAACCCGGTTTGTACAACCTGGTGCCTTTCGATCTAGGCCGCGCCACTGAACACATCGACAGCCCGTACTTAATCGCGCGAGAACTGGTTGGTGCCGCGCCCTACTTCCTGTCGCACGGCACTGCACTTGAACTGCATCGTATGGTGACTCAACCAAACCTCACTGTGTACGTCTCATGCACACGGCGCGTGCGTCCGCAGACCGTTGGCGGCTATGACTTTCGGTTTATCCACATCATTTCAGAGCAAGAATTCGGGGTCACGAAGCACTGGATCGACAAAGAGCGCTTTGTGCTCATCAGCGACCGAGAGCGCACAATCATTGACGGGCTTCGGCACACTGCCTTTGTCGGCGGTATCACAGAAGTCGCCAAAGGCTTGTGGATGAAGCGAGACGTGCTGAGCGTCGAACGACTTGTGGATTACGCACAGCGCTTAGGTGTTGGCGCCGTTGTGCGCCGCCTCGGCTACCTGCTGGAACACTTTGGCTTGGCTGATGCAGCTGCGCTAGACCCATTGCACGCTATGTTGACTGCCACATACCAGCGCCTTGACCCATTACTCCCCGCCGAGGGGACATTTCTATCACGCTGGCGGCTCCAGCTAAACGTAACCCCCGAAGAACTAGATGCAGTCAGGGTTGGTTAATGATCCCACAACGTAATATTTCCCTGATATCGAACGCACTCAGGAGTGCCGGCGGGCGCCGTATTCCTGAGGCCGTCATCGAACGCGATTACGTACTGGCCTGGTTCTTGAACGGCCTGGCCGGTCATCCGTTGCGCGAGGTATTAGCCTTCAAAGGAGGTACGGCTCTGCGCCGCTGCTGGTTCAAAGACTACCGATTTTCGGAGGACTTGGATTTCACACTCACCTGCGCGATTGCCCTCGAAGATATTTTGTCGGGCTTAGCGGAAATCTTTGCTACGGTTGAGATGGCCTGCGGCCTAAAGATCGCCTTCGACCGCGAAGATCGCCACAGCCATCAAAACAGCCATACGTTTTATCTGCGCTACCTAGGGCCACTGCCCACCGCGAACGACGTGAAGGTTGACATCACAATCAGAGAGGTGCTTTGCTTTCCTTTGCAAGAGCGCCCGATTCATCGCACCTACGACAGCTTTGATGATTTACCTGAGCATCCAACCGTAAAAGTCTACGACCTCAGAGAAATCGTCGTTGAAAAGTTATTGGCTTTAAGCGACCGGGCGCGAAATGAACCGCGCGATCTATACGACCTTTGGTATTTGTTCGGCGCTGCTGATCTGCGCATTGCAGAAATGCGTACTGAACTCGAAACTAAGTTGGCGCTGCGACAGCGCGTTGTCACAGGTATGGAACAGATAATCGCCGCCAAAGAGGATCGTTTGCGGCGGCTTTGGGCAGCTCGCCTCGCGCATCAGATGAGCCAACTACCAGCCTTCGATGATGTTTTTCGTGAAGTGTTGCGGGCCGTTCGTGCTGCCGATTTGCCGAGGGCGGATCACTGATCGGCTGCTTGCGGGGCAAAGGGATTATTGCGTCGGAACGCCCTCAGATGGAGCCCGAAACCGCAATTTGCACGCGATTACGACCTGATAATGGGATAATGCGCCAAACTCACTAGACTTAATTATTTATGCCAACACTGCAACTTGCCACCTGGAACGTCAATTCGTTAAAAGTGCGCCTGCAACAAGTATTAGCCTGGCTTGAGGCCAACCCGGTCGACGCCTTATGCCTGCAAGAGCTTAAGCTTGATCACGACAAGTTTCCGCTCGAGGCGTTTACGGCCATTGGTTATCACGCGGGCTGGGCCGGTCAAAAAACCTACAACGGCGTCGCGGTGCTGTCGCGCCAACCCGGTTCAGATATCACACGCAATATCCCGGGCTTTGAAGACCACCAGCAGCGCGTGTTGGCCACCACCCTGCCCTACGGCGACAGCACGATTCGGGTGATCAGTGCCTACTGCCCTAACGGGCAAGAGGTTGGCAGCGAAAAGTACCTTTACAAACTTGCTTGGTTCAAAGCCTTTGAGGCTTGGCTGGTCACTGAAAAACAACAACATCCCAATATCGCCGTGTTAGGCGACTACAACATTGCCCCCGTCGATGCTGATGTTCACAATCCCGACAAATGGATTGGGCAGATCTTGGTGTCAGAGCCTGAGCGTGCGGCGTTTCAATCATTATTGGCGCTTGGGTTTACCGATGCGTTTCGCTTGTTCGAGCAAGCGCCCAAATCCTTTAGTTGGTGGGATTACCGCATGAACGGCTTTAAGCGTAACGCCGGCATGCGCATCGATCATGTTTTATTGTCAGAGTCACTGGTGCCTAGCTGTACCGCCTGTATCATCGATAAAGGGCCACGCGCCCTTGAGCAGCCCTCAGATCACACGCCCGTGATTGCCACACTCACCTTTGGGTAAGCGCAAATGACTAAAAAAAATATCCGTCCGTCTCATGCCGCTGTTCGATCGCCTGCTCAAGACGCCTTGGCGCTGGATCATCTAGTGATTAACACGCATTTTGAGATGAATGCGGCACACACGATCTTTGAACAACTCGGCTTTACTTTGACGCTGCGCGGGCGCCATAGCCTGGGTTCAATCAATCACCTAATGGTGTTTGAGAACGATTACCTAGAACTGCTCGGTCTGCCAAGCGACGGTGGCCCGTTACGTGAAGAGGTTCTTTCAAGCCCTGTTGGGATTGACGGACTCGTATTTAAAACCACTGACGCTGCACACACACACCAGTCTTTACAGACTGCGGGTTTTGCCGTGCAGCCTGTGCAGGCATTTTCGCGGCCGGTTGAGCTTGCTGGCGTCGTGTCTGACGCTCGCTTTGAAACGGTACGTTTTGAGCCTGGCCAGTTTAGCGCCGGTCGTTTGTATTACTGCCAACATTTCACCCCTGAATTAGTTTGGCGCAAAGAGTGGCAAGCTCACCCTAACGGCGTGAACAAACTGGCGGGCTTACTCATTGTGTGCGAGTCACCACAACAAGAAGCAAAACAATATGTCGCCGCCGCCGGCGGTTTTGCAGCGCTGGGTGCAAACGGCGAGTACCGTGTACGTGGCGCGCAGTACACCTTGGTTTTTGTAACTGCCGTGCAGTATGCCGAGTGCTTTGGTGGCATGACCTGCGTGGGGGGTAAGCGCTCAAGTTTTTTTGGTGCGATCGCATTTCAAACCCCATCATTGACACCGCTGCGCCAAGCACTCAAGCGTATGCAAAAAAATGGCTTACACACGATCACGTGGCGTGAGCAACCCGGCCGTATCGCTGTGCAAATTCCGAGATTTAATACTTTGCTTGAGTTTTTAGCTTAACAATTTCTCTATTTTCAGGATATTTTCATGTTCAAAATTTGGGGTCGTATTACTTCGATCAATGTCCGCAAAGCGGTATACGCAGCGCAAGAGCTTGGCCTTGACTTTGAACGCATCGATGCGGGCGGCGTCTATGGCATTGTCAAAACGCCAGAATATATTGCGTTGAATCCAAACTCGGTTGTCCCGACCTTGGTTGAAGGCGACTTCGTGCTGTGGGAGTCAAATGTCATCGTACGTTATTTGTGCGCCAAACACTCATTGGGCAAGCTCTACCCAACTGACCTGCAAGAGCGTTTCAACGCCGAGCGCTGGATGGACTGGCAACAAACCACCTTTAGCCCCTCAGGGCGCGACGCGTTCTGGCAACTGATCCGTGTGCCAGAGGCCGAACGCGATATGAAAAAAGTCGAAGCCTCGATTGCTTCAACCGAGGTTCTGCTTGATCGTCTTGAAAATCATCTGAGTCACAATGTCTTTGTCGCAGGCGCCAACATGACGATGGCTGATATCCCGCTGACCTGTGAAGTGCACCGCTGGTATGGCTTACCGATCCCGCATAAACCACGCCCGATCATCGAGGCCTGGTACGCAAAAATGTTGGCTCGCCCGGGTGCTAAAAATGTACTGACCTTGCCTTTGTCCTAGCCTCAGCGATGCGCAATCGGATCACTACGCTAAGCGTACACGTGGTGATCCCTTGGCTTAACCATGAGTCTGCGCAGGCATTTACTTCTGCGAGCCTTGTGCCAAGCGCTTAGGAGTCAAACTGACAAAGTCTTGTGCATAGCCGCCAAGCTTCTTTTTTAGGTAAATTTTTTGCTCTGGCGTCAAACTATTCAAAACGTCTGCCGTTGCTTGAGCCCAATCTTGTCTGAGTGGTGGCTGTTGAGCGGCGAGTGTCGATTCGCGATAGTTCTTCAGGCTAGCTAAATACTCGCGCAAGGCGGCTTCAGCCTGCAGGGGATCTTTACCTCGATGCTGCGCTAACAGGTCTAACAAGGCTTTTTGTCTAAGCACACGCTCATCGCCCCAGCCTGCAAATATTTTTGACCGTCTGTCAGACAGCTCAGTGATCAGCTTTTCTTGACTCTTAGTGAGCACACCCAGCCAGTCTTCATAGCGTTTAAGCGCGCGTTTGTGGTGATTTTTGCGGGTCGCTTCACTATTAGGATTCTTGAGGAAATCATTAAAATAATCTTTGTTCTCGCTTTCGAACTCTGCCTTGAGCCGTAACTGTTGCTTCGGAGACAAAGTCACGAGCAGGCCGGCGAGTCGTGAAGCAGCGCGCTGCCCCAACACCTCAAGTGCGAGCTCAACCTGTTGTTGAATCGCAAGCACTTCGGTTGCGGTAAAAGGTGTCGCCACCTCGACTCTTGCCTGCCAGGTTTCTAAGGTTCGCGTGTAGTCCGGTAAGGCAGTCTCGGCATGCCACGCAATAAAGGCCTGAAGCTCTTGATCAAGTGCCGCCTTCTGGACATCATCAAGACTAAAATAACCATTCAGTCGATACGCCAGATAGTTAGGGGCATAGTTGTAAGCGATCTGCAACGAACTGCAGCCAGACAACACAAGCACAACGCAGAGCGCTTGAACAGCTTTGAGCAGACGTACTTCTAAAAAAAATCGTTTTAACTTCAACAAACCTTGCATAGGTAAACGCCGGATCAAAAACTAGAGAAAAATCGAATAAGTGCCTTCAACTACAAGAAACACGCTCACCACTATTCTCAATTTTGGCACACTCTCATTACCAAACAAAATAACCCCAAATGCTTGGTACACTCTTTTCACCAAACAAAGCCCTCTCCCACACGCTCTGCACAGTAACGATGCATGAGTCTGACCCAGGCCTTTAGAAAATTATCTCTTGAAAGTCACCCGCGCTTGCGCTTAAATGCAGCAAATGCAGGCCACCAAACAGAGCTTTGCACTAAATAGCGCCTCTTTGCGTGCCTTGCATAGAAGCCCTTTCAACGATCCAACCAAGTGGATGGCTACCCAATGAAACGCACATTTGTCTCAATGCTTCATATCACGACCATTGTTTTAGCGTCGGCCACTGGCCTGCTCAGTTCGCAGGCGCAGGCGCAAACCGCAGCCTATCCCAACAAACCGATCACCATCATTGTTCCGTTTGGACCCGGCACACTGACTGATGTGCTCGCGCGTATCGTGGCCACGAAGCTGTCCGCATCCTTGGGTCAACCAGTGGTTGCTGAAAACAAAGCAGGCGCAGATGGCAATATCGGTGCTAATTACGTTGCTACCGCCGCACCCGACGGATACACCCTGATGGTCGGCTCAACAAGCATCGGCTCGATTAACGTGACGCTGCACAAAAATATCAAATACGACCCTCAGCGCGACTTTATTGGTATTACCAATCTTGTGTCGGTACCAAACGTTTTGGTGATCGGCCCCCAAGTGCAAGCGAACAACGTGAAAGAACTTCTTGCCTTGCAAAAAGCAAAAAGCTTTAGCTATGGCTCAAGTGGTGCGGGCGGTAGCATGCACTTGTCGGGCGAAATTTTTAAGAAAATGGCCCAGGTTGAAATGGTACACATACCGTATAAAAGTAGCCCTGCCGTGATCAACGACATTCTTGGCGGCAGAGTTGAAATGATGTTCTGTAATTTGCCAATTTGTCTGTCGCTGATACAAGCGGGCAAACTTAAAGCACTTGGTGTGACGTCGGCAAAGCGCTCTGAACTGTTGCCTGACGTACCCACGATCGCAGAATCGGGGCTGAAAGGCTACGAAGTCAGTGGTTGGTTTGGTCTGTATGCACCCAAAGCAACGCCATCGGCAATCGTTGAAAAATTAAATCTTGAAACGGTAAAGATCTTAAACGACCCCCAGATCAAAGCGCAATTACTTGCCCAAGGTGCCGTCACGATTGGTGACACCTCGGCACACTTTAATCAGTATGCACAAGAAGAGCGGGTACGTTGGGCCAAGATCATTCAAGACGCTGGGATCGTGATCGACTGAAGCGGTGTGATCTCGTTGCAGAGCAAGCACTGAGCTTGAGTCTCGCCACTCGCGCAAAAAAAGACCGCTTGACGCGGTCTTTTTTATTTAACAGGCAAGCATATTAATCGCCGTAAACTTTACCAAATAATCTCCAGGCTTTGCCATCAAAGCGCGCTAATTGCATACGCTCGATCGGATAGAAATCATCCGGACCCGTTTGGACATTAATGCCAGGCAGTAACAAGGGCAGTTTCAAATCTTTGATGTTTGCTGCCTGCTTCATCACATTTTCACGAGTCAGATCATTACCCGCTTGTTTGAGTACGTACTCAAGCGTCTGAGCGTTGGTATAGCCTTGTATATAAAAACCGTCATTTTGATCTGCGGTTGGCATATATTTTTTAAACCAGGCTTGATACTCTAAAAACGCTTTGTCGTCTTTCCATTGAGGATCACTTGGATCCTTAATAAACGACGTGGTAATTAACCCAACACTATTTTCAAGGCCGGCGGGGATCAAGGTTGAACCGACCGAGCTCGAGACTTGGTTTAAATAATGCGTCGGTTTCCAGTTGAGTTCAGCCATTTTTTTAATGGCTTGTGCCGCAAACTTTGGAATAGTGATGTTCAAGAACACATCAGCACCGGAGGCACGAAGCTTAACGATCTGACTATCAATCGTCGGATCGCTCGTCTCGTAGCTTTCACGCGCGACGATCATATTTTTTTTATCACCAAGTCCCTCTTCAATGCCGGTGATGTAATCCTTACCATAATCGTCATTTTGATACAAAATCGCTATTTTTCCATTAGGCTGATTTTGTAAGATTGCCTGCGCGTAGATCTTACCTTCGCTGTGGTAGTTGGGCTGCCAACCCATTGTCCATGGAAAGTTTTTGGGATCACCCCATTTTGAAGCACCGGTCTGCACAAAGAGCTGTGGAACCTTTCTTTGATTCATATACTTATGAATCGCAGAATTGGTGGGCGTGCCAAGCGAAGCGAAAATCAACAACACTTTATCTTGCTCGACCAGTCTGCGCGCTTGCTCTAGTGTCTTCGGGGGCTGATAGTTGTCATCTAAAGAAATAAACTCAATCATGCGCCCGTTAATACCGCCTTCATCATTGACTTTTTTGAAGTAAGCCGCTTGCGCTTTACCGTATGAACTGTAGGAAGATGCTGGGCCTGAATACGGATTGATATTGCCGATCTTAATAACCTTGTCTGTTACGCCCGGCCCATAAGGCTGTGCGCAAGCAATCGTGCTTGCAAGTGCAAGACCGACGGTCATGAAGATCGCACTTAATTTACGAAGTTCTTTTTTCATCACAAATACTCCCTTATAAAAACATATTAAATTGAATCTAATCCCCGTACGTCTTACCAAACAACACCCAGGCTTTTCCATCGAATCGGGCTAACTGCATCCGCTCGATCGGATAGAAATCAGTCGCACTCGTCTGCACGTTTACGCCGGGCAATAACAAAGGCAATCTAAAGTCATTAATACTGGCGGCTTGTTTCATGATGTTTTCACGCGTCAAATTGTTGCCCGCCTGCCGCAGAACATGCTCAACCGTCTGAGCATTCATATAACCCTGGATGTAAAAGCTGTCTGTCGGATCAGCGCCAGGTAAATATTTTTTAAACCACGCTTCGTACTCTAAAATCGCTTTATCGGTTTTCCACTGTGGATCGCTTGGATCTTTAGAAAAAGCCGAGGTAATCAGACCGACGGTATTTTCAATCCCCGCTGGCGTCAGAACAGCACCAATTGAGCTTGAAACCTGCCAGACATATTGCGTGGGTTTCCAACCTAATTCAGCAATTTTTTTCATCGATTGTGCTGCGAACTTTGGTCCGCTACCGTGAATGAAAATGTCTGCCCCAGACGCTTTGAGTTTCACGATCTGACTGTCAACGGTCGGATCGGTTCCCTCGTAGGTTTCTCGTGCCACGAGCATATCTTTTTTAGCACCTAAACCTTGCTCAAGACCAATCAGCAAATCCTTACCTGAATCGTCGTTTTGATAAAGTAGCGCTATCTTGCCCTTGGGTTGATTATCTAAAATCGCTTGGGCAAACACCTTGCCCTCGCTGATGTAGTTAGGTTGCCAACCCATGGTCCAAGGATAATTTTTTGGATCACCCCATTTTGACGCACCGGTTTGCACGAAAAGCTGCGGCACCTTTTTTTGATTCATGTACTTATGAATCGCAGTGTTAGGCGCGGTTCCTAAAGTCGCAAAAAAGAATAAGACTTTTTCTTGTTCGACTAATTTACGAGCGTTCTCGAGTGTCTTGGGTGGAGCAAAACCATCATCCATTGAAATGAAATTGATTTTGCGACCATTAATGCCGCCGTCGTCATTAATTTTTTTAAAGTAAGCCGCTTGCGCTTTGCCGTACGAGCCATAGGCCGAGAACGCACCCGAATACGGATTGGTGTTGCCAATTTTTATTTCTTTGTCGGTCGCGCCCGGATCATAAGGCTGCGCGTTTAGGCTAAAACTGGCAAACGTTAACGCGACAACTGCGACTAGGCCTTTTATGTGATTTATTTTTTTCATTATGTTTGTCTCCTCTTTTTAATTTTTTGCAAAATCCCCATCACACCATCTGGCGCAACGTAAGCCAGCGCCAACAGCATGCCTCCATACACTGCCCACGGCGCAGACTTCGAAAGCTCATCTGCAACGTTAGGAACAAACTGAATAAACAAAGCACCAAAGATTGCGCCCGATATTGAACCCAGGCCGCCGACGACGACCCCGACCAACAAACTGATCGATAAAAACGCCGGGAAGCTATCTGGCGCGATATAGGCAACTGCCAGCGCGCTCAGTGCACCTGCGATACCGGTGTAGGCAGCTGACAGGCCAAACGTGGCGGTCTTCACGAACGTTAAATTAATGCCCAAGGCGGCTGCAGCAGTGGGCTGATCTCGAATCGCCACGATGGCGCGCCCCACTCGGCCAGACAGCAAATTATGAGCCAACCAAAATAAGCCTAATGCAATTGCCAAGATCACGAGGTAAAGCCATCGATCCTCGCTGAGCTCGTTGCCAAAGAGCGTGAGCCCGAAGGGAGGCGTAGGCTTATCAAGAATAATCCCTTGCACCCCGCCCGTCCAATGCTCAATTCCTTTGTATTTGAGTAACTGTGGTGTCGCAATCGCCAACGCGAAGGTTGCTAGGGCTAAGTAATGACCCGCGAGACGGAGCGCTGGAAACCCCATCAATACACCCATTACCAAGCAAACTACCGCGGCAATCGGTATGGTCAGATAAGCCGACATTCCTAGCTGCGAAATTAAGATTGCAGACGTGTAAGCGCCGACTGCATAAAACGCCCCATGCCCCAGCGAAATCTGACCGCCATAGCCTGTCAAGATGTTCAAGCCCAAAATTGCGATTGCATAGATCAACACTAAATTCAGTTGAAACACTCGAAAATCTTCAAGTACAAAAGGTAGCAAGACCGCAGCAAGCACAGCGACCACTAAAATTATTTTTTTGAAAATGGCAGACATGTTGGCTCTCTTAGACGCGCGAGAAAATAGGTTTGCCAAAAAGGCCATAGGGACGGAAGATCAGAATCGTCACGATTAAGACCAACGCCATCGTAAGCTTCAGGTCGCTGCCAATGACATACGCGCCCAAGATGTTTTCAAGCACACCTAAAATGACGCCACCAACAACGGCGCCCCAAGGGTTATCTATCCCACCAAGCAAGGCTGCAGCAAAACCATAGAGCAAAATGCCGGCCATCATATTTGGATCAAGAAACACAATGGGTGCGATCATCATGCCGGCCACTGCTCCGATTAAGGCGGCCATCCCCCATCCAAGCGCCAACATCCAAGACACGCGAATCCCGACCAAGCGGGCCGACTCGGGATTAAATGCGGCCGCACGCATCGCCAGACCAAGCGGCGTAAAACGAAAGAAGCAGAACACCGAGAGCAGCACAACGAGTGTGACCGAAATTGACCCGATTTGGTGACCAGAAAAGTATTTAGCCAAGAACATACCCTCAACCGGAAACGGACTCGGAAACGATTTAATCGTGTGCTCAAAAATCCAACCAGCAAAGGCGTTAAAAATCACGAGCAAACCAACAAACACGATCACATTCGTTAGGATCGGCGCTTTTTCAACAGGCTTGAGAAAAATCCGCTGAATCAGTAAACCTGCGACAAACGACACGACCATCGTCACGACAAACGCCACCCAGTAAGGCACGCCCGCCTGGATCATTGCCCAAGCGATAAAGGTCGAGAACGTCGCCATCTCGCCTTGTGCAAAATTAATGTGATGGGTCGCCTGGTGGATCATGACCAACGCTAGCCCGACCGCGGCATAAATACCACCGTTCGCTAACCCCGCAGTGACTTGCAATAAAAACGAATCCATTAAAACTCCACAACCTGATCGCTAGTTTAATAACCCAAGTACACGCGTCGAATCGACTCGTCAGCTTTGATATCAGCCGCAGGACCCGACAAAACAACCTTGCCTGTCTCGAGCAAATAAGCATGATCCGCCAGGTTCAATGCCAAGGCCGCGTTCTGCTCGACAAGCAGCATACTGACCTGATCTTCTTGATTAATTTGACGCATGATCTCGAATATCTCTTTCACGATCAGAGGTGCTAAACCAAAAGAAGGCTCGTCTAAAAGCAGTAAGCGGGGGCGCAGCATGAGCGCACGACTGATGGCAAGCATTTGTTGTTCGCCACCCGACAAGGTACCTGCCTGCTGACGAAAGCGTTCTTTTAAGCGCGGAAACCTGCTGTACATGCGTTCGAGATCAACCTGCACCTCGTGGCGATCTTTACGCGTATAGGCACCAAGTTTTAGGTTTTCTTCGACGGTCAGGGCCATGAAGGTACCGCGCCCGTCAGGCACATGCGCGATCCCGACCCTGACGATATCTTCGGTCGCTTTGCCGTCGATGCGCTTGTCTATAAAAGTGATCGAACCAGTCGTTTGAACGGCCTGACACACGGCGCGCAGAGTCGTCGTTTTTCCGGCGCCATTCGCACCCAGAATAGTCGTGATACCGCCCACCTTTAAATCAAAATTTAAATCAAACAGCACTTGGTTAGGTCCGTACCACGCATTCAAGTTGGCAACATCAAGCAGCTTCATTAGTTACCATCCCCTAAATACGCACGGATGACCTCGGGATTGCGCTGGATCTCTTCCGGCGTGCCTTCGGCAATTTTTTTACCAAAGTTCAACACGACGATCCAGTCCGAGACCTCCATCACCAAACTCATGTGATGTTCAACTAGCAAAACAGTGATGCCCATATCGTCGCGAACCGTGCGAATAAAATTTGCTAAGTCGCCTAGCTCGGTGTGATTCAAGCCCGCAGCGGGCTCATCGAGCAAAAGCATCTTTGGCTTTGAGGCCAGTGCGCGCGCGAACTCAACGCGTTTTTGAGTGCCAAAGGACAAATCACCGACTGCCCGATCGGCGAATTCTGCCAGCTTCAAATAAGACAACAAAGCATCTGCGTCTTCGACTAACTGCTTTTCTTCAGCGCGAACCGCTGGCGTTTTTAGCATCGTGCCAATAAAACCGCCTGCAGAGCGCGCGTGAGCCCCGACCATCACATTTTGCCGAACCGTCATCGTACGAAACATCGCCAAGTTTTGAAAGGTGCGGCCAATGCCGATTTTTGACATGGCGTGCACGGGCGTTTGGGTGATGGATCGACCATCAAACAAGAGGTCGCCAGCCTGATATTGGTACAGCCGGCTCAAACAGTTAAACAGCGTTGTTTTACCCGCGCCATTAGGGCCGATCAAACCACAGACTTTGTTACGAGGTACGTCAAAGCTGACAGAATCTAACGCGACGATGCCACCAAAGCGGACTGTAATATCTTTAACATTCAGCAGTGCTGACGCTGACTGGTTCGACAAATCGGTTCTCCACGATTGAAGCAAAATTGCTTGTTTGTTATTTATTTCGCAAGTGAGAAAGTACGTTGGAATCGGCTATTGGTCAAATGGAATAACGCTTACGGGTTTTCTCTTAATCGTTTTCCCTGAGGGCTCATTTCTGCTACCGCTAACGCATTGCCCTTACAGCGTACGCAGCTGCCCTGACGCCATGCGCAGCTGCGAAGCCCTAAGCCATCAAGCGGCTTTTTTGGAACTTGCCTGAGAGGCAAGCGCAGCGCCTGCAAGCGTCCTGAGCAACGCGTCAAGTGGCTGCTGATCAAGCGTAAAGCAGGTTTGAGCCAGCTCAGCTGCCGAAATATTGAAGTGACCAAAGCTGCAGCAGTCGGCACCTTTGACAATCAGCTCAGCGTCGGTGAGTGGATGCTCTTGACTACCGCGCAGTTTTTCAACACGACGCTTGAGCACCGTACCGTCTTTTAAGTAGACCGTTAATTCTGCCCAGCGGGGGTACAGGGGCGGCGCACCTTCGGTGACGCTGACCTTGGGTAAAAAAGCTTGGATCGCCGCGCGCTGAACCGCCGCATCTTCAAAAGTTTTGAGCACCACCTCACCATCGTGCAAGGCCGCGGCGACGGCGTACTGCATACTGAATTTTCCCTCTAAACCAGTTTGTGGTCGGCTATGAATCAAGGGTACCGTGGCACGATAGTTTGTTTGAATGTCAACGTGGTCAAGCTGCTCGAACTTAAACGGCGTGTCTTTGAGCATATCAAGCAGACCATCAATCGTGCGGTGTGTGGCATAGCACAAAGGATATTTTTTAACTTCGATGCCGCTGCGCTCGATTTCAAGGGGCAAGCGACCGAGTTGATCCAGTTCGCCATGCAGATCCATCTTGTCGGCATACAGCGTGGCGTAGCCCAAATCCCCATCAAGCGCCTTGGCTGAGGCATCAAACCCAAGCTTAGCGAGCATGACAGCACGCAGCGCCACCGCATTGGCTTGCCCTGCCTGAAAGGGCTTAGACATCGTGCCAAAGTTTTGACGAGTCCCCGCAACCTGCGAGACCGTAATCCCCAAGGCATTCACGATCTGAGCATGATTCAGTTTTAACAAATGTGCACATGCAACCGTTGTACCGAACGTCGCAATCGAAGCTGTTGAATGCCAGCCCTTGGCATACTGTTCATCCACAATCGCACGCGCCAAGCGTAAGCTCACCTCAAAACCGACAATGTACGCAGTGATGATGTCGCGCCCCTGCGCTTGCAGAGATTCACCTAACGCAATCACAGCGGGCAAAATCGCCACGGTTGGATGACCGCGCAGAGGTGAGGACACGTCGTCAAAATCCAAAGCATGACCCATCGTGCCGTTTACCAGAGCAGCCATTTCTAGCGACACCTTCTGGCCTGTTGCCCAAACTGTGGCCATATGCGGGCCGGTTTGGCCCTGCGCATATTGAAGACTGAGTTGCGAGGCGGGCTCTTGCGCGCCTGCCAAGGCACAAACGATGGTGTCGTACAAAGCCCGGGCTGCAACGTGTCGACTGGCTGCCGTAATGGTGCCCGGGTCAAAATTCAGAACGAACGAAGCAATTTTTTCACTGGCAGTTTGAGCCATGGCGCTACCTTTTGAAGAATTTTGTCTCACATCTGTCATGTCGTCCCACAACATTCACGAAGATGGAATTTTTAGAATGAATTTGGTCTCAAGTTTAGCGTATTGAGGGGGTGTTAGCCACCTTGGCGAGTGGCTGCTAGCTAGCTTGGTTTTTTTTAGGCATACTACTCCCATGCTGGTCTGATAACTGACGGGAATAAAGAGACATGTTTATAAAAACTAAAGGGCGCTCTATTTTTTGTATCGTAATATTTTTTATAGCAACGCTTGGCACCACTTTGTTCGGACCCTCAGCGCAGGCGCAGCCCTACCCGAACCGCGATATCACTTTTATCGTGCCCTATGGCCCCGGCGGCTCTACCGACCCGATTTCGCGCCAATTTGCGAGTCAACTCGAACAAGCGCTCAAGGTCAGCGTTAACGTCGAAAACAAACCTGGGGGCTCAGCCACCATCGGCACAGCAGCGGTCATTCGGGCCAAGCCTGATGGCTATACACTAGGGCTCACTTCAAACAGTGTTTTGGCCTACCAACCGCTTGTGAACAAAGCAATCGCTTGGAAAGGCCCAGAAGACTATCAGTCAATCATCAAGCTCGTTGACCTACCCACCATTATTGCGGTGCGTACTGATTCACCTTGGCATACCTTTGAAGACTTTATGGATGCAGTGCGCAAAAATCCCGGGAAAATCCGTGCAGCGGTGTCCGGCTATCGAACGACCCCAGATTTAGCGATTCAAGAATTAAACAAGATCGCCCAAGTGAAGATTGCCACCATTCCGTTCACCGGCGGTGGCGGCGAAGCGCTCGTTGCGCTGCTTGGCGGTCGAGTAGAAGCGAGTACTGGATACGCCCCGACCATGTTGCCGCATGTACAAGCCGGCAAAATCCGGGTGATTGCTAGCTTTACGAAAGACAAATATTTTGCGTTTCCACAAGCGACTTCAGTTGTGCAAGCTGGATACAACGTGACCCTACCCGCCTCGTATGGCATCGTCGCACCCAAAGGGTTGCCAAACGAGATCAAAGACAAAATCATCGCCACATCACTTGCCATTGGAAACAGCCCTGAGTTTGCGCAATTCGCGCAAAAGCATGGTCTGATCCTTGATGTCAAAGGCCCAAAACAGATGGACGAAGAGATGGATGAATACACCAGAATTTTTCGCGAGCTGATTGTATTTATGGACCAAAAGAAGTAATTCTAAAAGAGCCACTCACCTAAAAGAGCCACGTTGGGGCTGCCGCAGGCTAAATCAGGTGGCAGCTCGCTTGCGAACAAGCGCCTATAAGAAAAATCTGCCATGACCTGACAGCTGGGGCGCCAAGGCGTTAAACTGCATGGTTACGCTTGCAACCCCCTCCTTCAGGACGCCATCAAACTGTCGCACTTTATCGAAACCGCACCCGCACTCACGCAGTTTGCTCAAGAACTGTCGCCCGAACAAGAAAATTTTAGTGAGCTTGTTAAGCATGCCGAACGCCTGACCCTGAAGATCAAAGGGTTACGTAGGCTGGTTGAGCAGCATCGCGCCGTGCATCAGGCCACCCTGAAACCACTGCATCGGCGCCAAGAAACGCTGCGCAAGAGTATGGCCATCTGGTTGGATCAGCGCCTGGAAAAAGGTGGCCTGCCCACCCGTCATCAAAAGCTGATGCGTCGGCAGATTTGCAGAATCGCCATAGACTTTGCCTTACAAGGTGATCATGACATGCGGGTGCTGCATGACGCGCACAGCGACCAAGCCTTGGCCGACATTGAACTCGCCCAAGCGCGTGAGGCGCAAGCCTACTTTGAACAAACCATGGGTCGCGCGCTCGAAGAAGACGAACCCTTCGAAACCGTTGACGACGTACTGCATGCAAAGTTTGAACAGCTGCGTAAGCAAGCCGAACAGCGCGAGCGCCAAAAAGAAAAGCGCAAAAATCAACGCACCAAGACTCCCAGTCAGTTGCAGGCCGAACAGCTACTCAATGATGCACAAGGTGCCCTGCGTAGCATCTATCGGCAACTTGCCAGCGCCGTGCACCCCGATCGCGAGAGTGATCCACTTGAACGCGCCCGCAAAACTCAATTAATGAGCGATGCAAACACCGCCTACAGCCGCGGTGATCTGCTGACCCTGTTACATCTGCAGCTTGAGTCAAACTTGACCGAAGCCCAAATTGCCAGCAATCTTGCTCATGACAAAATCGCAGCACTCACCGGCCTGATTACCCAGCGCACACAGGGCATTCAACGCGAGCTGCGCGATGTTGAACTTGATGCCATCGGTGAGTTTGGCATGTCACCTGCAGCCACTATCAGCGAGGCCTCTTTAAGCCGCCACTTAGCCACCTTGCAGCGTCGTCTGCATTCTGAAATCACTGCGATCAAAAGCGACCTGCTCACCGTACGCGACGATCCCGGGCTCAAGCGCTGGCTGAAAGAACAGGATGCTGACTAGCGCTCTGTTGCCGCACGCGTCAGACGGTCTCGAGTCCCTAAAGCTCGCTCGATGCGTTGACGCGCCACAGTCGTGCGGGGCACTTTAAAGTCAAACCAGCTACGCACGTCTTCCTCTAAACCAAGGCCGTGCATAAAATTGTAAATGGCTTTTCTGAGTCCCACGCCCAGCGCAGCGTGATCGGTTCCGGTAGGGTCTACAAACAACACATCGTTTTTTGCAAAGCTCACCGGTGGCAAGGGTTTGAGCGTCACGCCATACTCTTGCGGATTGAGTCCGACAGGTGAATGGACCGTGCACGTAAAGCGATGAAAGAACCCACTTTGAATGCAACCATTGGCAAATAACTGCCTAACGAACTCAAGTGCGTCGACCGTGTCTTGCACAGTTTGAGTCGGAAAGCCATACATTAAATAGGCATGCACCAAAATACCGGCGTCGGTAAACGCATGCGTCACGCGAGCCACTTGATCAACCGACACACCTTTTTTCATCAGGGTCAGTAATCGATCAGAGGCGACTTCTAGACCGCCCGACACCGCAATGCAACCACTCTGCGCGAGCAACTCGCATAACTCAGGCGTAAAGGTCTTTTCAAACCGAATATTGCCCCACCATGATATCGCCGTGTCGCGTTTGATCAGTTCAGTTGCAAGCGCTTTGAGCGATTTGGGTGGAGCGGCTTCATCCACAAAATGAAAGCCCGTTTGACGAGTCTCTTGAATAATTGATTCAATACGATCCACTAAAACTGTCGCAGAAGCACTTTCGTAGCGACCGATGTAATCCAAACTCACGTCACAGAAACTGCATTTCTTCCAGTAACAGCCATGCGCCACGGTGAGCTTGTTCCAGCGACCATCGCTCCAGAGCCGATGCATCGGATTAAGCATGTCTAGTAGCGACAGATAGCGGTCTAAAGGCAAGCCATCCCACGTGGGCGTACCAACCTCTTCGAATGGCACGTCGGGCTCAACCAGATTGATATATTGCACCTGTTGCGACGCTGCATCGCGTAAATAAGTGCGTACCAGTCGTTGCCGTGAACGCTGCCCTTGAAGATAAGCGAGTAACGAAAGCAAGGGGCGCTCACCTGAATCTAGCGTCACGTAATCAAAATAATCAAACACTCGCGGCTCGGTCAGTTCGCGCAATTCGGTGTTGACAAAACCACCGCCTAACAAGGTGACGATTTTAGGGTTGTAGGCCTTGACCGTTTGGGCGATCCGAAAAGCCGCATAGACAGAGCCCGGAAACGGCACAGAAATTAGAACCACGGTCGGCTGGTGTGCGCCAAGAGCCTCTAAGGTCAGCCGCGCGAGCGTGGCGTCAATCATATTATCTGGCGCAGCCAAGGCTTTAGCCAAGGGTTCAAAGCTTGCCTGACTCGCTGCTAACGACTCGGCATAACGCACAAATTCAAATCGCGGATCGATCGCATCGCGAAGCACGTCGGCCAGATCATTCAAATAAAGCGTGGCCAAGTGCTTGGCTTTGTCATTCAGGCCAAGCGCACCAAAGGCCCATGCCAGCGGATCACCACCTTCGTCATCCACAAAGACATCGAGGCTTGCAAAGCGCGGGCCTTCAGGCAAATACTGCCGACTGACAATACGATGTGCCAAGGTTGAATCACGCCCCTGCAAAAACGCAATCACGGGCTCAACCGTTGCAACATATTGCGCTCGCTGCGCACTAAACGCTTCAATGGTTTGGGTGTGTGCGGCAGCGGGCAAGCGCGCAATCACCTCGGCGACTTCAGCCAGGCCCTGACGCGAAAGCAGCCTTAGCACAAGCGCAAGTGCCAAATCCTCTTGGACCGCGCAAAAATCACGCGAACGCAAAAACCCCGTCAGATACGCCGTCGAAGGGTACGGCGTGTTGAGCTGTGTCATCGGAGGGATGAGGGACAGCACCCTGATTGAAAACGCTGCGGTAGCAGAAGTCAAAACGAAGAGCCCACAGATGAGAATAAAGCCCGAAGGCGCTAGCAGAAGTATAGTCTTTGAAAAAACTGCTTTTGGCTAAGTTCTGACGGCATTCTCAACGTGTTTGGTCATCGGACTCTGGGATTTTTTCAGCTAGACTCTGAAATATCAACAAAAACGACAATGTTTATGACTGAAGCAACCAAACTATCGCAAGCTGACGTGGATCAACTGCTTGGCTTTGTCAGCGATGATGACCAGCCTATTCGCTATATGCAGCGCACCCGCGATTGGTATTTAGGTTTGGGCTACGGCAACCCGTACCGTTGGGCGCACTTTGCCGACGCGCCTTTTACGTCCTTGCGCAAGCCTCTTAAAGACACTTGCGTCACGATTATTACAACCGCAGCGCCTTATCACTCTGACAAAGGCAATCAAGGCCCAGGGTCAACTTACAACTCGGCTGCGAAGTTTTTTACCGTTTACTCAGGTGCTACAAATATTGACCACGACTTGCGCGTGTCGCATGTGGCAGTCGATCGCAAACACACCAGTATGGAAGACTCAAACACTTGGTTTGCTTTGCCCATGCTGCGTGAACTTGCGCGCGACAAAATCATTGGCAGCATTGCACCGTTCTTTTATGGCGCCCCCACCAACCGAAGCCAACGTCATACGATCGAAGTTGATGCGCCTGAGGTCTTAAAGCGTTGTCGCGCGGATGGCGTCGAGGCAGTGGTCTTGACCCCAAACTGCCCGGTGTGTCATCAAACCCTTAGCCTGATTGCCCGTTACCTTGAAGCCAATGGTATCCCCACCGTATTAATGGGCTGTGCAAAGGATATTGTTGAACACTGCGGCGTACCCAGATTTATGTTCAGCGACTTTCCGCTCGGTAACTCAGCCGGAAAACCCCATGATCTGGCATCGCAGCGGCAAACCTTAGCGCTAGCCTTCAAGGTTTTAGAAACCGCTGTGGTCGCCCGTACAACCGTGCAGTCCCCTCAACGGTGGAGTCAGTCGCACGAGTGGAAGCTCGACTATGCAAATATTGAACGTGTCAGCCCTGAAGAACTCACTAGGCTCAAACAAGAGTTTGATAAAGGCAAAGAGGTCGCCCAAAACCTGCGTGACAAACAGTTGGCCGTTGCTGAGAAACAGTCGGCCGTTGCTCACACACAGGTAGTCGATGTCTTTAAAAACTTAGCAAATGATCATGCGGCGATTAAAAAAATCCTAAGCAACTTAAACCTTGCTCAGGGCGACGAAACCATTACGATCAAAGCGCTAGCCGGTGGCGTGTCATCAAATATTTTTCAGATTACTACTCAGCAAGCGCAGTACTGCCTCAAACAAGCGTTGCCGCAACTCAAAGTGGCTAAGCAGTGGTTGGCACCCGTTGATCGTGTCTTTGCCGAAATTGCTTGGTTACAAACGGCTGCAAAAATCGCACCTCAAGCTGTGCCACAAGTGTTGGGCATCGATCAAAAAAGCAAAAGTTTTGTGATGCAATACCTTGGCGACGAATACCTAAACTGGAAGACAGAGCTTCTGGCCGGCAGGCTCGCAGCGAAGGTGGCAACCCAGCTTGGCCATATCGTTGGACAAATCCATTCGCAAACAGCGCTCAAAGAAGACCTCGCCAAACAGTTCAAGAACGACGCAACGTTTTATGCGATTCGACTTGAACCTTATCTTGAAGAGGCCGCGCGTCAACATCCAGAGTTAAGCTCACGATTAAAAGCGCTGATCGTGCGCACACAACATAATCTTAAAGTGTTGGTGCACGGGGACGTCAG
Source organism: Bordetella parapertussis (assembly GCA_945887835.1). GTDB lineage: Bacteria > Pseudomonadota > Gammaproteobacteria > Burkholderiales > Burkholderiaceae_B > Zwartia > Zwartia parapertussis_B. The sequence continues at coordinate 1,000 of CAMCZQ010000016.1, read as the reverse complement.
CCCCAAAAATATTTTGCTTGGGCCTGAAGGCCCGATTTTGTTGGATGCCGAATGTGCCTGCTACGGTGACCCCGCGTTTGATGTCGCGTTTTGCCTGAATCATTTTTTCTTAAAAGCAGCGCATTTGCCTCAAGCTCATGCGGGGCTCATGCAGAATGCTCAAGACTTTTTGAACGCTTATTTGCAAGAGATCACCTGGGAGCCTGTGGCAGCACTTGAATACAGAATCGCCTCTCTGCTGCCTGGCCTAATGCTCGCACGCGTTGACGGCAAATCGCCCGCCGAATACTTAACCACTACGTGCGGCGCACGGGTACGCAAACTCGCGAGCGAATTTTTAAAACAAGACGATCTTTCTTTTTCAACCATCTATACGCGCTGGGCCCAGGAGTTTGCACAATGAGTCGGATTAAACAGGTTCACGCTCGGCGCATTTGGGATTCGCGTGGGCGCCCAACTGTTGAAGTTGATATCGTCACAGACTCTGGTGCACTGGGGCGCGGCATCGCTCCAGCAGGCGCCTCGCGTGGCAGCCGTGAAGCGCTTGAACGACGCGATGGGGGCACACGCTTTGGCGGGCTCGATGTCATGCAGGCTGTGGCGGGAATTCAAACTGAAATCGCCCCACTATTGCTGGGTCTTGATGTCACTAAACAAGAAAAAATTGATGGCTTACTGATTGCCCTGGATGGTACTGCCGACAAGTCTCGCTTAGGCGGCAACGCTTTGATCGCAACCTCGTTAGCGGTACTTCATGCCGCAGCTGCCGACGCTCAGTTACCACTTTGGCGTTATCTCGCTAAAGATGCTGCCGTTCAACTGCCTTTGCCACAAATTCAGATTTTTGGCGGTGGCGCGCACGCTGATCGCCGCGTAGATATTCAAGATTTTATGGTGATCGCATCAGGTGCCCGCAGCTTTGCGCAAGCCATGGAAATGACCGCCGAGGTCTATCGACATGCCGGTCTGTTGATGAAACAACGCGGCTCCTCGCAAGGCA
>CAMCZQ010000015.1 GCA_945887835.1 Bordetella parapertussis | reverse complement strand
TTTTCACCAGAGTTATTCTTGCAACGTCGCGGTACAACGTTAATCACCCGCCCCATGAAAGGGACTGCACCTCGCTCAAACGACCCGCTTGAAGATCAGCGTCTTGGGCAGCACTTACAAGCGAGCGCAAAAGACCGCGCCGAAAATCTAATGATCGTCGACCTGTTGCGTAATGATCTTGGACGCATCGCCTTACCCGGTAGTGTCGTTGCAGCGCCCTTGTTCTCACTTGAGGCCTACCCCTCGGTCTGGACGATGACCTCAACCATTCATGCCACGATTGCACCCGAGACCTCACTTGAACAGATCTTGCGGGCACTATTTCCGTGTGGCTCAATCACCGGTGCACCTAAAATCGCAGCGATGAAGCGTATTCAGCAAACTGAAGCGCAACCGCGTGGTTTGTATTGTGGCAGTCTTGGTTGGCTGGCCCCCAATGGTGACTTCTCGCTCAATGTCGCCATTCGCACGTTGCTACTCAAACAAGACGGCAGCGGGCTGTATCACATTGGCGGCGGCATTGTGCACGACTCAGTCGCACAGCTTGAGTGGGACGAATGCCACTGGAAAGCGCGAATCGTAATTGACCACTGCGAAACGAAATGAACACCGAGCGCCACCGCTTTGAGTTAATCGAAACCATGCGCGCTGATTCGCAAGGTCAAATCCCAATGCTTGCCGGGCACTTACAACGCCTGCAAGCCTCTGCGCTGAATTTGGGGTTTAACTGGCCTGGCCACGTCGCCGTTGACCAAGAAATTCAAACGGCGCTATTGAAGATGACAACGTCAACTGAGAGCACGCGGGTGCGCCTCTTGATGACACCCAACGGTGAGCTTCACATCACGACCGCGCCGTTGCCTGCGCTGCAAACTCGCCCTTTGGTGGCGCTTGCCTCACTCACGCTTGATAGCCATGAAGCACTACTTCAACACAAAACCACCCAGCGGCCTTGGTACGACCCAACGACACAGTGGCTTGCCGCACATCATGATTTTTTTGATTTGATTTTTTTAAACGAACGCGCTGAGTTGTGCGAAGGTAGTCGCTCAAATATTTACATTAAACAAAACAATGCCTGGGTGACACCGCCCTTAGCCTGCGGCTTACTGGGCGGTGTCATGCGAGAGCATTTGTTAAGCACGCATCAAGTACGAGAAGCCGTACTGACGCGCACCGATTTTGAACACCCGGCAGCTAGCCTCAGGCTATCCAACGGGTTGCGCGGTTGGTTTGACGTCCTGCGAGCAGAATCACTCTTTCCAGGGCGCGACTTTCCATAACTCGAGCAGGTCTTTTTCGGTAGAGAGCAGTTCTTTTTCGTAAGCCGCTGGGGCCAGGTAGCGCACAGGAGCAAACAACAAGGCAGCTTGTTTTAAATAGCCTGGATCGGCAGCGGCTTGACCAACCGCCTTGACCAGTTTTTCACGAACGTCAGCGGGTAATCCTTTCGGTGCCGCAAGCCCACGCAGCGACGCGCTTTCCATCTGAAACCCCTGCTCTGCAAACGTGGGGGTACCAGGCGCCAAGTTTGTGCGCTTAAGTGACATCTGACCCAACATACGCATTGGGGCGCCACCTTGCATAAATTGCAACGCTTCTCCGACGTTGATCGCCCCAACCACTAACTGCCCGGTCAGAATGCCGCTACGTACTTCGGCCGATCCTTTGTAAGGGATGTGCGTCATTTTCACACCCGCAGCGCGTTCAAAAAATAGCATCGCTAAATGATCATCAGAACCAACGCCTGTCGAGCCCACGGTCACTTTACCGGGATTCGCCTTCGCGTACGTCACGAGGTCTTTTAGGTCTTTCATGGGACTAGCGCTGTTCACGGTGAAAGCACCAGGATCGTCCACCAAATTGCCGATCAGATCAAAACCCCTCCAGGTGTAGTTGGCTTGGCGCTCAATTGGAATCGAAATCAAATTGGGGGTATTCAAAAAGCCAATGGTGTAGCCGTCGGGTGTGGCCCTTGCGAGTTCCGTAAACCCAATCGCACCACCTGCCCCCGCCTTATTGCTCACGACAATTCGCGCATCGTTGCCCAAGTACTTTTCAACATAGGGCGCGATCAATCGGGCGATTAAATCGGTGCCGCCGCCAGGCCCATAGGCCACGAGCATGGTAATGGGCTTCTCGGGGTAGCCCGCCGCGCTTGCTCCTGCAGTCAGGCCTAACAACAACACGCCAGAGAATAAAGCCCGTTGAACAAAGTTCTTCAGAAAATTTTTCATCGTAAAGTTCCCGTGTTAAGTAAAGTTTCAGTATCAACCAAACATCTTTTTGTAGCGTTCAAGAAATACGGGCCAGACCTCTGGGTTCGCCATGCGAGGTGCGCGCTGTCCTTTCAACATACCCTCAATTTGTTCAGCCGCCATTGAGGCCGCATTACGTCGCGCCTCGTGAGTAACACCCGCAATATGATAGGTTGCCGTCACGTTTGGCAAAGACAGTAGAGGGTTGTCTTGAGCGGGAGGTTCAACCGACCACACATCCAGCCCAGCGCCCGACAAGTGACCGTCACGTAACGCCTCGTACAACGCCTTTTCGTCATGAATCCCACCACGCGCTGTTGACATAAACACAGCACCTTTTTTCATGGCGCGATATTGCTCGGCGCCAAAATAGTTCAGTGTTTCTGGCGAACGTGGGCAATGCACGGTGATCACATCTGCTTGCGTCAACAACTCATTAAACGTCACAGACTTTGCGCCACGCGCTTGAATTTCATCGGCAGATAAAAATGGATCATGGCCAATAATAGTCATGCCAAACGCTTTTGCCAGTTGCGCCACACGGCGGCCAATATTGCCCATCCCCACGATACCAAGCGTCAAGCCACGAATTTCGTTGCCCATCAAGTCTTCACGGGTGGTGTAAGCGTTGGCACGCATGATGCGATCACAAGCCGTGATGCGATGCTTCACCGACAACAACAAACCCATCGCATGTTCGGCAACCGAGTCGGCATTGCAACTCGATTGATTCACCACCAACACGCCGTGGCGATTACAGGCCGCAAGATCAACCGGATCGTAGCCCGCGCCCGAGGCCGAGGCGCACAACAAGTTCGGGCTCTTTTTAAGCAAGTCTTCGTTGACCCACCACTGCGGTGGCACCTCGTCGCGCGCTGCACAGATGTGATACACGTGGGTATTTTTAAATACCTCTAGCGTTTTCTTTTCGTCATCCGAATAGCGACAAACGGTTAGATCAATATCAGCGATCCCTTTCAGATGCCGATCGAACACAGGGTTTATCCAAAAATCAAAACGTACGACTTGCTTTTTCATGTTGTCTCTCAAAATTATGCTTAATTTTTTTGATTGAATTATTTCAAAACACCCTTGGCACGCAGTGCTTGGTCTACCCACGAGCGATCGAGTGTGCCTTTCGCAATTTGCGCAAGAATATTTTTTTCTTTTTTCTCAACCGCTTCAACCAGCTTGGCCAACGCATCCGCACCCGCAGGGCGAATCGCAAACAGGCCGTCATCGTCGCCCACAATGATATCGCCAGGGTGCACAACCATGCCGTCGATCGACACTGTCACGTTGATTTCACCTGGGCCTTCTTTATAGGGGCCGCGATGAGAGATTGAACGTGCGAACACCGGAAATTTATTTTTGCTAATACTATCGACATCGCGAATCGGGCCGTCAATCACCATACCTGCGATCTTTCGACTCGCTGCGAGGGTAGACATAATTTCACCGATGATGGCGTTGCGCTGCAGACCACCCGCATCCACTACGATCACATCGCCCGGGGCCGCCATATCAATCGCTTTGTGCACCATCAAATTATCACCAGGTGCTGTCTTAACCGTAAAGGCGCGACCCAGAATCTTTCCGCCCTTATGAAAGGGGCGCAAGTCCACGGTTCCGTTGGTGCGACTCATGACGTCGCTGATGTTGGCAACCGCAAGCTTGGCAAAACGCTTGAGCGTTGCATCACTGACCGTATGTTTGTGGGTATGAATCGCGAATCCGAGTTGTGACATGTCTACTCCGGTATGGTGTGTTGAATGGTTGGAAACTTGAAAGCTTAAAAGTCTAGAATTCTAAAAGTCTAAAGGAAGAACACTCTATTTGTTTGAGGTGTTGAACTATTTCGCCGCACGCCCTACATACAGCAACGACTCGGGCGTCAACTCACTGAGTTGATTGATGCCCATCATTGCCATATTACGCATGACCTCTTGCTGCAGCAATGAAATCCCATGGGCGACACCTTCTGGCCCACCGACTGCCGCCGCATAATTAAAGGGGCGCCCTAAAAACACACTGCGAGCACCCAAGGCCAAGGCCTTCATCATGTCGCTGCCGCGACGCACGCCGCTATCAAGCATGACCGGGCCATCTTTGAATTGCTCAACAATCTGTGGCAAGACCCGCAGCGGTGCGACTGCACCATCCAATTGCCGACCACCATGGTTCGAAACGATCACACCGTCCATCCCGTACTGTCTGGCAAGCGCCGCATCGCCAGGATGCAAAATCCCCTTAATCACGAGCGGACCTTTCCAACGCTTACGAATGTCGCGCACATGATCCCAGCTCAATTGACCGCGCGCCGAGAAGTCTCGCGCAACGTTCGCTGAAATCACCGGTGCGCCGCGAGTCGCAAACGAATTCTCAAAGTGCGGCATCCCGTGATGCCACAACGTTTTAAGCAGCGTACCAAACAGCCAGCGCGGGTGCGTCACGCCCTGCCAGGCTAAGCGCAAGTTGGGTCGCAACGGCGTTGAGAAACCGGTGCGGACATTGTTCTCGCGATTAGATGAGGCAGGTGTGTCAACCGTTATCACGAGAGTTTTGAAACCAGCCGCATCCACCCGATCGATCAAAGGTGAGATGTCTTCGGTCTTGCCATGTAAATAAGCCTGAAACCATGCATCGGGTGCGCGCTCAATGAGCTCTTCCATTTTGACCAATGACGAACCACTCATGATCATCGGGATATTGGCTTGCTTAGCCGCTTCGGCCAAGACGATATCTCCGCGGTACGCCGACATCGCGGTGATCCCCATCGGTGCCATACCAAAAGGAGCGCTATAGGTCTTACCAAAAATTTCAACTTGCTGGCTGCGGCTTGAAACATCGACCAGCGTGCGCGAAATAAATTCGTACTCTGCGAACACATCCCGATTGGCACGCAACGACTGACAGTCTTCACAGGCGCCCGACACATATCCAAAGATTGGCCGCGGCAAGCGTTTTTCAGCCTCGCGTTCAAAGTCGGCCATCGATAAAATTTTTGCTAATGCTTTAAGTTGAGTCATGTCGTTATCGTTATTCGTGATTTACTGCTAAAGCGTAGCCCCAGCATGCGCGTGCAGGATAGTATTCACTGCCTCGGCCGCCGCCGCAAATCCCATCGCTGCTGTGACAGTAACCGTTGAACCATACCCCGCGCAAGACAGCCCTTGCAAAGCCTGCCCCTCCGCCGGTTGCTGCCACACTTCAGGCAACCGGGTGGGTTGGTCAACCCACAGCACGCGTACCCCCATTTTAGGCACGCGCTTGTGCGCTTTGCCCGCGGCATTCGACGCACGCGCAAAACGATGGTCCCGTCTTAAGATATTGCGCACTCGGGCCAATAAGGCGTCATGCGTGGTCTGGGCCAGATCGCCTACCTGCAAAGCTAATGAATTGGTTTTCCCGCCCGCCCCACCGCACACGATTAAGGCTTGCTGACGTGCCCGCGACTGTAGCACCATCGCGATCTTGGCTGGAACTTGATCGGTGCAGTCAAGCACAACACTCAGCCCAACAGGCAGCAGCTGCTGGACATTGTCAGGTGTTAAAAAATCATCCACCAACGTCAAGCGACAGTCGGAATGAATGCTTTGAATTCTTTGGGCCATCGCCGCAATCTTTGACTGACCCAAGGTCTCAGTCAGAGCGTGCACCTGCCGGTTGATATTAGATTCGGCTACATGGTCAAGATCGATCAGCGTGAGTGCCCCTACACCGCTGCGGGCCAGCGCCTCTGCAGCCCAAGACCCCACGCCGCCAATGCCCACCACGGCCACATGAGCGTGCTGCAACGCAACGCTAGTGTGTGCGCCGTACAGTCGCTCGAGCCCGCCGAAGCGGCGCTCGGCATCAGAAGTGTGGCTCAATTGCTCTGTTAAGAGGTCTTTTTGCATGATCTACCCAAAAAACCGCATGGCACGCTCGACAAGAGCGCATGAGAGGAACACAATTTACCCCTAATACTGTGAGCATGTCGCCCCCCCAACCTTCGCCCCAGCCTCTACCGTCTGCTTTTGCCAGCGCGGGGGTTCTGTGTCTGTTGATCATGCTAGTGCACATTGCGATTTCGGGCGGAAGAGTCGCCGTCACCCTAACCGCACTCGAACTCGGCCGCTCGACTCTTGAAGTAGGCGTTCTGATCGCGGTGTTTGCACTTTTACCGATGCTCTGTTCGGTCCAGGCCGGTCGTTTAATTGATTCAATCGGACCCTACAAGCCGATGCGGGCGAGCGCGATCATGGTGATTGTGGGATCCCTGATGCCATTTACCTGGCAAAGCCTACCGTCTCTCATGATTGCGGCGGTGTTGATTGGTTCAGGTCACATGACCTTTCAAATTGCGGTGCAGCGCCAGATGGGTCAAAGCAGCGGCGAAGAACGCTTGCGCAATTTTTCGTGGCTCTCCTTGTCAATGGCCACCTCGGGGCTAATCGGTCCGCTTGTCGCCGGCATCTCGATTGACCATCTCGGGCACCGAAGCGTCTTTGCCTTGTTAGCCATCTCGCCAATCCTGTGTTTTGTGGGTCTCCTGCGCATGAAGCGCTACTTAATCACCTCACATATCAAAGCGCCCCCCAGCGAAGTCAAGCGCAGCGTCACCGACCTGTTTGCCAGCAAAGAACTGCGCAGAGTGTTTATCGCGAACATGTTGCTTTCAAGTGCCTGGGATACGCATGGCTTTGTGGTTCCAATTTTTGGCGTCAGTGCGGGTTTGTCCGCCACCACCATTGGGCTCATTTTGGCGGTTTTTGCCTGTGCCACGATCGTCATCCGCATCGTGCTTCCCTGGATTCAACGCCATGTTCGCCCGTGGCAACTGATTCATGCCGCCTTGCTCGCCTCGGGCATTAACTTTTTGTTGTACCCGTTCTTCTCGCAAGTTTGGATTTTGATGTCAATGTCTTTTGTGCTTGGGTTGGCGCTAGGCTCGACGCAACCCGGGATTTTGGCGCTGTTGCAGCACCATGCGCCGTCGGGTCGCGCAGGCGAGGCCTTTGGTTTGCGCATGGCCTTGATTAACGGTTGTCAAGTCACGCTACCACTGGCCTTTGGTGCCTTGGGTACCGTCATGGGGGGCGTCATGCCCTTGTTTTGGATCACCGCCGCAGCGCTTGGCGCAGGCCGCTGGTTCACCCGCGATGCCAAAGACGAAAACCGCAGCGCAACTGATACGCCCCCGCCCACAACACCACCTCAATAACGCACATGTCTTTATCCCATCCGGCCCCGCCACCCGCAAATACCTTTCTGCGTTGGACTGAACAAGAGCGACTGGCCTCACTTGAAACTGCGCTAAAAGACTGGCGCCCGGGGCAAGATCTCTGGATTTTTGGCTATGGTTCGCTGATTTGGCGACCCGAATTTGAATTCGTTGAGCAGCGTGCAGCTTCGCTAGAGGGCTATCACCGCTCGTTATGCCTTTGGTCGCGTATCAACCGGGGCACCCCTGAAACCCCCGGTCTGGTATTTGGGCTGGAGCAAACCGGTGTCTGCCAGGGGATGGTATTCAAAATTGCGGGGCAAAACGTCGAGCAGACCTTTGATGCCGTCTGGAAACGCGAAATGGGAACCGGCGCTTACTTACCAAGCTGGCTCACGTGCGCGACACCTCTGGGCAATGTCAAGGCAATGGCCTTTGTGATCGATAGAAATGGTCCTGCCTATGTCAAACAACCCCCTGAGGATGACTTAGTTGAGATTATCTGTCGAGCGTATGGCACGTATGGCTCGTGCTTCGATTATGTGACACAAACTGCAGTGTCGCTCAAAGCCGCTGGAATTTGCGATGAGCACCTCGCTGCCTTGACCGAACGTCTGATACACCGGCGCAAACAGCCAAACCAAATTCAGCAGCAGCAATAAGCATCCAGCAACCTCAACGCGATCGCGCCAGCAGAAACGGCCAATGATCGCCAACAATCACTTTGGCAAGACGATGGTTCCCCACGGTACACTTGACCTAGGCGTGTGCACTGTGCACCTGCCTGAATCGTTTCTTAGCATTTAGTCACCTCTTTTGGATTTATTATGTCGATCGCGCATCTGCGTCAAAGCTACGAAAAAGGGACCCTTGTCGAACAAGATGCCAAGACCTCGCCCTTCGAACAGTTTGGTCTTTGGTTTGAGCAAGCGCTAGAACAAAATGTCGCTGAGCCCACCGCCATGACGCTTGCCACCGCCGACGCGCAAGGTCGCCCTTCAGCACGAGTCGTCTTGCTAAAGGGCTTCGACGAGGCTGGCTTTGTGTTTTATACCAACTACCACTCACGCAAGGGCCAAGAGCTTGCCACACAACCCTGGGCGAGTCTGAACTTTTTTTGGCAGCCACTTGAGCGGCAAGTCCGTATTGACGGTTTAGTGACCAAGGTGTCGGCGCATGAGTCTGACGACTATTTTCATAGCCGCCCGCTTGGTTCGCGTTTAGGCGCCTGGGTGTCGGCCCAAAGTCAGCCAACCACTCTGGCCGAACTCGAAGCGAACACCGCCGCCATACAGCAACGGTATGGCGAACAACCTCCGCGCCCCCCTCACTGGGGAGGCTATCGTTTAAACCCCGACTGTTTCGAATTTTGGCAAGGGCGTCCGTCGCGCTTGCACGATCGACTCACCTATCAACGCTCTGGCACTGGCTGGACACTTGGACGTATCTCGCCCTGACATGACAGCATCTGCACCTAGTTTTGATTCTGCTTTTTTTCGCGCGACACTCGGTCGCTTTCCAACCGGTGTCGCGGTCATTACCGCAAGGCTTGCCGGGCAGGAGCCCGTGGGCCTCACCGTTAGTTCTTTTAACTCGGTGTCTCTCGACCCGCCGCTGGTGCTGTTTAGCCTCTCACGTGGCTCGTCCTCGCTGGCGACTCTGCTGAACTGCGAACGCTATGTCATCCATGTCATGAGCCACGAACAGCTTGGCGTTTCTCACCGCTTTACCAAAGGCACCGCGGCTGAGCGGTTTTCTGACGTGCCACTGGCGCAGGCTCCTGGCGGCTCACCGAGGCTAGATCTACCCTGCGCGGCCTGGTTCGAATGTTTTAACCGCAGTCGTTACGACGAAGGCGATCACGTCATTTTTATCGGCGAAGTCGAGCACTGCGAACGCACCGAGAGCCTGCCTTTGGTCTATCACGCAGGCGGTTACGACCTCACTCCTAATCTTCAAAAATAAATCGAAGTCATGAGCACAGATATTGATTGCATTGTGATCGGAGCAGGCGTGGTTGGTTTAGCCATCGCCCGAGCCTTAGCCCAAAGCGGGCGCGAGGTCATGGTGGTCGAAGCGGCCGAAGGGATCGGCACCGGCACGAGCGCCCGTAACTCTGAGGTCATTCACGCCGGTATTTATTACCCCGCTGGCAGCCTCAAAGCCCGCCTGTGCGTTGAAGGTCGCCATCTTTTGTACGCCTACTGCGCCGAACACGGCGTCAAGCACAAGCGCTTGGGCAAACTCATCGTGGCAACCAGCGACGAAGAAATTCCAACGCTCACTGAAATTGCAAAAAAAGCCCACATCAACGGCGTGTCTGACCTGGAACTGTTATCGGCTGCCCAGGCCCAAGCGCTTGAACCTGCCTTGTTTTGTACTGCAGCGTTACTCTCACCCTCGACCGGAATCATCGACAGCCATGGCTTGATGCTGGCTTACCAAGGCGATGCCGAAAACGCAGGCGCGCAATGTGTATTTCATACGCCGCTTTTATCGGGTAGTGTGCGCGGCGATGGTGGTTTTAATTTGCAGTTTGGTGGCGCTGACGCGATGGAGTTATCTTGCAACGTGCTGATTAACGCCTCGGGCTTGCACGCGCCAACGCTGGCGCGCCGAATAAAAGGGATCCCTGAGTCTTCCATTCCCACAGAATATCTGTGCAAGGGCAGCTACTTTAGCCTGCAAGGTCGTGCACCTTTCACCCGCCTGATCTACCCGACGCCGCATCATGCAGGCTTGGGCGTGCACCTCACGCTTGATCTGGGTGGGCAAGCAAAATTTGGGCCCGACGTGCAATGGATCGATCACGTCGACTACGCGGTCGATCCAGACCGCTGCTTAGGGTTTTATGAGGCTGTGCGCACCTACTGGCCGGGCATGCAAGACGGCACTTTATCGCCCAGCTATTCTGGTATTCGGCCTAAGATTTCTGGGCCGCATGAAGCCGCGGCCGATTTCATGATTGCCGGGCCCGCCACCCATGGCATCCCAGGCCTCGTCAATTTATTTGGCATTGAATCGCCGGGCTTAACCTCGAGCCTGGCCATCGCAAAAGAGGCTCTGGCATACCTGTCCAAAACTGCATCCTAAACTGAGATGGCGCACCCCGTACCCGACACGCTATGATGTTGGATTCGTTCACCCCCCCTCCCCTCCAGAGCAAAAACATGAGCCAAGCCCCTTCTCCCAGCGCCCCACGTACCGGCGGTCAACTTCTTGTTGGTCAACTTGTCAGTCACGGTGTCAAACACGTGTTTTGCGTGCCCGGCGAGAGCTTTCTGGCGGTGCTGGATGCGCTGGTCGATGTCAATATTGATGTGACCGTGTGTCGGCAAGAGGGCGGTGCAGCCATGATGGCCGCTGCCCAGGGTCAACTGAATGGCGAGCCCGGTATTTGCATGGTGACCCGCGGCCCCGGTGCTTCAAACGCGCTAGCAGGCATTCACATCGCCAAGCAGGATTCGACCCCACTGATTGTTTTTGTTGGTCAAATCGAACGCGGCATGCGCGAGCGTGAGGCGTTTCAAGAGATGGATTACCGTGCAGTCTTTGGCACCGCCGCCAAGTGGGCGACCGAGATTGATGATGCAGCGCGTATCCCTGAGATCTTGTCACGCGCCTTCCATGTCGCCACCTCAGGGCGTCCGGGCCCAGTTGTGATTGCTTTGCCTGAAGACATGTTGGTCGAGCTCGCAACCAAGCCGGATGCCCCGCGCTACGAGGCGGTGGATTCTGCCCCCACAAAAGGACAAATGGCAGAGCTGGCCGCACGTCTGGCCAAGGCTAAAGCACCGGTTGCGATTTTGGGCGGTACTCGCTGGAATGCTCAAGCCGTCAATGAGTTTGCCACCTTTGCAGAGCGCTGCAAACTACCGGTTGCGGTATCGTTCAGGCGCCAGATGCTGTTCCCGGCCACACACCCCTGTTTTATCGGCGACGTGGGTATTGGCTTGAATCCCGCTTTGCTCAAACGTGTTGCCGAGGCAGACTTGGTCTTGTTAGTCGGCGGGCGCATGTCAGAGATGCCAAGCCAGGCTTACACCCTGTTTGATATCCCTGTGCCCAAACAAGCTCTGGTACACGTTCACCCAGACAGCGGCGAACTCGGCCGTGTCTATCGTGCGTCGCTAGCAATTAACGCTTCACCGATTTCGTTTGCCTCAGAATTAGCTTCAGTTGCGACCCCAGCCTCTCAGCCTTGGGCGGCAGAGACGCCCGCCATGCATCAAAGCTATCTGGCCTGGAGCGACCCCGCACCGATTCAAACGCCCGGCACCCTGCAAATGGGCGGCGTCATGCAGTATCTTGAGGCCAACTTACCCGCCAATGCCATTATGGCAAACGGCGCAGGCAACTTTGCTACCTGGCTTCATCGCTTTCACCGCTTCACCCAGTTTGCAACCCAAGTCGCACCAACCTCGGGCTCGATGGGCTATGGCTTACCCGCCGCCGTCGGCGCCAAGCGCCTGTGGCCTGAAAGAACCGTGGTCTGCTTTGCTGGTGACGGCTGCTTCATGATGCACGGACAAGAATTCGCTACGGCCGTGCAATACAACTTGCCGATTATTGTCTTGATCATCGATAACGGCATGTACGGCACCATCCGTATGCATCAAGAAAAGAACTACCCTGGCCGCGTGTCAGCGACCAAACTGCAAAATCCTGATTTCGCAGCCTACGCCCGCGCCTTTGGTGGCCATGGCGAACGCGTCGAAACAACCGAGCAATTCGGCCCTGCCTACGAACGTGCGGTGGCAAGCAAGCAACCCGCAATCATTCATTGTCTGATTGACCCAGAGACAATTACCCCAACCACCACGATTTCAAAACTACGGGCCGCCGCACTCAAGAAATAATTTCAACGCATTACCGAGCAAAGATGGCGCCTGGCAAGCGTTTGAAAAGCTTAGCTCGAACGAAAAAATCCATGTAAACGAGTCGGAGGGTCACCTGGCGTTTGTATATGGGTATTCAGGACAACTTCGACCGAGCCTTGGTATCGTTTAATCATTGCATTGCAACAGGAGCACGACATGGCCGCTGAAGCCTCATTTAACTGGGAAGACCCCCTTTTGCTGGACAGCCAGCTCACTGACGAAGAGCGCATGGTGCGCGACGCCGCGCGCGCGTATTGCCAAGACAAGCTTGCGCCTCGCGTAGTCAACGCGTTTCGCAACGAAAAAACCGACGTCGAGATTTTTCCTGAGATGGGTGAGCTTGGCCTGTTGGGCGCAACGATCCCCACACAATACGGTGGCTCGGGTTTGAATTACGTCAGCTACGGGCTGATCGCGCGCGAGGTCGAACGTGTTGACTCGGGTTATCGCTCGATGATGTCCGTGCAGTCCTCGCTCGTCATGCTGCCGATTAATGAATTTGGTACCGAGGAGCAAAAGCAAAAATATTTGCCCAAACTTGCCCGCGGTGAGTGGATTGGCTGTTTTGGCCTGACAGAGCCCGACCATGGCTCTGATCCAGCTGGCATGGAAACCCGCGCCGTGAAAACTGCAAACGGCTATACGGTGACCGGTAACAAAATGTGGATTTCGAACTCGCCGATCGCCGACGTATTCGTCGTGTGGGGCAAATGTGTGGGCGGTGACTACGACGGTCGTATTCGTGGCTTTATCCTTGAGAAGGGTATGAAAGGTCTGTCTGCACCTGCTATCCACGGTAAAGTCGGTTTACGCGCCTCAATCACAGGCCAAATCGTCATGGAAGGTGTCGAGATTGGCGACGAACAAATGTTGCCTGGCGTGTCGGGCCTGAAGGGCCCCTTTACCTGCTTAAACTCAGCCCGTTTCGGGATTGCCTGGGGTGCACTCGGTGCGGCAGAGTTCTGCTGGCACATGGCGCGTCAGTACACGCTTGACCGCAAACAGTTTGGTCGCCCCTTGGCTGCCAACCAACTGATCCAGAAAAAACTGGCCGACATGCAAACCGAGATCACGCTCGCGTTGCAAGGTTGCCTGCGCTTAGGCCGCATGAAAGACGAAGGCACAGCCGCCGTTGAAATCACCTCAATCATGAAACGCAACTCCTGCGGCAAGTCGCTTGACATCGCCCGCATGGCGCGCGACATGTTGGGTGGCAACGGTATCTCGGATGAGTACGGTGTGGCCCGTCACTTAGTCAACCTTGAAGTCGTGAACACCTACGAAGGCACCCATGACGTGCACGCCCTGATTTTAGGTCGCGCGCAAACAGGGATTCAGGCGTTCTTCTAAGCGAGTTTTACTGTGCATTAAAAAGCAGCGTGCGCACTTAAATGCGGACGCTGCTTTTTTATTCAGTAAAATTGAAGGCGGGTTCCATCAGCGCGATCTCTGCTGAGCTCAGTTTCAAACTGCGTGCTTGTGCTTTCCAAGTCTGCACAACGGCCTTTATCTCAAGGATTATTTTTTGAGCTTGTGACTCGTTTAAATCGTAGTACGAAGCGGTACTCGCAACAATCTCCAAATCAGGCCGATTGGTCACCGCATCCAAATTAAGCACATGCTCAGCCTTTGCTAAATTCGGATTGACGTCAAAGGCCGGCGACAGTCGCCAGTTTTTCCCGTCAAACAGAAAGCCGTGATTACGTAAATGGTCATCGCGATTAGATACGCAGACGTTAAACACGACGCGGCGAAATAACTGTTCAAGATCATGCTTGAGGGTTGCTGGATTGCCTTGCGTTAACAACAATCTTGCGAGGTCTACATAACTGCTACCCTCGCTCTCTCGTCGCCCTAAAAGCGTCATGGCCGAGGCATAAAAAACTCGCCGACCCTGCGATCGATCAAAACGCTTGACGCAAAATGTATGAAAGTATTTGCCGAATTTAAAGACTTTGGCATCAGGCACATCAAGCTTGGCTTGTACGGCAAGTGCATGCACAACGCCCTCCCATCCGCCGATATCCATGTCATCTTCTCGCGATGGAAACTTCGCAATCCACAACGAGCCATCGGTCTGAGTAAAATTTGCTTTCGGACGCGCACCGCCCAGCGATGCGCCTGGTGCGACAAGAACACTGAGCCAGCGACGCAAAGCGCTCAGATTGTCGATACGTTTGTGACTCAGCTCTTTAGCAACGAGTTCGAGTTCAGCCAACTGCGCGAGAGGAGGTGCAGACAGGCGATGTTGGCTGACAAACTGGTCATGCGAAGCTGACCGCAAGCGCAAGGCCCCTTGACGCGTGAGGTCTTGCACGCCCGCCATGAAATCCCACTCGTATAAGTTTCGAGGCTTACGCTTTTCATCTTGCGCCTCAAGCATTTCTCTGCGTTTCATTAGCGTTTGCCCCCAACGATCGGGCGAACCATCTAAAAAACATCCAAAGTTGCCAGCAACTTTATTCGGAAAATAAACCCCTTGGCTCAAAGGTAGGTCTGGATCAATCGCGAAGCGACTAGAGTCGGTCAGCCAATTTTGAGAGTACTGAAAACGCAACTGCCCATGATCATTCGAGATGAACCCGACCAGCATTGGCTTTGCGCAGAACTGTGCGTCCAGCCAGACTTCAAGTGGCTCATCTTGCATGGAGAGTTCTTCCGTGAGGCAAGTCAAGATCTTGCAAACTGCGTCCGAGGCGGTCTTCTTTCGCGACCAGACCCAAGTCATCTTCGAGTTGCAAGGTGGCCAGCACGCGTAAGTAAGTGACCATCAGCACCGAGGGGTCGCCTCGCTCGACACGATAAAGCGTCATGCGAGAGATCGACGAGCGAGCCGCGACAGTTTCTGATGAAAACTTACGCCGCATTCGCGCAAGGCGTAATCGCTCACCAAGCTCAGTCAAGAGCCTTTGTTCGTTTGGATAAACAGGTTGTTTTTTACTGGGCATATCACATATTATACAAAAATCACTTATTTGTCTAACTTGTGATACAAAATTAAATTTCTAATTTTATCGGTGGATACAAGCTTGATAGTTGAGCTCCACCGTGATCTTTGGACGACACCGTGATCATCGAACTCTCTAGCAGTCGCCTGAAGTGCGCGGCGCTCAGCCAAACCCCGCAGCAGCCCGACTGAGTCGGTCTTGCACCCCCGCCCATTCGAGCCCCGCGGGCGGCTGCTGCCACAACAACCGGCTATAGCCCTGCTGATCCAACGCGCGCAGGGTGGCATACAGCACGCGGCTATAGGCGGCGGGGTCGTTAGGTAGGCTGATTCGCTCTAACTGCTCGCCTAGGTCTGCAGGGACTCCTTCAGGCGTATGAGTTACCACGGCCAAACGCTGGCTTGATGCGAGTTTGGAGGTTTGTGCAGCCGCTACTGCGCTTTGCAACTCAGCCAAACTAAGCAAGCGTAATGGCGTATGCGGAGCGTAATGCGACTTTAAGGCACCCGATACGCGCGGCGCTTGAGCGTCGGGCGCCGCGACCTCTTGGTTTAACACTTGCGCAAGCTGGGCGGCTGTAATGTGTCCCGGGCGCAACAACACCGGGCCTACCCCTTGCTCTAGACGAGATAAATCGACGATTGTGGATTCGATGCCCACGTCACTCGCGCCCCCCTCAAGCACTGGCATGCCTTGCGCAACCAGTTCAGCAAACTCGCTGCCCACATGCTCGGCGGTTGTGGGTGACACTTGACCAAACTTGTTGGCCGATGGGCCCGCCACGCCGCCTTGTCCTGACACACGCGTCGCAGCGAACCCACGTAACAAAGCCTGCGCCACCGGATGCGAAGGGCAGCGCAAACCGATGCTATCTTGCCCACCGCTGACGACTGAAGAAATATGTGAAGCCCGCTTCAAAATCAGTGTGAGCGGGCCTGGCCAAAACGTATCGATTAACAACTGTGCCTCGGGCGGCACACTCGCAGCCCAATACAACAAATCAGCCTCAGGGGTGACGTGCACGATGACGGGATGATTAGAGGGCCTGCCCTTCGCCTGATAAATGCGCTCAACCGCAAGCGCACTTTCAGCATCGGCCCCAAGGCCGTAAACAGTTTCTGTTGGAAAGGCGACTAAGCCTTGCTGGGTCAATACTTCGATCGCGCGGGCAATCTCGGCTGCACTGGCGCTTGTGCCTGTGCTTGGATTTGCGCTTGCCTTTGCACTCACAACAGGTTGGCCTCGCTCTGACACGTCAGGCAGCGACGGGTAAGCGCAGCACGTTAACGATCTGATTGGCGGCGGCAATCGCCTCAGGCAGCGTATTGCCCACGCAATTCACGTGACCCATCTTGCGACCTCGGCGGGCTTCGCGCTTGCCATATAAATGCAGCGACGCACCGGGCACCGCTAACACACCCGACCAGTCTGGCTCAGTTTGCGCATCAGTCTCGTCGGTGTACCAAACGTCGCCCAAGATATTGAGCATGACCACCGGCGCTAATAGCTGCGTGCTGCCTAACGGCAATCGTGCCATCACGCGCGCCTGCTGTTCAAACTGACTTGTGACGCACGCGTTCATGGTGTAGTGACCACTGTTGTGGGGTCGCGGTGCAATTTCATTGACCAGCAACTGGCCGTCGCGCAAGATAAAAAACTCAACGCACAACACGCCCTGATACTTCAAACCATTGGCAATCGCAAGTGCCGCCTCGGTTGCCAACTGCGCCGAAGCCGCAGGTTGGCTATCAACCGTCGACACCGCCAAAATGCCGTGATCATGCACGTTTGAAGCCACCGGAAACACTGCGCACTGGCCGTCGAGCCCACGCGCCATCACCACCGATAGTTCTTCTTGTAGATCCAGCATTGCCTCAAGCACACAAGGTACAGCGCCAAACTCTTCGAAGGCTGTTAAGGCCTCAGCGCAGGTGCGCACACGTGCCTGACCTTTGCCGTCATAGCCTAAGCGGGCCACTTTTAAAATCCCGGGAAACAGGTGCGCACCGGCTGCTTGCAAGTCAGCTGCGCAACGGATTGGCGCATAAGGTGCAACCGCCACCCCTTGGCTCGCGATGTAAGCTTTTTCAGCGATACGATCTTGCACGATTTCGACCGCCTGAGCACCCGGGGTCACTCGGCAATGTTTAGCCAATATTTTTAAACTGGTGGCCGGAACATTTTCAAATTCAGTAGTCACAGCCCGACACTGGCGGGTTAGGCGCAGCAAGCCCTCTTCATCATCGTACTCAGCCTGAATGTGCATATCGGCGACTGAAGCTGCTGGGCCCTCAGGCGCAGGATCAAGTACTGCGACGCGATACCCCAACGACTGTGCCGCCTGACAAAACATGCGTCCTAGCTGACCACCACCCATCAATCCCAACCACTCACCCGGTACGATCACAGAGGCACCTTCATGGCACGCGCCGCTTCAGTTTGACGCACACGAAACGCAAGGAGTTGCTCGCGCAATGCACGATCGGTTGTGGCCAAGTTTGCAATCACATGCAAGGCTGCGTTAGCCGCCCCCGCTTCGCCAATCGCAAAGGTTGCGACCGGGATGCCCTTGGGCATTTGCACAATGGATAGCAACGAATCCTCGCCGCGCAGATATTTTGAAGGCACTGGTACGCCAAACACGGGTACCTCGGTGAGCGCTGCCATCATGCCCGGCAAATGCGCGGCACCACCCGCCCCCGCAATAATCGCTCGCAAGCCGCGACCGGCCGCAGCAGCGCCATAGTCGGCCATCTCTTGCGGCATACGATGGGCCGACACCACACGCGTTTCGCAGGCGATACCGAAATCGTTGAGCATATTGACAGCGTGCTGCATGACTTCCCAATCGCTTGAGGAGCCCATGACAACGCCAACGATTGGCGAGGCGCTGACTTTATTTGTGGTGGTCATAGTAGAGGTCATTTATAAGCCTCAAAAAAGGGTTCAAATAGCAATAAACAAGTTCGTGTCGACTGTGGAGCAGCAAAGAACTAAGCCACCAACCGGTCAAGCGCTTCACGATATTTAGCTGCGGTTTTAGCGATGACCTCAGCTGGCAATCTTGGTGCGGGCGGGGTCTTGCCCCACGCTTGCGTTTCAAGATAATCGCGCACAAATTGCTTGTCAAAAGACGGAGGGCTGATGCCCTCACGATAACCATCGGCGGGCCAAAAGCGTGACGAATCTGGTGTGAGCACCTCATCCATCAAATGCAAGGTTCCGTTTGCATCCAGCCCAAACTCGAACTTGGTGTCAGCAATCATGATGCCTTTGGTGGCGGCAAACGTGGCAGCCTCAACATACAAACGCAAGGTGACCTCGCGAATGCGTTCAGCCATTACAAGACCGATTTCTTTAATCACGTAATCGAAATCAACGTTCTCGTCATGCAAGCCAAACTCGGCTTTGGCTGCTGGTGTAAAAATCGGTGTAGGCAACTTACCGGCTTGGTTGAGTCCGGTCGGTAGCGCGATACCGCAAACGGCTCCGCTCGCCTGGTAATCTTTCCAGCCCGAGCCAATCAAATACCCACGCGCGACAGCCTCGACCAAAATTGGCTTTAAGCGTTTCACCACAACAGCGCGGCCAACCACCTGCTCGCGCTCGGCAGCGGTCACCACCTCTTCAGGGTTAATGCCCGTTGAGTGATTGGGCAATACGTGGGCCAGTTTGGCAAGCCAAAAGTCGGTAAGCTCTTTGAGCACCTGACCTTTGCCAGGGATGGGATCATCCAAAATCACGTCGAAGGCAGAGATACGATCGGTGGCAACAATCAGTAACTTGTCATCGCCCACCGCATACATATCGCGCACTTTACCTCGCGCCAGCAAGGGTAGAGACTGGATCGAAGACTGAAGAATCGTGAGGGCCACAGCGAAGCCTATAAAAGTGAAAGCGAGCCTCGCGCCCGCTTAAATCTTGAAGATTCGATGATTTTAACAACAAGTGCGAGGCTCTTAACCGCGCCGCACAATCAGGCAATGGCGGGCGACTTCGCTTGCAGCGCTGACCACCCTGGCTCTGTCAGCGAAGCCCCGGACTGCTTTTCCGTTACTGAACAACCTGCGACAACTTACCTGCCGTGTACTGCACGGCGATATCTTTAAGCGGCGTCACTTTGATTTTGCTGGCGTTGCCTGCAGTCCCAAACTGCTGATAGCGCTGAATACAAATTGCCTTAGCCGCCTCACGGGCTGGCTTGAGGTATTCGCGTGGATCAAACTTGCCGGGGTTTTCGGCAAAGAAACGACGGATCGCGCCCGTCATCGCTAAGCGAATATCGGTGTCGATGTTGATCTTGCGCACACCAAACTTGATCGCAGTTTGAATTTCTTCGACTGGCACGCCGTAGGTTTCTTTCATGTCGCCGCCAAACTGGCGGATCTCGGCGAGCAGGTCTTGCGGCACGCTTGAGCTGCCATGCATGACCAAGTGTGTATTAGGCAGGCGCTTGTTGATTTCTTTGATACGTGAAATCGACAAAATATCGCCCGTGGGCTTGCGCGTAAATTTATAGGCGCCATGGCTGGTCCCGATCGCGATCGCTAAGGCATCAAGTTGCGTTCGACGCACGAAATCGGCAGCCTGCTCAGGGTCGGTTAACAATTGATCCATCGTCAGTTTGCCGTCGGCACCATGGCCGTCTTCTTTCTCGCCTTCCATGGTTTCGAGCGAGCCGAGGCAGCCAAGCTCGCCCTCAACCGTCACGCCTAACTTGTGCGCCATCTCAACCACTTGCTTAGTGACCGCAACGTTGTAGTCATAGTCAGCAATCGACTTGCCGTCTTCTTTTAACGAACCATCCATCATCACACTTGAAAAGCCAAGGTCAATGGCGCCTTGGCAAATCTTGGGCGATTGACCATGATCTTGATGCATCACCACAGGAATATTTGGATACGACTCAACCGCAGCCTGAATCAAATGTTTAAGAAAGCCCTCGCCCGCATATTTGCGCGCGCCCGCTGAGGCTTGCATGATCACTGGGCTGTCGGTTTGCGCGGCCGCCTCCATGATGGCTTGAACCTGTTCGAGGTTGTTCACGTTGAAGGCCGGAATGCCATAACCATGCTCAGCGGCATGATCCAAAAGCTGGCGCATAGAGACGAGTGCCATGAGAAATCCTTTTTTAGAGCAAAATGACGGGATGGAGGATGAATTAACTGCGTATTTTACGGCAGCATGAGAGTATTTTCCCTAAAAACACCCCAAAGTCGGGTTTCGCCTGAGCCAGATCAACTATCGAGACACTTTTATGCCGCCGAGCAGCCCAAATTCTGCAATTTCCCTTGTGCTCTCTTTTGAAAAAGACGAGGTCACGCAAACACTACCATGGCGCTCTGAAAACAATTGGGCACCCCCAAAACGCACTGTTTTAGCCGATGACACGATGACCGCCGACATTGCTTACCGTCTGGCGAGCGAAGGGGTCGGACTCATCTGGACGGGTGACTTTCAAAATGCCCGCCAATTACTGCAAGCGCTGGGTCGACGCACCGCAAAACGTCGGGTCAAGTATGCCGAGCAGCCCTACCCTGAGCGGTTTCATCAAGTCCGCCTGGCCCGTGCTCAGCGGGCACGCACGCTAGGGATGCTGTTGCTGCCGTTCGAACCTCATCACACCCTGAGCTTGCGTCGCGCGCCCGACGTAGCGACGGCCTGTGTGGCTGCGTATGGCGACCATGCCGAACCCTACGTCATGCCCATGACCGAACTGCTAGGCGTGATCAGCGCCTACGAATGGCGTAAAAAAGGCGTCGAGGTCGCTGCCTTGCAAGATCGTATCCACCCGCATTACGGAGTCTTTGCACCGATTCGCGCAGAGTATCTGGATTTGATCAGCCAAGCCTTCAGAGCAAGTCCCCTGACAATCAACACCGCTTTTGATATTGGGACTGGCACCGGTGTCATCGCTGCGTTGTTGGTGAAACAAGGGGTCAAGCACATCGTTGGCACTGACAACAGCGCGCGCGCTTTGCTGTGCGCGCAAGATAATATCAATCGTCTGAATATGGCAAAGCACATCACGTTGAAACAGGGGGATTTGTTTCCTGAGGGGCAGGCGGATTTGGTTGTGTGCAATCCCCCTTGGCTGCCCGGACGCCCTGCGTCAACCCTGGAACAAGCGGTCTATGACCAGGACCAGCATATGTTGCTGGGGTTTCTATCGGGCTTAACAACGCACCTGGCGCCTAAGGGGCAGGGTTGGTTGCTGTTGTCGGATTTGGCCGAGCACCTCGGTTTGCGCAGCAGAGCGGCCTTGTTAGCGGCTATCGAGCGTGCGGGACTGGTCGTGCTTGAGCGGCTCGATACTCGCCCGACTCACCCAAAAACAAAAGAAGAAACTGATCCGCTTGCCGACGCACGTCGCGCTGAGGTTACCTCGCTCTGGAGGCTTGCGGCCCGTTAGGCGGGGCGACGGGCCGATTTCGGACGAAACCCTTTGACCACCGCGTCATGAGTTTCGATATAGGGCCCGCCGATTAAATCAATGCAATACGGCACTGCGGCGAAAATCCCCGACACCACCACGCTACCATCTTCACGCTTTAGGCCTTCGAGGGTTTCACTGATGGCTTTGGGCTGCCCGGGCAAATTAATGATGAGGGCAGCGTGGCCTTCGATCTCACGCAACACGGCCACTTGGCGCGACAAGATCGCGGTAGGCACAAACTGCAGGCTGATTTGTCGCATTTGTTCGCCAAAACCGGGCATGTCGCGCGTGGCCACTGCCTGCGTCGCCTCGGGAGTGACGTCGCGACGCGCGGGGCCTGTGCCGCCCGTTGTCAGTACCAGATGACAACGCTCGCTATCTACGAGTTCGATCAAGGCCGCCGAGATCTCAGCGGCGTCATCTTGAATCAGGCGGGTCACGGTTTGCAACTGGGTAGACACGGCGCGCGCAAGCCAAGCCTGCAACGCCGGAATCCCTTGATCCGCATAAACACCCTGCGAGGCGCGATCTGACACCGAAACAATCCCCACCCGCAAGATGTCTGAAGACGTTGTCACTTGCATCATAAAAAACCCTCGGTCAACCCATTGAAGTCGAATAGTAATTTACCAGCGTCTCAGGGCAGAGGCTTGACCACGCCTAACGCTTCACCACGTTTTACTTAAGATGCCGACAAATCTCTGCTGTCACGTCAGAGCACGACGCCACTCCGCCCAAGTCACGTGGGATTGCCTTGCCATCCGCTAAGGTCGCCTCGACTGCCTGCTCGATGCGTTGCGCGGCGTGAATTAAGTTTTGATCGGCATGGCGATCGCCTAACCAACGCAACATAAACGAACCCGACAAAATCGTCGCCAAGGGACTCGCGATATTTTGGCCGGCGATATCTGGTGCCGAGCCATGCGCACCTTGAAACAAACCATGGTGATCGCCCAACTCACCCGAGGGTGCGATCCCCATGCCACCAACCGTGGCGGCACCCAGATCCGAAATAATGTCACCAAACATATTTTCAGCGACGATCACATCATAGAACTCGGGACGTTTAACCAGATGGACCGTAATCGCGTCAACGTAAGCGTAGTCGATTGCGACATCGGGATAGTCTTGCGCCACCTCGTCACAGACAGATCTGAAAAAAGCGTAGCTGCGCAAAATATTAGCCTTGTCGCACACCGTCATGCGACGCACGCCGTCAGAAGGCGAGCCATTGCGTTTACGCGATAACTCAAAGGCAAATTTGGCGATACGCGAGACGCCCTTGCGCGTTAACACCAACGTGTCGGTGGCAACCTCGCCGCGCAGCAGTACGCCCGCGCCGCGGCTAGCATATAAGCCTTCGGTGTTTTCACGCACGATGATGTAATCAATGTCACCAGACTGGCGATTTTTAAGCGGCGAAAAGTCCGCTTGATACAAACGAATCGGTCGCACGTTCGCATACAGATCGAGCTTGAAGCGTAACTGCAGATGCAAGTCATTACCCACCTCTGTGCCATCGGGATACGTCACGCTGGGCAAACCTGCAGCCCCGTGCAAAATCGCGTGTGATGTGTTGCACGCTTCAAACGTATCTGGTGGCAACACCTGACCGGTTTTGACGTAATGCGACGCCCCACCAGGAAACTGATTAAAAGCCAGTACGTTTGACCCCAGTGCCTCTTTTAATACTGTGACGGTGGCGGCGCAAACCTCGGGGCCAATGCCATCACCTTCGATGGTTGCTATGTCGTACGTTGCCATGTCTTCTCCTGAAATCCGTCTATTTGCACCAAAATGGTTCGGTTATACATTTTTTAAGTATTTGTTTTTTATAGCTTATTTATTCATGCGCCAACGTTGTGCTCAGTCGCGTTAAGATACGCCGTCGATTTACACAGTTTTCATGTGCTGCGTTCTAGGTCTAAACGCAAATCAATACCTTAACAGTATCGCTAGAAGATTGAACGCCTAACGCAGGCGATTTTTTACCCGGAGCCGAAATGGAAAATATAAAAACAGGTGTCGATGCGCTATTTATTTTATTAGGCGCAATCATGATTTTAGCGATGCACGCCGGCTTTGCGTTTTTAGAGCTCGGCACGGTACGCGAAAAAAATCAGGTCAACGCACTCGTCAAGATTTTGGTCGATTTTTCGGTCTCAACGATCGCTTACTTTTTTATCGGCTATTCGCTTGCCTATGGTACGAACTTTTTCATGGGCGCCGAAGAGCTTGCCGCGAAAAGTGGCTTTGAACTGGTCAAGTTTTTCTTTTTACTCACCTTTGCCGCAGCGATCCCCGCGATTGTGTCGGGTGGCATTGCCGAGCGTGCAAAATTTAACCCTCAGTTGTTGGCCACCTTTTTATTAGTGGGTTTTATTTATCCCATCTTCGAAGGTATTGCCTGGAACCCCGAACATCCCTTTGGCTTCCAAGCCTGGGTCAAGAGCTTTAGCGGCGAAGAGTTTCACGATTTTGCCGGTTCAGTTGTCGTGCATGCGGTTGGGGGATGGATTGCCTTGCCTGCCATCTTGCTTTTGGGTGCACGCCAAGGTCGCTATCGCAAAGACGGTCGCATGGCCGCGCACCCGCCTTCAAATGTTCCTTTCTTGGCCCTAGGCGCTTGGATCCTGACGGTGGGCTGGTTTGGCTTTAACGTCATGAGCGCCCAAACCATCGACAAGATTAGTGGCCTAGTCGCCATGAACTCTTTAATGGCCATGGCGGGTGGCACCTTGGCCGGCTGGTACTTTGGCAAAAATGATGCGGGCTTTAGCTATAACGGCCCCTTGGCAGGCTTGGTAGCTGTGTGTGCCGGTTCTGACTTAATGCACCCACTGGGGGCGCTCGTGGTTGGCTTGGTGGCTGGCGCCCTCTTCGTCTTTGTCTTTACGCTCGAACAAAATCGCTGGAAAATCGACGATGTTCTTGGCGTGTGGCCTCTGCATGGTTTGTGCGGAGTCTGGGGGGGTATCGCCGCGGGTATCTTTGGACAAAAAGCACTCGGTGGCCTTGGTGGGGTCAGTTTGTCGGCCCAGCTGATTGGCACAGGCTTGGGTGTTGGGATTGCCCTGGTTGGTGGCTTTATTGTTTATGGCCTGCTCAAAATGACAATGGGCTTGCGTATGGACCCTGAAGACGAACACGCGGGCGCTGATCTCAGCATTCATCACGTGTCGGCCACGCCTGAATCTGAAAGCTCTTGGTGATAGTACTATCGAAGCTCAATATTGTTTGAGTTTCTGCCGAGGGTTGTTTTGCCATGAAAAAAACTGTCAAGATTGATTATGTGTCAGATATTGCCTGCCCTTGGTGTGCGGTCGGCTTGGGCGCAATTGAACAAGCGCTTAAAAATATCAACGGTGAATTTGACGTTGATATTCATTTTCAGCCGTTTGAGCTTAATCCACATATGCCCGAAGGCGGCCAGGATGTGATCGAACATCTCACTGAAAAATACGGCATGCCTGAAGCGCAAATTCGAGTCAATCAAAAGAATATTCGCGACCGTGCCGCGGCAGTGGGTTTTGACTTTCACCCAGAAGGTCGCAAGCACGTCTACAACACCTTTAATGCGCATCGCTTATTACATTGGGCTGAGGTTGAGCTCGATTTGCAAGCGCAATATCGACTCAAGCGCGAATTACTTGGCACCTATTTCACCTTGGCGGTAAGCCTTGATGATCAGAATAATTTGATCGATGCCGTCAAGCGCGCCGGCTTAGATACCGTGCGTGCGCAAGAAGTATTAAGCCAAAACTTATTCAACGCCGACGTACGTGCCCGTCAGCAAAAATATACCGGCTTAGGGATCAGTTCAGTGCCCTCGGTGATCATCAACGATCAATACCTGTTGCAAGGTGCCCAACCTGCCGAGGCTTTTGAGCAAGCACTGCGTCAGGTCGCTGCGCAGACGGCTTAGTGGCCGTTACATCTCGAAATATTCTGTAACTATTTGATAGAGATTCTTTAACACCCCTCTAATAAAATTGAGGATTAGAGGGTGTGCCTATGCCAACAATTAGTTCGTTTTACGGTATTTCAATACGCATGTTTTTTAATGATCACGTGCCGCCTCATTTTCATGTCGAATACGCTGAATTTAAAGCGACCGTCGATATACTCGAATTAACAATTTCCAGCGGTAAACTACCTCGCAGAGCGCAAGAACTCGTTTTGGACTGGGCAGAGTTACATCAGAACGAGCTTTTAATAGACTGGCACTTATGCACCGCAAAGCAACAGCCGAATCCGATCAACCCCTTAGTATGAGAGCAAGATGCCTTGGGATGTCGTTGACCTAAAAATAATCGCGCCGCTTTCGATGCTTGTGCGTTTTTCAGATGGCACCTCGGGCGAGGTGCGTTTTGAAACCAGTCATCTGACTGGGGTTTTTTCTGCACTCAAGGATTTCAATTTTTTTAAGCAGGCCTTCATCGACCGCGGCGCGGTCGCTTGGCCTAACAACATTGACCTCGCCCCAGACGCCATGTACAACGCGATCAAGGCAAACCGCGAGTGGGTCTTACGCTAGCAAAACTTCTTGGGTCATGCGTTCGCGCAAGCGATCGATGAAGCCCAAGCACTCTTCGAGCTGGCTGATTTCGATAAATTCATTGGGCTTGTGCGCGACTGCAATGTCGCCAGGCCCGACTACGACGCAAGGGATCCCAGCGTGATTTAACCAACCTGCGTCGGTGGCAAACGACACGCGACCCAGCAGATTATTACGCGCTAACGCTTTGCCCAAATACGAGATTGGCGCTTCGTGATCCGTTGAAAGCGGCACTGAATTAGAAATGGTTTCAAACTCAATATCTGCCTGAGCAGAAATCTTGCGCATCTCGGCTTTCAATACCTCGGCGTACTCTTGCACTTGTTTGATCAACTCATCTGAGTTGCTTTGCGGCAAGGTGCGGCAATCAAAAATAAACTCGCAATCTTTGGCCACGATATTAGGCGCTGTACCGCCTTTGATCACGCCTGTTTGCATGGTGGTATGCGGTGTTTGAAACAGCGGATCAAAGGGGCCATTGGCTTGCATTTGTATCGACATTGAGCGAATTTTTTCAATCAAGCGGCCAGCGTATTCAATCGCGTTGACTGCCTCGGGCACCATCGAAGAGTGGGCCTCTAGGCCACGCACGCGGCAACGCGTCACGCGCAT
This sequence comes from Bordetella parapertussis, assembly GCA_945887835.1. Lineage (GTDB taxonomy): Bacteria > Pseudomonadota > Gammaproteobacteria > Burkholderiales > Burkholderiaceae_B > Zwartia > Zwartia parapertussis_B. Next base: position 6,052 of record CAMCZQ010000015.1, on the reverse strand, counting down.
GCCTTTGTGCCCCGTCATCACTTGCATACGGGTCGGCTCACCGACAAAGCAGCCGGCCGGGTGAATATTGGCGGCAGCCAAATCACGAATCAAGGTTTGCACACCAATGCACCCAACCTCTTCGTCATAGGTCAAACCAATATGCAAGGGCTGTTTGAGCTCACTATTCATATAAGCCGGTAGCATCGCTAACGACGCCGCAATAAAGCCTTTCATGTCAACCGCACCGCGACCATAAATACGACCATCGGCAATGTGCGCTTTAAACGGATCGGTATCCCAGGCTTGCCCGTCAACCGGCACCACGTCAGTGTGACCACACAACACGATGCCACGCGTTTTTTGATCGCCTAAGGTGGCAAACAAATTTGCCTTGCGCTTTTCAGCGTCGTAAGACAGGCGGGTTGCAAGACCCAAACCCTTTAAATGATCGCGCACAAACTCGATGAGGCCTAAGTTTGACTCGCGACTGGTCGTGTCAAACGCTACCAGAGTTTTGATCAGTTCAATCGTATTTGACAGTGTGGTCGAGGTCGTCATGTGTTGCTCAGTGTATTTAGGGCTTGTTCAAAAAGTCGGGCTTAGTTTCAAAAATCTACTGCGGCCTAAATTCATTGGCCAGGGTGTACTCATCTGTGCGGGGCGTGTACACCACACCTTTTTTTGTCGCCCAGGTATTAATCTGATGATGTATCGGTACGATCCCCACGTCTTGAAGCGATAAAATCGCGGCCTCTTGCAGCAAGGCCTCACGCTGCTTATCGTCGATCGTGCTCATCGCCTTTGCCAGCACAGCATCCATCTTGGGATTCGAATAGCGACCCCAGTTAAATGTGCCTAAGCCCTTATCAGGCTGATTGGTCGCCACCAAGGGGCGCAGAGCCGAAGACGATTCGCCGGTTGACGCGCCCCAACCCAACATCGTCATCGAATACTCAAGCTTACTGGCACGTCCTAAATAGACAGCCATTGGCATGGTTTGAATTTTTGTCACAATGCCTGCGCGAGTCAGCATTTGTGCCACGGCCTGCGCGATTTGATCGTCATTCACATAACGATTGTTCGGTGCGTGTAGCGTTAAGGCGAAGCCGTCTGGGTAACCGGCCTCGGCTAACAACGCCTTGGCTGCGGCAACATCGTATTTTTCAGGCGTTAAGGAAGGGGCATGGCCAAACATAGGCGCCGGCACAAGGTTGTTACTGGGCAAGGAAAGGCCTTCCATGACACGCGCTTTAATCGCTTCGCGGTCAATCGCTTTAGAGATGGCCTGACGAACCTTTAAGTCTTTAAAGGGATTCTTCGCAAGAGGTGTACCGTCTTTTGCCGTGGCAAAAGGCGTAACGTCCCGCTGCTGATCCAGGTTAAAGAAAATAATTCGGTGCGAAGTTTTCGTCGAGGTTAATAGGTTTGGATTCGCTTTAATTTTGGTCAGATCAGGTGTAGGAATATTTTCAATCGCATCTACGTCGCCTGCGAGCAACGCTGCCACACGAGTCGGATCGTTCGGCAAGATTCGCAAGGTAACTTTTTCCCAGTCGGATTTTCTACCCCAGTACCCATCATTTCGCACCAACTCTACGCGATCGCCACGCTTAAACTCGCCAAACTTAAAGGGCCCGGTACCGATATTGACCTTGCCAGCGTTGAAATCTTCGGTTGTAGCGGTTTCAGCCACTTTTTTCGACAAGATATAAATTGTCGATAAATCGTTAGGCAACAGGGGATACGGTGCGGCTGTTTTAAAACGAATCGTGTGGTCGTCTACGATCTCGCTCGCAATAATCGCCTTGGTGTACAACGTGAAGGGGCCTGGACTGTTTGGGATTTTCCCGACGCGGTCATAACTAAACACAACGTCTGCTGCCGTAAACGGACTGCCGTCGCTAAACTTCACGTCTTTTCGCAGTTTAAATTCCCACGTCGTTGGGTCGATGGTTTTCCAGGATTCGGCCAACGCGGGGATCAGACGCGAATCCGCATCCAAGCCTACCAATTTGTCATAAATATGTTCAGCGACGCCGTTATTTGGAAACAAATTCACAAAATGCGGGTCCATCGAGGTGATGTCAGCGCCCACTCCAATTCGCAGGTTAGCGGCGTGCGCAGAAAGCCCAATTAAGGCCGCAGCAATCGGAAGCACGATCAGACTGGATAAACGGCGTAGACGCATGGCAAACTCCTGTGTATTGTGTAACGATTCTAGCTGAATTAAGCTTGAGCGAACCCCTCTATGTAGAATACCCACACAAACGAGCTTTTAGACCCTGTATTGGAGACATAAAATGGACTTACAACTGACAAATCGCGTGGCCATCGTAACGGGCGGCTCTCAAGGTATTGGTAAGGCGTGCGCAGCCAAGCTCGCTCAAGAGGGCGCCACCGTGGTGATCGCTGCCCGTGGACAAGAATTATTAGATCAAGTCGCCGGCGAAATTCGCGCCGCGGGCGGCAAGATCATGGCTATTTCGGCCGATGTCAGCAAAGAGGCTGATTGCTCCCGCCTGATTCAAGAAACCCTTAAAGCCTACGGCCGTATCGATATTCTGATCAACAATGCCGGCACTTCGGCAACCGGCGAGTTTGAATCGGTTACCGATCAAGCTTGGCAGTCTGACTTTGATTTGAAACTGTTTGCCGCGATTCGTTTGTCACGCTTAGCGATCCCAGAAATGCGCAAAAATAAATGGGGCCGCATTATTAACGTCACCAACATTGGTGCAAAACAACCAAAAGCTAAATCGATGCCAACCACGGTGACCCGTGCGGCAGGCTTGGCCATGACAAAGGCTTTGTCAAAAGAATTTGCGGCTGACAACATTTTGGTCAACAGTGTTTGTATCGGTTTGATTCGCGCGGGTCAGCACGAGCGCAAAGCCGCCAAGGCTGGTATCCCGGTTGAACAGTTGTATGAAGCGCAAGGTAAAGAAGTGCCTTTGGGTCGTGTGGGCCGCGCTGAAGAAGTGGCCAATGTCGTGGCTTTCTTTTCATCTGAAGCCTCGAGCTATGTCACGGGTAGCAGTGTGAATCTTGATGGTGGTACTTCTGCAGTGATGTAATTTTTGTTTGAGGCTTGCTCACGCGATGAACTTAATCTAAAGTCAAGTTCATCGCGACTTCACCTCAAACAGTATTGACACCCGAATCCACTGCTTGACGATTTGTCCGCCCTTTGCCGCTTCGAAAAGACGTCGCGAGCTGAGTTAGTTCGGCGAGCGATTAGTCTTTATTTGGGACAGCAAAACCAGACTGCCACTGCTTTCGGGCTCTGGAAGGAACAATTGGTTGATGGACAGAAATATCAAGCGCAGGTGCGCTCAGAATGGTAGATACTGTGTTTGATAAAAATATCAGTTTGACCGCCTAAATAACCCATAGCCAGGTACACGTGTACCCTATCAAGTCTAAGTCAATAAGAATCACTCAACATAAAAGTTCGGAGCAAAAAGCATGTCCTCACTTCACTCTACCGTTAAAGCCATGGTGTTCGATACGTTTGGGTCGGTCGTTGACTGGCGCGGCAGTATCGTGCGTGATCTTACCCGCTGGGGCAACGAAAATGGTTTTCAGGCTGACTGGACTGTGTTCGCTGAACAATGGCGCAGTATGTATCAGCCTTCGATGGAAGCCTGCCGCAGTGGCAAGCGCGAATTCACCGTGCTAGATGTATTGCATCGCGAATCGCTTGACGTGCTGATTGAGCAATATGGCCTAAGCAAAATGACAGAGCCGCAACGCGAGCACGTCAATAAAGTGTGGCATCGCCTAGATGGTTGGCCTGATGCAGTGGGCGGACTGACACGCCTAAAAAGCAAATACATCATTGCCCCACTTTCAAACGGCAACATCTCACTGCTGACTGACATCGCCAAATACACAGGCCTGCCCTGGGATTTGAATTTATCCACCGAAGTATTTCGATGCTACAAGCCACAGCCCGAGTCGTATCTTGGCGTATGTCACGCGCTGCGCTTAGATCCCTCAGAGGTGATGATGTGCGCAGCACATAACAACGATCTGCTCGCCGCTAAAAACTGTGGCCTGAAAACGGCCTTCTGGCCACGTCCAACTGAGTATGGTCCTACACAAACTGACAACCTGGTTGCGACCGAGGCGTGGGATGTGGTGGCAAAAGATATTCGGGATTTGGCTACGCAGATGGGGGTTTAACTTAGAGGCACGATTCGGTAACGCGCACCTCGCCCCTGACCGTATTGCTCAAGCAACCCCAACTGACTCATGTCTGTGAGCTCGCGATAGGCGGTGGCGCGTGACTGGCCAGTAATGTTCACATATTTAGACGTGCTCATTCCCCCTAAAAACCCCTCAGGCTGCGCCTCAAACAGCTTCCCCAAGATCTTTAATTGAGACGCAGTAAGCGTGGGGTGCAAATCTCTGAGCGTTGAAAAGTAGCGTGTCTTTTCAATTGCGGCTTGCATTTGCTTAAGCGCCGCCTGTGCAGCGCGTTCGATGCAAGCAACAAACCACTCAACCCAAGGTGTCACATCAAGTGTGTCACTTGACGTTGCGGCTTGTAGTTGCTCGTAGTATCCCGAACGATCATTCATGATTTGTTGGGATAAGCTCCAGATACGCTGCGAACTTTGCATGTCTTGCGCAAGCGCCAACTCACTGAACGCACGCCCCACTCGACCATTACCATCCTCGAAGGGGTGAATCGCCTCAAACCATAAGTGTGCAAGCGCTGCGCGCACTAGGCCATCGCAACTCTTTGCGCTGTCATTAAACCAAGCAATCAATTGCATCATCTGCGCGGGCACATCAACTGAAGCAGGCGCCTGGTAATGAACAATATCTGGTGCACCGTACTTGACTGTGACAATCTGCATGGCCTGAGTGTGCTGTCGATATGCACCTATTTGTATCTTGACGCCCGCACTGCGCCCTTCAGGAAACAACGCCGCCTGCCACGTGAACAGGTCTTCGTCGCTTAAGGGATGTTGCCAACGTTTGATCGCAGCTTGCAACACATCAAGCGTGGCCTCGGTACGGGCATCGCGAAACACATTCGGTGCGCCGGGCAAGCCAAGCCTACGGGCGACCGAGGCACGCACTGAGTGAACTTGCAGCACCTCGCCTTCGATTTCGGCGGTGGCGACGGCCTCGGCTGCCCAACCCTCAAGCTCTAATTGAGCCAGGTCGACCAACTGCAACGTACCAGCCAGACCGAGCACGCGCCCCTGCGCGACCCGCGCCCGCGCCAAAGTCGGCTGCAAAGCAGTCAGATCGTATTGAAAATGGGGCCAATTGGGCGCTTGCCAGAGATACATAAAGCGTATTATATATTTAATCGCTTCAAAGTTGAAGCGTAAATGTAAGAATATCGCCTCACTGATGAAGCGTAAAAATTCTAATGTCGCCTCAAAGCTGAGGTGAAAATTGCATATGCTTAATATTGCTTAGTGATATAGGGCTTGCTCAACCGCTGCCCTACAAAGTAACTCGCGACCAGTATGGCAACGATAAATACCCCTAGCCAGACTTCTTTGCCCGAGCGCCAGCCGTCAAAAGTTGGATTAATTTCGCTCAAAATACTGACGACCGCTACCAAGATACTCACGCCCGAGACCGCAAGCGCCATCACCCTTGAGGCAACTCGCGCCGTGTGATCAGACCGTTTGATCAACTTAGCGATGAATAAGCCGTTGATGCCATCGGTAATCAGCATCCCAACCACAAAGAGCAGCGCGAAAATCACTGCAAAGTGCCAAGCCTGATATTTACTGGCAAGAACTACAAACAAAGACGCTTGACTCAGCGTGTCAAAAGACAGCGCAAACACTGCGCCAACCGCGAGCATTGCGCCAGGATGACGAACATTTAGCATGCGAGCAAAAAAACTTTGGCGCCAACCCTTGAGCTGCACCGCTTCGTGTGCAGGCGTGCCCAGCACACTCAACAGATTTAAGACGGCTAGGCCAAGCAAAATCGTGATTGACACCCAGGTACCGAACGTATCGAACCAAACAGGGACATCAAATGTTTTTGCCAGGCTTGCCGCATAGATTGAAAGCGGCACAATCACCAAACCGTG
>CAMCZQ010000014.1 GCA_945887835.1 Bordetella parapertussis | reverse complement strand
AGCCGCTTGCCGTGTTTAATCGTTTGAACGACTCGGATATCTTTAATAGCGTCTGTATCGACCTTCAGAGGATTGCGGTCGAGTTGCACTAAGTCGGTCAGCATTCCCTTTGCAAGGGTTCCTTTTTGTGTCTCCTCGTTGTACTGATAAGCAGCGTTTACGGTAAAACCTTGCAGCGCTTTGTAGGCGTCGATTCGTTGTTCTTCGCCCAAGGTTTTGCCGCTAAACGTTTTACGATTGACTGCGCTCCATACCGAAAACAGAGCATTCGGGCCAGAAGAGGGCGTGTCATTATGAATCCCAATTTTGACGCCGAGCTTATCGGCAGAACGTAAAGGACTAATATTTTTGGCCCGCTCTTCGCCTAGTATTTTTAGATAGACGTCGCCGTACAGCCAGATATGATTAGGTAGCGTAATCGCCATAATATTTTGGGCTTTATATTGCGCGAGTTGATCATCGCGCACAAAGAATGAATGGGAAATGACCGGTCTTCGATCTTCAGTGACACCCGTTTCTTTCATGGCTTTATTCAAAGCCGAAAGGGTCATGTCGATTCCGGCATCGCCGTTACTGTAGCCAAAGTACTGAATATTTTTTTCGTACGCAAGCTTCGCGTACTGATCTACTGTGCTTTGTGGGGTGAAGGGAAATCCCCGCCAGTCTGGGGTAAAGCCAGTCGTATCCAAGAAGGGCTTGGTGAAGTAAGCAAAACGTAACTGTGGTGCACCGTCAGTCGCGACCATGATGCCTGCTACCTTAAAACCTCTATCCCCCTGGCTATAAGCGCCGAACTGGAAACTTGGCTTCGTTTTAAGAATCTCATCCACCACGTCGTACGCTGGCAGTGCAATCAGATCAAGTGAAATCACCTTCTGCTCGACTGCTGTACGCATCTTATTCATATCATCAATCGTCGCTTCATAACTTTGAGCAGTGGTGAAGCCATTTGAAAGATAGACGTGTTCGGCCTTGCGGTAGCTGTCAAAGGTGACGTCTTGAGAGTATGTGCCGACCGCGCGCACCACTGCATCCATGAAGGGCGAGCCCACGAGCTCTCCGGTGAGCTCTCCTGTTTTTGGGTCAGTGGGGATGAAGCCTCCAACGGCCTTGGTTGCGCGAGTGATCGCAAGCTTTTTCAACCCAGCTGAATTCACTTGGCCTGTCAGGGTTGAAATATTCTGTATGAGGAGTGGTTGGTCAGGAAAAGCTAGGTCCAAGTCTGCTAGAGAAAGACCTCCGTCAGATAACATGGCCTCTGAATAGCCAGACCCAATGATCCAGCCATTAAATAATTTGCCCTCTGAGAGCAGTTTTTGAAGGGCCTGCGTTTTGGTATTAGGCGGATTTTTCGCAAAATAGCCCAAGTTCACGCCAAGAGTATTTTGTGCGATCAGCGTAAAGTGCCCCCAACTGTCTATGAAGCCCGGCATTAAGGTGTGACCCTTCAGATCATATAAAGTTGGGTTGGCGCCAGCCTGTGCGAGCGCTTGAGCCTTATCCCCAGCGAACATAATTTTGTCATTTTGCACATAGAGCGCCTCGACGTACTGCGGACGTTCGCCCAGCATCGTGAGGATGTCGCCATTGAAATACACTGTCGAGGTGTTTGCAAAAGCTGTCAGCAAGTGAAAAGCTAAAATACAGCCGAGAATTTTTTGTGCGAGTGGCATAATTTTTATAGAACAAATGGAAGCGCTCAAATTGGCCGAGCGCTTGAATTAGAAAAGCCGGTGTCGACGATCGAAGCAAGGTTTTCTAAAAATTGCGCGAGCTCAAACGTCTTTAAGAAGCGGCTTACTCGGGAAAAACGAAGGTGACTGTTGCCCGGGCGCCCCAACCCTGTGGCCCTTCGGGTGTTGAGCTTAGATAATAGGTTGCCCCCAGACTGAACTGCACGGGTTGCTTGCCAAAGACCTCTAGCTTAGACACGCCGGCATAAAGAGGATTTGAGGTCCGGCCTGTGTCGTAGTTATAGAGCGCTTGCATGTTGGTGGAATACGTCCAGGCGCTCTTGGTGGTGTAGGCAAGAAATGGCTGCCCATACAGATTATTTTGTGTGCCGTATGTTGTGCTGCCGCCCGCACCCCATGACCGATAACCCAAGATGCCGTAGGTCCATGGGCCGTCCCGATTTAAGACGACTCCGGTTACGCCCACGCCAGTTTGCTGGGATCCGAAATTACCGGTGTTGTTAAGAGGCGCAGTGGCATAAGGCCCTACACCCCAAATCCAGGATGATCCTGTTTTCGGGGCATAGAAAGACTCGAGGGTGATGTTGGCGACGCCGTTTCCAGAAAAACCATTGATATCATTCATTGCGACTGCTGCGAGAATCGGCCGAACAATGAAAATGTCTCCGCCACCTAGATTAATAGGCGCCACAGGTTGTAGCAAAACAGTTTGATTACTACCTTTTTGATCCGCGCCCATCTTGCCGCCATACGACCACTGGAGGGGCATCGAAATCATATTGGCGATGGGATTGGCCAACTGCTTAGCCATCTCTTCTTTATCCAAGGGGGCAGAGGCTGCCGGTTTGGCTGCGTCAGCGACTTGCGTGCGGGCTGAAATCTCAGCAGCAAAACAAGAGTTGGCAAAAGTCAAGGTAAAGCAAGCTGTTGCAAGTGTTTTTGTGAGGGACATTGAGAAGAACTCGTCAAGATTAAAAATATCATTGACTGATCAAAGCACGCACGTGCAGTCAATAGGCCTCTTCGCGACTTGCAAAATTAACATGAACTTTAATTAAATAGCTGCAATACGAGCTTGGATCACAGGTCAAAATGGAAATATTTGTCGAAAGAAACGATTTTTTCTAAAGATATTTGCACTTTTTGGCTAAAAGCGATTTGGTCTAACATAGTGTCCAGACACAGAAAACGATATCTTGGGAGACAAAAAAATGAAAAGAGTAATCCGAAGAGTGGGCGCCATGGTTGCCCTGTGTTCTTTAACGGTAGCGGCTGCTCATGCGCAGGCTGTCGCGACGTCTTGGCCCAATAAACCCCTGCGTATTGTGGTTGGGTTTCCAGCGGGTTCGGTGACTGACACGGTGGCCCGCGTGACGGCCGAGCAATTAACAAAAGTGTTGGGCCAGCCGGTGGTTGTTGAGAACAAACCTGGTGCAAATGGTGCCATTGGCGTGGGGGAAGTGGCGCGGGCTGCGCCCGATGGCTATACCTTGCTGGTGACTAACTCAAGTAGCATCACTATCAACCCACAGCTATATAAACAGATTACCTACAAAGCGTCAGATTTTGCGCCGATTACGATGATTATTGAAGCACCGTTCATTTTGGCGGTGAATCCTGAGTGGGCACAGAAAAATTCTGTGGACAGCATACAAGCGCTAATCCGTTACGCTCAAGCGCAGCCTGACAAACTGACCTACGGCTCGGGTGGGCAAGGCAACATGGCACATCTAAGTTTTGTATCGCTGAGTAATCGAGCCAACATCAAAACCACGCACGTGCCGTACAAAAGCGGTGCGCTGGCTGGCATGGCGATCATCAGCGGCGAACTGAATGCCGGCTTTGACACCTTAAGCACGGTGCCTAATGTTCAGGCAGGCAAGCTCAAGGCGTTAGCTGTGACGTCGTCAAAGCGGATTGCGCAACTTCCTGATTTGCCGACAATGGCTGAGGCAGGCTTTGCCGGTTTTGAGATCACATTTTGGATGGGTTTGTTGGCGCCTGCGGGGACTGCGCAACCGATCATTACAAAAATTTATGAGGCGGCTAGGCTGATTACGACTAACCCTAAAGCTGAGGCGATTTTAAAAAGTAATGGCGAGCCTGTCATGCTAGATCCAAAGAGCTTTGCGAATCTTATTAACAAAGAGGTGCCGGTGTGGGGCGAGGTAATTCGTCGCGAAGCGTTGGTGCTTGATTAAGCTAAGACGAGCCGTGACGTCAGCGCTTTAGCAAAAAAGCTTGTCGTTCGGCAGCGACTTTTTTGATGTGATCGATCGGGCGGAGCAAGGCATAGTATGCCGGTATATTTAACTTTGGAATCCAGTCGTCAATTTCGCGTTGTAATCGACCAAAATCTTGCATGACGGTGTCAAACTCTTCTTGTGACTGAGCTTGTGCAAATTGTTGGTGAATCGCATGCAGCATGTCGTAGGCGTCGTTGGCCTTTAGTTGACCAAGCGTTGTTCGATAGTTTGGGGTCAAACGATATAGCGGGTATAAGACAGCTAGACTGCCAAGAATGAAAAACCAGATTCGATCAATAAAGCTCGCGACCCAAAAAGGCACGTGCTGGACGCTTGTCGGTGCGCCTTGCGCCAAATATTGTTTGGCGGTTGGCGCGAGCGGTATGTTGCTATCTTTGTAAGACGGAAACTCATCGGGTCTGGCAAAGAATTGATCGCGTGAGTCACCAAGATGGTCAATCGCCATTAAAAATAGAAGTTGCAATGCTGGATGCAGACCCTTTTCCACCACTAAGGTGAGGCTTGTTGCGACCATATTGATATCAAACGCCGGATAGATGGGTGCTGTCACAAAAGCGCCACGAGGAATCGATACAAGGTCTAGCTGTGGTAAAAATTTGACAAGGGCGGGAGCAAGGGCAAAATTTGCGATCTTAATTTGCGGATCGGATAACAGCTTTTTAATGATGGGCGAGTCAATGCCATCAACTGTAGTTAAGGCGTTGATTTCACCCGCTAAGAGGGCATCAACTGATTTCAGATACGGCCACTCAAGAAGCTTGGCCGAGCGGGCGGTGTCCTGCTGCCTAGTGTTTAGAATTTCGCGAACGATGGTGTTTGGACCAGAATTTGGCTGACCAATTGCCAACCCTTCTGTAGCAAAATGAAAGACGGGTTCTTCTCCGGAATAGGTGTCACCGCGATAGAAGAGCCACAAAGGTTCGTACTGCGAACTGCCTAAGGACCAAACGTTTTTGAGTTCGTGCTTTTTGTAAAGACCGCCCAACACTAGCGCACTTTGAATTGAACTTTCGCGGTTCATGACCACGATAGGTTGCTTACCGCCTTCAGTGTATGTAATCTCCAGTTTGACTCCATGTTTAGCAAAAAAAGACACTAATTTTTCGCCATAAATCCCATCTGAAGTACCCTCGCGACCTACTGCAATTCCTAATGTTTTTGGGGGTAAGGGTTCCCAAAAAAATATGAGTAAGGTCGCACCAATTGCGAGCGTCAGCAGATAGATCCACTCATAACGCAAAACGTGATACCAAGCGTGGCCTTCTTCACGCAGTATTTTGATGGTGCGTTTTGTGAGGGGCTTTGACTTGGCTAATGTTTCAACTATTGGGGTTTGCTTTTTTTTCATGATTTTTATTGAATCTGGGCGCTCGTCATACTGGCTATGCTAGCGCAAAAGCGTGGGTGGGTGAGGGGGGGCTGTGCGAGGCCTTTACCGTGTACATTTATGGTTCCTTCTAATCAAGAGCCTTACCCATGAAAAAAGCCTTGAGCGCGCTTGCGTTATCTTGCGTAGCTTTTGCTATCCACGCGCAAACGTTTGACACCTGTGTTGCGGGGTTGAGGCAAGCCGCGAGCGGGCAGGGCATCAGCGCCTTGACACTCGATTTGGCCTTCAAAGGAATCGAACCTGACGAGACTGTATTGAAGGCTTTTGATTTTCAGCCAGAATTTCGCACCCCTATTTGGGATTATTTGGCGGGTTTAGTCGACGATGAGCGCGTGACAGATGGACAGGCCAAGCTGAAAGAGTGGTCAAAGACACTTGGCGAGGCCGAGCAAAAATATGGTGTTGACCGGTACACCATCGTAGCCGTTTGGGGAGTCGAATCTAATTTCGGACGAATTCAAGGGACTCGCGAAATAGTGCGTTCGTTAGTGACCTTGGTCTGTGCCAATAAGCGTCAGGCGTTTTTTAAAGGCGAGCTGTGGGCGACTCTAAAGATCGCTCAAAGTGGTGATATCCCTGTGCAAAACTTGGTGGGGTCGTGGGCTGGCGCCTTTGGTCAAACGCAATTTATGCCCACTACCTATCAGCGTATTGCTGTCGATTTTGATGGCGATGGTAAGCGCGATATTGTGAACTCAGTTCCCGATGCGCTGGGCTCAACGGCAAATTATTTAAAAATGGCCGGCTGGGTGAGTGGTGCTAACTGGGGGTACGAGGTGCAATTGCCCAAAGGCTATGCTGGGCCAACGGGGCGCGCCGCGCGTCAACCCTTGGTTCAATTTACAAAGTTAGGTGTGAAGCCCATCCGGGCTGATCAAGGGGTGCCCGGTGAGACCACCCAGGCCGCGCTGCTGTTGCCTGCTGGCCCGACCGGACCCGCCTTTATGGTGTTTCGAAATTTTGACGCTATCTATAGCTATAACGCTGCCGAGTCTTATGCTTTATCGATCGCCCATCTGGCCGATCGCCTGCGTGGGGCGGGGCGTTTCAGCACCCCTTGGCCAACTGATGATGCGGGCACGAGTCGCGCCGAGCGGCGCGAAGTGCAGCAGCGGTTGGTCGCTCGCGGGTATGACATTGGCGAGATCGACGGAATGATTGGCACAAAAAGTCGTGCTGCGATCAGTGAGTTTCAAACATCAATTGGCGTCAAGCCTGATGGACGTGCTGGGCAACGCGTATTGCAGGCGTTGCGCGCTGCCAAACCGAAATGATATCAACCTGTGTCGAAATGCAAAAATATTGGACAGACGCTAAACGTACTGACAGGTAAGCATCGAAAACAAGTTGTGTTGACAGCTAGTATTCAGGTTAACTAGATAAAAATTAAGCTTGGAGTCAAGATATGAGTAAAGAGCAGACCATTTTGCAAACGTTTTCTGAGCTTTTTTGTCAGACTCAGTTTAAAGACGTACCCCCCGAAGTGGTGCATAAGGCCAAGCTGTTAACGATCGATTTAATTGGCGTCTCAATCGCTGGCTTGAAGATGGATTTTCCGCGAATGATGCTCGATTATCTGTCGAGCTTACGGGGGACTGAAGATGCCACCTTGTTTGGTTTCAAAGATAAAGTGCCTGCCATTCATGCGGCCTTAGGCAATGGCGTCACTGCGCACGCTTTGGATATGGATGATGGTTACCGTTTTGGCGGTGTGCATGCGGGTGTTGCGGTAATCCCTGCGGCATTAGCCTATGCTGAGACCCAGCAGGCGGACGGTCAGTCCTTTTTGTTGTCGATGATTTTGGGTTATGACATCGTCAACCGCATATCCAAGGCGATGAATCCGTCGCATTTGAATCGTGGTTTTCATACGACGGGCACGCTTGGCGTGTTAGGCGCGGCTGCGGCTTGCGGCGTGCTGGCGAAGTTAAATAAAGAGCAACTGACAAGCGCAATGAGTATCGCGAGCTTGCAAGGCGCGGGCTTGTTACAAATTTTGGTCGAAGGTGCGATGGTGAAGCCTTTGCATCCGGGTAAGGCTGCGATGGCCGGTGTGCTGTCTGTGGATTTAGCGAAGCGCGGCGCTAAGGGACCAGTGACTGTGCTTGAGGGTGAAAAAGGCCTCTTCAAAGCCATGGCAGATGAGATGCATCTTGAGACCCTATTTGAAGGGCTTGGCACACATTTTTATTTAGCCGATCAATACATCAAGCTACACGCAGCCTGTCGCCATATTCATCCGGCGGCCGATGGTGTCTTAGCCGTGATGAAAGACAACAAGTTGGCTTTTGCCGATATTGAAAGCGTCGACGTGGCAACTTACCCAGTCGCGGTGAGTTTTTGTGGTGCCAGTGAAATGCCTGACACCGCCGAGGGGGCTAAGTTTAGTATCAAGTACTCGGTGGCGATGGCGGCCTATTATGGCGACGTTGGCGAAGATCGTTATGTGCCTTCGGTTGTGACGAATACCGAGATTCAGGGTTTAGCCTCGCGCATTACCTCAAGGCTGGATGACGGTTGGGCCAAGGCTTACCCCACCCAGCGTGGCGCTTCGATGGTGATTACAAGTAAAGCGGGTGCCGTGCACAAGATCGATGTGCCACTGGCAAAGGGTGAGCCTGAAAACCCGGCCTCCGACGAAGATATCATCGCTAAGTTTCGCCACAACGCTGAAGGGCAAGACCCGCAGTTGGTTGAGACGATACTTTCGCTCTTGCTATCGTTTGAAAAGCATTCGGTGTCTGAGTTGGCTGCTTTGATGAGACAACTACATCGTTGATGTTGTGACCAAATGACAACACCTACAGCGCGACCACAGCCTGAGTCGCTTAAAGACTTATTTTTTTCTTTTACGCTTTTAGCGATACAAGGTTTTGGCGGCGTGCTGGCCTACATGGAGCGCGAGCTCGTTGAGCGTAAAAAGTGGCTCACACGCGCCGAGTTTGTTGAAGAGTGGGCCGTCGCCCGTACCATGCCTGGGCCACCTGCCTTAAATTTAAGCATCATGGTGGGGTCGCGCTATTTTGGTTTACGCGGTGCCATCGTGTCGATTGCCGGTATGTTTTTGTTACCTTCCTTCACGATCGCTTTGATGGCTTTGGCGTATGCGCGTTTTGGTACCGATCCTCACGTGATCGATGCCTTGCGTGGCATGGGAGCGGTAGCAGCAGGGTTGTTTATTGCTACTGGGCTCAAACTATTGACGGCCTTGAAAACCAATCCACTAGGCGTGCCTTTGTGTTTGGTGTTGGCCAGTTTAAGCTTCGCGGGCGTTGCCTTGTTGCACTGGCGTCTGGTCTATGTCATGTTTGGTTTAGGAGGGTTGGGCTATTTGTTGACCTTTCTTAAACTTCGAGGCAAGCCATGAACGCGCCGTTAAGTTTTGTGATGCAGTGGGCCGATTGGTTCGAGCTTTTAATGCACTTCTTTTTGTTTTCTGTGAGCTCGATTGGTGGCCCGTTGGTGCTGTTACCCGAGATTCATCATTACCTTGTGACGCAGCAGCACTGGTTAACCAGCCCGCAGTTTAGTGCCTCAGTTGTGATTGCGCAGGCCGCACCCGGACCGAATGTTTTGTTTGTGGCGTTATTGGGTTGGAACATCGGCTTTAACGCAGGTGGCTTGTTTGTTGGATTCTTTGCGGCAGTATTATGCATGGTGGGCATGCTATTGCCTAGCTGTACGTTGATTTTTTTCACTGCGAAGTGGGTCTATAAAAATCGCGAACGCATCGCCGTGCGTGCCTTTAAGCTAGGCATGGGCCCCATCGTGATTGCGCTGTTAATCGCGTCGGGCTGGATGTTGGCAACTGGCAACACCGAGGCTGCCCGAGATTGGCCCTTATGGGCGTTGACAGCAGCGACGACAGTGATTGTCGCGCGCACCAAGATCAATATGTTTTGGTTACTACTAACGGGTGCGACGCTTGGCGCGACTGGCTTGCTGACGATCGGCTAGGCCGTCCGTACGATATCCCCTTTTAAATAGCGTCTCAGTAGCGCGGGGTCGGGGTCAGCGCCCAGGCCGGGACCTTGCGGTAGCTGCACTTTGCCCCCTACGCTGCGTACCCATGGATCAAACGGGTTGCCTTCCATCTCGATCCATAAAATTTCAACCAACGGCCGCTCGATTAAGGCCGAGGCGACGTGGTAGCTTGCCAGTAAGCCTGGGCCAAAGTAGGGGCAGTGCGGATACACCTCAACACCGTTGGCCTGACAGTAATGAATGACCTTGACCATCTCGCCAATGCCGCCGACTTTGGTGACGCTGGGTTGGGCAATGTCGATGGCCTTGGCATCAATCAGAGTCTTAAAACCAAACAAGCCCGCGACGTTTTCGCCGGCGGCAATCGGTACTCCCTTGGCGCGCACGCTGGCCAAACTATGCACGTCTTCGGGTGGCCAGACAGGCTCTTCTAGCCAAAGCAGGCCATCGTTTGCCAGCGACTGTGCCATCTCGCGCGCTTTAACGGGTAGCCAGGCGCAATTGACATCAAGCATGATTTTGGCATTTTCGGCACCTGGTGCCTGGATAGCCGCCAGCGTCGCTTCGCGCGTGACCTCGTGCAGTTTAATAAAGCGATAGCCTTGGCTTGCGGCTTTCGACACATTTTTGGCGACGAGTGCAGGGTCGGTATAGCAAAGCAAGCTTGCATAGGTATCAAGCTCTTTACGCGCGGGCCCGCCTAGTAACTGCCAGACGGGTTGCTTGGCGCGCTTGCCAGCCAAGTCCCACAGTGCGATTTCAATTCCTGAAAAGCCATAGACGAATGAGCCGTTGCGCCCCAGCAAGTGCGTGCCATGCAGCACCGAGCGGGTGAGCCCGTTGATATCTGTTGCATCGCGCCCAAGCACTAAGGGTGCGATGATTGAATCGATTGCGGCCTTTGTTGACGCAATCGCTGCGTGGCCAAAGGCTTCGCCCCAACCGACCAAGCCGTCTTCCGTTTCGACCTTGACGAGCAAGATCTCAAGGTGATCCCACAGTTGACCGGCGAAGCGGTTGTGTGGCCCATCCATGGTGAAGGGGATTGAGATCACTGAGGTTTCGATGGCGGTGATTTTCATGATTGGGGCCAATCCTGTTTGAGGTGTAGTAAGTTTTTTTGTAGGATAGCAGCTACTGGCGCGCTGCAATGCACCATTGTTTTAGACGGCGCTTTAGGCAGCAAATCGTGTCAGCCTTGGTGGCCTGTGTTTGCGCAAGGTTGTTTCTCTGATAAATTGGCTCATCGTTGACATAAAACAAGCGGTGTGCACAGAGCTAAAGCCCGCGAACGTAGTCCTGATGCAGATCACCCACAATCTTAAATACAACAGTGAGAGACAAATGCCATCAAAATTGAAATTACGCCCGACCACCAATCCGGATGGCACGCCGATTGCCGTGCATGCTGCGCCTGATAATTCGGCCTGGCGTGCCTCGCACCGTGAAGCGATTCTTGAACCCGAGTTGCCGATCATTGATCCCCACCATCACTTGTGGGATCGCCAGGGTCAAACCTATTTGCTGCAAGAGTTTATGGCCGAGGCTCAGTCTGGCCACAACATCGTGGGCTCGGTATTTGTTGAGTGTGGTGCGTTTTATCGCAAGACGGGCCCCGAGATGATGGAGCGCTTGGGCGAGGTTGAGTTTGCCAATGGCATCGCGGCGATCGCTGCGAGCCTGGTGTATGGCAAAACGCAAGTGTGTGCAGGCATTGTGGGCTCGGCTGATCTGACCTATGGCGCAGAAATCGGCAAACTACTCGATGCGCAAATTGCTGCAGCGGGCGGGCGTTTTCGTGGCATTCGTTTGATCACCAAATGGGATGCGGATGAGCAACTCAATAACGGCCGTTACTTGATCCCGCCCAAGTTAATGTCGGATCCAGATTTTCGTAAAGGCTTTGCTGAACTTGGGCCGCGGAATCTAAGTTTTGATGCGATGATTTATCATCATCAGATCCCTGAGGTGATCGACCTTGCGCGCACCTATCCCGATACAACAATTATTTTGAATCACATTGGCGGGTTGGTTGCAAAAACTCGCACGTATCTGGCAAAAGAAAAAGAGGCGACCGACACTTGGCGCACTTTGATGGGTGAGTTAGCCAAGTGCCCTAACGTGTACGTGAAGCTGGGTGGCTTGGGGATGGCGTATCTAGGTTTTGGTTTTGAAAAATTGGCCAAGCCTGCTGATTCGACGCAACTCGCTGCAGCCTGGGGGCCGTTATTTGATGACTGTATCAAAGCGTTTGGTGCTCAGCGCTGTATGTTTGAAAGCAATTTTCCGCCTGATCGCGCATCGGTTGATTACCATGTGATCTGGAACGCTTTTAAGCGCATCGCGGCAAAGTATTCGGCGGCCGACAAGCAGGCTTTGTTCTTTGGTACGGCGGCGAAGGCGTATCAGTTGAAGTTGGATTGAGCGTGTGGTGCGACTAAGTTCTAAACCACTCCTGTACTCATACCGCCGCTGCCCGTATGCGATGCGTGCGCGTATGGCGTTGTGGTGTGCGGGTGTGCAGGTTGAGTTAGTGGATATCAGTTTGCGCGCTAAGCCTGCTGCCTTGTTGGCGGTGTCACCTAAGGGCACGGTGCCTGTCCTGCATTGTGCTGATGGTGTGGTGCTGGATGAAAGCCTGACGATTATGCGCTGGGCGCTTGGGCAGCATGACCCACAAGGGTGGTTGCTGCAGGCAGATCAGCCCGAGCAGTTGCGGCTTGTTCAGTGCAATGACTCTGACTTTAAACATTGGTTGGATCGCTATAAATATGCCGAGCGCTATCCAGAGTTTGGTGTTGACTATTACCGCGAGCAGGCGCTGGCTTGTTTAATTGTTGAGCTTGAGCAGCGCTTGACGGCGACACCTTATCTTGGCGGGCAAACGGCGTGCTTAAGCGACGTGGCGATTTTTCCGTTTGTGCGACAGTTTGCCGCGGTGGACGCTGCGTGGTTTGCGCAAGACTCGTGGCCGGCGACTCGAGCCTGGCTCGAGGGTTGGCTTCAAGGCGCATTATTTAAAACGGTCATGGATAAGAACCTGGCGTCGCGCCAACTGCTTGGCTGACTGACGGAGGCAGGGTTAAGCGCTCTGCCAGAGTGGGCAAAGATTGTCGCTTTTTCAATAATGCGGCGGTAACTCGTCGCGCAGGCTGGGCAATTGCGTGTTGCGCTCTTGAGGCAGTTGTTGCCGCAGGCTGGCAAGCTCTTTGGCTAAAAACTCAATTTGCTGTTGGTGCCTAAAAAGCGTCTGGTTAAGTTGATCGATCAAATCGTCAGCTAAACCGACTTTGATTTCGAGTTCGGTTAGGCGCTTGTCTTGTTCAGTTTCGGTTTGCATCATTAGTGGGCTGCCGCTTGTGCTTTGAGGTGGCCTTTAGCTGCGTAGGCCAGTAGGGCTTGGTCGTCTGTGATGAGCGTGGCGCCTAGGTGTCGGGCGGTGGCAACAATTAAGCGGTCTGCTGGGTCAGGATGAAGTTCACCCGGCAGGCGTGTGCTTGCAACTGCGATATCTACCGAAATAGGCTCAAGCCGTATCTTTGCAATATTCAGGGCGGTGTGCAGCCATTCGCCAACGTCGCGATCAAGCGCGAGCCGTTCTTTGCTGACCAGCATGGCGATCTCCCAGGGTGATATTGCAGAGAGGCACAACTGCTGATGCTGGGCTGCCGTTTGTATGACTTTGCGCGCTTTAGGGCCCAGGCGAGGGTTGCCCTGCAATAACCAAATCAAAACATGGGTGTCGAGCAGGGGTGTGGACGTTTTTGGCAAGGAAGAGGTCAACGGTTGGCATCCCAAGTGTTTTCGAGTGGCGCCACAATATCATCCTCGAAGAGCACGCTGCCGCTCAGCGCGCCAAAGAGGTCTACCTCGGGAGGTACGGGTACCAGTTGTGCGATGCCCTTGCCGTGCTTGGTGATGAGCAAGGGTTCGTGCGTTTCGGCCACGATATCTAAGAGTTTTAGGCACTTGCTTTTGAATTCGCCAGCACCGATCTGATGTGAGGTGGTCATAGGATTAAAAACTTAAGAATGATTGAGATAATGTCTATCATAACACTATAGTCACTATCTATGGTCATTTTTTATAAAAGATAGTGAATTTCCTGTTGAGCGTGCTTTAACTAGCGGACGTCTCGGGGTGCAGTGCAAAGTTCGCGTCAGCAAAACGTCATACCAGTCCTTTACACTCAGGCCCATAAGTGTTTTACCTTCAGGCTAGAACTAGGAATCAACATGAAAGTCGGTATCAACGGCCTTGGCCGAATCGGGCGCTTGGCGCTGCGGGCAGCGATGGGCGCCGCCGAACGGCAGAGTGATGATCCGCGTGCAGGCAACCGCCTTGAGGTGGTGCACCTCAATGAACTCAAAGGCGGCGCCTTAGCCACCGCACATTTGCTTGAATTCGATAGCGTGCAAGGCCGCTGGCGGGCCAACATTCAAGTTGCAAATGAACACGCGATACGTATTAATGATCGGTCGCTGTCGTTTTCGTCGTACGCCACGGCTGCCGAGATCCCTTGGGGTGACCTCGGTGTTGAAGTCGTGCTTGAGTGCACCGGAAAATTTTTAACCCCCGAAAGCTTGCAAGGTCATCTTGATCGTGGGGCCAAGCGCGTCATCGTAGCAGCGCCTGTCAAAGTCGGCAACGTTTTAAATGTTGTCGTGGGTGTCAACGAACACTTGTACGACCCCGCCCAACATCCCATCGTGACCGCCGCCTCGTGCACCACGAATTGCTTAGCGCCTGTCGTGAAAGTGATTCATGAGTCGATCGGGATCAAACATGGTCAGATCACGACGATTCATGATCCAACGAATACAAACTTGATGGTCGATGCGCCGCATAAAGATTTGCGTCGTGCGCGCAGTGCGATGTTGAGTTTGGCGCCAACCACCACGGGCAGTGCAACCGCGATCGCGCTGATTTATCCAGACCTCAAAGGCAAGCTAAATGGTCACGCCGTGCGCGCACCGGTTTTGAACGCGTCACTGACTGACTGTGTGTTTGAGTTGCAGCGTGAAACTACGGCGCAAGAAGTTAACGCTTTGTTTGCGCAAGCGGCACAAGGCGCATTGGCAGGTATCTTGGGGTACGAAACCCGCCCCTTAGTCAGCGCCGACTATGCACGCGACACGCGCAGCTCAATCGTTGATGCCTTATCTACCATGGTAACCGCCGGAACGATGCTTAAGGTCTATGCCTGGTATGACAACGAAATGGGTTACGCCTGCCGTATGGTGGATTTGGCCTGCCATATGCAACAGCAGGGGATCTAGGCGCAGATGACGTCCGTGAGCACGACCCCTAACCCCAATGCCGCAAGAAACTACGGCATCGTGACCGCTGCCTATTGGGGCTTTACGCTGACCGATGGCGCATTACGGATGTTGGTGTTATTGCACTTTTATCGCCTAGGCTATTCGCCGTTTACGTTGGCGTTTTTGTTTTTGCTGTACGAGGCAGCAGGGGTCTTGGCGAACCTGATCGGTGGTTGGCTTGCCACACGCTACGGCATCACGCGCATGTTGACGGTTGGGCTATCGACACAAATTCTTGGCTTCTTATTGTTATCGTTTTTGTCGCCCGACTGGACAGCGGCGATGTCAGTGGCGTGGGTCATCGGGGCGCAAGGTGTTTGTGGTGTCGCAAAAGATTTAACTAAAACGGCAAGTAAGTCAGCCATCAAAATCACGGCGGGCCAAGCCAGCGGTCAACTATTTAAATGGGTAGCGTGGTTTACCGGCAGCAAAAACGCCATGAAGGGGGTGGGATTTTTTATTGGTGGGCTGTTGCTGGATCTGTTGGGTTTTCGCGGTGCGTTGTGGGCTATGGCAGCCCTATTGGCGGTCATCTTTGTAGCCGTGGTGCTGAGTTTGCCGCCGCTGATGGGCAAAAGCAAAGCGTCTAAATCAGCTAAAGAATTATTCGCCAAAAGTCGTGCGATTAATCTGCTGGCGGCGGCGCGCGTGGCACTGTTCGGCGCGCGCGATGTTTGGTTTGTGGTGGGTGTGCCGGTATTTTTATACGCGTCGGGTTGGACCTTCACCATGGTGGGTGGGTTTTTAGCGACCTGGACAATTGGCTATGGTCTGGTGCAGGCAATGGCGCCTTCGCTTGTGCGTCGTAGCATTGATGGGTTGACGGCAGAAGTGCCTGCGGCAAGGCTTTGGTCATTGCTGCTGGCCTTAGTACCGATTGGACTTGTGCTGGCTGTCTGGTTTAACGCGCCACACCTAGAGTGGGTGGTGGTGGCCGGCTTGGGTGTCTTTGGGTTTGCCTTTGCCGTGAACTCTTCGGTGCACTCTTATCTAATTTTGGCTTATGCAGGCTCTGAGAAGGCCGCCGAAGACGTCGGTTTTTACTATGCGGCAAACGCGTTCGGACGTTTGCTTGGCACCTTGCTCTCTGGGGTGCTGTATCAGTGGGGCGGGCTACTGTACGCGCTGATTGGCTCAGCGCTGATGTTGGTGGTGTGCTGGCTGATTACCCTTTTACTGCCAGCGACGCTCGCGGGCTCAAATTCCTGAAGCCCTTTGAGCGGTTTTAAGCCTTTAGCTTAGTCAGCTTCGATTGGCTCTTCGCTGTGCAACCATTTGGTGCTTGCTGGCGCAAACAATAAATACAGCGACGAAAATGCCACGATCAAATAAATATAAAGGTAAGCAGCGATCCCGACATCTATCTTCAGTGCAAGAGGCGAAATCCCAAATAATGAAGTGAGAGAAAAAGCAATGCCTAAGCCGGTGGTAATCGCATAAAACACCCGAGAGACAGTGCTTTTTGCCTGCGTGATGGTGTAAATGAGAAATAAATTCATGATCACGGCTGTCGCGACATAAACCGAAGCGGTTGGACCAAAAAGCTTTGTGGTTGTATTTTGGTAGGCAAACACAACGACTGAGACCATAATCATCGAGATCGTGACGAGTTCAAAGTTTTTGATAGAGGCTGGTGTTTTCAAGGACGGCTCCGGTATATATTTGTTTACATGCGCACTAAGTTTGACGCAATAATGGCAGATCAAGACGGCTCGGCGCAGTCCACTTGTCTGCGCTAAACCTGACCAATTGTCATGGCTACGAGGGTCTAACGCCACTAGTGCTTTCCCTGATTTGGGTAAACCCTTGAGTTTGATATAAAAGCGTTGCGCTTGTCACCGCGCTTAAAGAGCTAAGGCTAAAACCCCAAGTCAAACACTTTATTTTTTTCGGCCAGCCATAATCACGATCGCGGCAACCACGTTCAGCGCAGCGGCTAGGCCGAGGGGTAACTGATAACCGCCGCTCAGATCGTGTAAGACACCAAAAAACGCGGGGCCCATAGCCGACATAATTTGTATCAGCATGGCGGCGATGCCAAAGACGACGCCAAACGAGACGGCACCGAATTCTCTGCGCACAATCACGGGCGGCAGGGTGGTTGTATTGCCAGCGGTCATGCCGTACGACAGCACGCCAACCACCAGCGCCCAAGCCTGATCCGAAAAAATACTGGCGAGGGCTAAGCCAAGCGTGGCTTGCAGCAAGACTCCACAAGCGATCAGTCTGACATCGAGCCGATCAGAAAACCGCGCAAGCAATAGACGACCACCAAAAGATAGGGCAGCCGCCGCGGTAACGCACACGGCCGTGGCCGTTTGACCGATTGCCGGTAATAACAGTGTGACTTGGTGGGTGAGAAAACCAATTTGCACCATCAGTGCTAAGCCAAACGCCAACATGAGGGTACGCAGGGCCCGAGTTTGTAAGGCTTCGGTACGCGTCCACACCCGGGCAGGCGGTTTGTGCTGAGCGTGTGGTGTGTGCTCGCCGTCGGGTTCTAAACCCATATCTTGCGGACGGTGACGCAGTATAAAAAAACTGATCGGCCAAACCGTTGTCAATACAATCAAGGCAACCAGCAGCATTGCCAGCGAGAAGCCTAGCGAACCAACGAGCGTGAGCAACAGAGGCACGCCAACGATACCGCCAAGGCTTGCGCCTAGCATGGCAGTCGAGGCTGCACGGCCCTGATGCTTGTCGAACCAGGGCGCAAGCGAGGCGGTAATTGCTGTGGTTGACAGACAAGACCAACCCAAACCCATGCACGCGAAGGCGGCATAGACATGCCAAAGTTGTGTGACTTGGCCCAAGCTGCCCAGCCCTAATGCCATGACCGTTGCGCCACTTGCCATCACAGGTCGCGGGCCATATTTTGCAATGGCGCTGCCAACGAAGCTCAGTACGCTGGCGTTGACTAAAAAAGACAAGGTAAGCGCCGAAGAGATCACCCCAAGCGACCACTGGTGCTCGCGACTGAGCATGTTCAGATAGACGCTGGGCCCATACAACGCAAACGACCAGGCCACGCAGGCAACTGCCATGCAGCCAGCGACCATCCACCAACCGTGAAAGATTTTTGTCTTCAAGGGTGGTGGCTTAGGCGCTGAGGAAAAAGCAAACTCTGACGTTAGCCCTCAAGCTTGCACGCTTGAAAAGCTGGCAAGGTCTCACAGCGCGCCGAAAGTGCGACCAGGTGCGCAAACTTGCTGGCGTCTGCGATCTGGGGCATGCTTTTGTGCAAAAAGAACCAGCCTACGGCAACGGTCAGGTCGGCGAGGTTTGCCTGTGTGCCACCTTTGAAGGTATTTTTTGCGGCTAGGGCTTCAAGCATCGTCAGGCTCGCGGTGATTTGCTCGGCCAGGCCGTCCAAGACCGGTTGATGCACTTTTTCGGGGGGACGACGACGCGGCTCGTAAATATATTGA
Organism: Bordetella parapertussis; assembly: GCA_945887835.1. GTDB lineage: Bacteria > Pseudomonadota > Gammaproteobacteria > Burkholderiales > Burkholderiaceae_B > Zwartia > Zwartia parapertussis_B. The sequence continues at coordinate 16,344 of CAMCZQ010000014.1, read as the reverse complement.
ATGGCCTTATCTAAGCCGCTACACATAATCGCGCAGTGCTGCAGAATGTGGCGACGCTCGGCACCCGAACTGGGGCATAGCTTTTGAGCGGGAGTCATATCAAGGACTGCATCAAGAATCGCAGCGCTTTCCATTAGGTTTTCGCCGTTGTCTAACATCAGGGCTGGCACGCGGGCAATTGGGTTATAGCCCTTGATCGCAGCGAGATCAGTAGCTGTTGAAAGCCCTTTATGTTCAAAAGGTGTGCCAAGGGTGTGCAACACGACACCCACGCGGCGAACAAAGGGGGATGCGTAACGGCCAACTAAAATCATGAAAGTCTCCGGAAAATCGTTTTGTAAAGTATTACCCATACTCGCGCTTTAAATTCAAGGCGTCGGATGTTCAAGGCGCGGTCAGTTCGATAAAATGTAGCATTGCCTGATGCTGGGTGCTTGTTGCTGGGTGCTAGTTCAACAACGCATGTCGAGTATCGCTTAAATTTTAGGGTGCACCAAGTGATTGAGGAGCGGCGAAGCCAACTATTTCTGGCACGGCTGCCTTTTAACCCACTAAAACTTCAAACATTGAACTTAAAAGGTTTCGGTATGCGTTCTGTTATTTCAAATTTCAGCCGTGTTGTGTGGCTGTTTATGACGCTAGTTGCAACGCACCATTGCGTTCAGGCTCAAGCGTCAGGCTCCTTGTCCGAAGCATCGGTCGCGCGTATCGATCTCGGTGATTTTAAGATGGATGCGACCGAGGTCAGTATTGGTCGGTTCGCACAATACGCCAACCGAAAGAATCTAATAACGGCTGCCGAACGCGAAGGGGGCGGCTTTGAGTATGTGTTGGGTTGGCAACGCCGGGCCGGCTGGACGTGGCGCGCACCCTTTGGCCAGCCAGGTGCTGCGCTTGAGCCGGCAGTTCACTTAAATTGGGCTGAGGCGCAAGCGTTTTGTCTAGACGCCGGAGGACGCTTACCCACCAAGGCGCAGTGGCAACAGGCCGCTTATACCGAGCGGCGCATGAGCCCGCCTGCTCCGTTTGTGAAGGGTAAAACGTATCCTTACCCCACTGGGGACACGCCTGAGGGCGCCAACGTTGAGGGTTCAGCCGATGGATGGCCTAGGCATGCACCGGTGGGCCACACTCGCGCAGGCGTCAACGGCCTGTATGACATGGGCGCAAACGTCTGGGAATGGTTGGCCGACGCCCAAGAGGGTGCGCGGCTCACCGCGGGCGGGTCTTGGTGGTACGGCCCGTCTATGATGAAAGTCGAAGGTATGCAATACAAACCCTCCGAGCTGTATGTGGTGTACGTGGGTTTTCGTTGCGTGTATCAATGAAGCGTGAAGGATTTGCTTGCGTATACTTGCTTTGCGCGTTTAACCATTCTTAGCGTTGAGCCCTTAGGTGCTTCTGTGTCGTATTCGACGGCTGCGAGCACTATGTTTTTTTGACCCACTTTTTGCAGGAACTTGCCATGTCGACTCCGATTAATTCTTTGACCTCCGATTTTGCGGTTGCACCTCAACTTGGGCCCGACGATATGGCTGCGGTTGCTGCGGCTGGTTTTAAAAGTGTGATTATTAATCGGCCAGATTTTGAAGATGGTCCGAATCAGCCGACTGCAGCAGCAGTGTCTGAGGCGGCGCGCGCTGTGGGTTTGCGTGTGGCCTATCAACCTGTTGTCAGTGGGCAGATGACGTCTGACGATGTGACACATTTTGCTGAATTACTGCAAACTTTACCGGCGCCGGTGCTTGCTTACTGTCGCTCGGGCACGCGCTGTACGGTGCTGTATCGGGCTGCCACTGCTCAGTCTTGACCAGTATTTGAGCCAAGGCGGGCGCAGCAAACATTTGATACAGATCAAAGACCTTCTAATTGGCGCTGGAGTAAAGCAGGTGAAAGGACTAAGATGGGTGTTCGAACTTTTGTGACGGAGCGTGCATCATGTTTAAGAAAATTCTGATTCCTACCGATGGCTCAGCCTTGTCAGAGCAATCGGCCAATGCAGGCATTTTGTTTGCGCGCTCAACAGGCGCTGAGGTTGTCGCGCTTTATGTGACGCAGCCTTTTGCTGCAACGCTGGGCTTTGACGGGATGTCTGCTGCGTACGCCATCTCTGATACCGACTACGAAAAAGCGAATGCAGCACTGGCTCAAAAGCACCTGAAGGCCGTGGCCGACCGGGCCGAAACCGCCGGCGTCAAAGTCAGTACCCATGCGGTGTCGAATTTTAATATTGCTGACGGCATTGTGCAGGCGGGCATTGATTATCACTGCGACATCATCTTTATGAGTAGCCACGGGCGCAGCGGCTTTTCGCGCTTATTGCTTGGCAGCGTCACCACGAAGGTGCTGGCGTTGACCCATAGCCCCGTGCTGGTTTACAAAGCAAAAGACGAAGTCAAAAAATAGTCTGTACGCTTTGCATATACCCCTAAGCACAACAGGGTAAATAGGGATTTTCACAACAGTTTCTGGCGAGTCGCTTGCTTAGTAGCTTATGATAGGCAACACGCTGGGATCAGTTGCGGTGGCTATCGCTGCCCGTGATGCCCTAGGAGAGCGCACATGACGATCAAAGTCGGCGATCGGGTACCCGATGCCACCCTCACAGAATTTATCGAAACCGAAACCGCTGGTTGCACCATAGGCCCTAACGCCTTTCAGGTTGCCGATCTGGTCAAAGGCAAAAAGATTTTGATGTTTGCCTTGCCTGGCGCTTTTACGCCAACTTGTTCAGCTAAGCACGTACCTAGTTACACAGAGCACTTTGACGCGATCAAAGCCAAAGGCGTTGACGAAGTGTGGTGCGTGGCTGTTAACGACGCGTTCGTGATGGGTGCTTGGGGCCGTGAGCAAAAAGCAGCCGGTAAAGTTCGCATGTTGGCTGATGGCTCAGCAGCTTGGACCAAAGCTTTAGGACTTGAGTTGGACTTGACTGCCCGCGGCATGGGTGTGCGTTCAAATCGTTACGCTGCCTACATCGTTGACGGCGTGGTGAAGGTTCTTCATAACGAAGGCCCAGGCAAGTTTGAAGTCAGTGATGCAGGTTCGATGTTGAAAGCGATCTAAGACGCGATCGCTGCGCAATGCGCAGCGTAAGTGTTGGTTTGAAAGATATCCCGTTGCGGGGTTGCGTCAGCAGCTTGTAGCGGGATATTTTATTTGCGCGTTAATCCAACCGCATCACCCTAACCGCATTTTTGTAAGCCACGAGTTCAATGTTGGCGGGTTGCAGCCTTGCTAGTAGCCCTTTTCGAATCTCAGCAATATTTTGCTCAAAATTAACATTTGGATTGTAGGTGTCGGTGCCGACCATAAATCTAGTGGAAAACGCATCGATCAATTTTATCCATTCATCTTTTGCAAAATCTTCGCTATAAACCACCCTTGTACGAATTCTTTCATTATCAAGATTGGGATGATGAGACTTCGAGCGCGCGGACATTTCGCAATATAAATTCGGGTGCTGATTTAAAAGCGTTTTGATTAAATCGACGTTACCCGTAAGTAAGCAGTGCGACAAAATGATTGAAACATCTGGGTATTTGGCAGCCAAGGTTTTAATTTGATCGACTGAATCTGCATCATCTTCTGAATGGATTTGTACAAAACCTTTGTACTTTGCGGCGATCTTGACCATGGCCTCGATAGGTGCAGAGTCGATATTGACTTTACGGCGAAACGACAACATGGGATTACTGGTTTGATTATTTAAGATCAGTTCACCAAAGCCCTTGATGCGCCCGTCTGCAAAGAGTTTGTCTGAGCGTTGCAGAAGGGTTTTGTATGTATCGAGGTTGATATCGGTGAGGCCGCTGGCGCCGTGTTGCGCATAAATGCCGGACAGTTCAACTTGTCCAGCGGTTGCGATGTATTTTTTTCCTAATAGTTGAGCGTAGGGCGCTGTATCCCAGGGCCCAAACGGTGCGCCTACGGCGCCCGACCAGCCAACGTTTTGGTCTTGCATTTGTTGCTTGAGCTGCTCAGGGCTGACCCAGCGTTGCACGTGTCTATGGACATCTGCGATCGGTACGGTCTCGGCTAACTCTTTTGAAGTTGTTTGAGCGTGCGCCACTGTCGCCACGGTCAGACTGGCTGTGATCCAAATAATTATCGTGTTTTTCAGAATTGTTCTTAACATTTATTGTGCCCTCAGTGCCTGGTTAAGCTGGTCAGTAAAGGTTTGATCTGTTGCAGCTACATTTGATTTGAGATACGCCTCTGCTTTTTCACGTACTTCTGCAAGTGCGGGGTCTTTGGTTGTTTTTGCGATCTTTAAGATCTCTATCCAGACCTCGCCATTCTCAGGATGCGTTCTGTACGCTTTAACTAGGTAATTGAGCGCCTGTTCTTGTCGGCCAACTGCGAGCAAAAATTTCCCGTAATGCAACAACAGTTCAGTATTTGTCGGAAACCTTAGCAGACCTTTGTGATAAACGTGCTCTGCAAAATCGCGTTTACCTATTTCGATAAAAAAAACAGCGATTTCGTCATACACACTTGGCCAAGTCGGGTTGTAGGTTATGGCTGAGCGATAGGCCGCTTCGGCTTCGTCTTTCTTTTCTAGTCCGCGAGCGGCATCGCCTATATTTGCGTATGGCTGCCAGCGTTCTGGCCAGTACACCTTTGCCCTGAGAGCAAACTCCATCGCTTTGTCGTATTGTTTTTGCTCATTCAATAAATAAGCTTGGGTGTTCATTGCCGGAACAAATTTCGGATTGGTCTTGAAAATCTGATCTAGGTCTTGCTGCGCCAGTTCGAATTTTTTTCGACCAATATAAATTTGCGCTCGACCCACTAGTGCGTAGTTGTCGTCATATATGTCGTTATTTCTGAGCGCTTCGTCGACAAGCCTGAGTGAGCTATCGATATCTTTGCTCCAACGGTAATACGAAGCCGCCACAGCAGGGTCCATTTTTTCGATCAATTTAAGCGCGATTTCTTTAATGACCTCGGAGATATTTGAAGAGGTTTTGAAATCGACTAAGAGAGTATTTTTAGGCAACGATCGGATGCGTATTTGATAGGTGACGCGGTCTTTTTCTGCTTGAAAGGTAATTTCGCCAGCAATTTTTTCTTTTTGCACGCCAAGCAAATCCTGAATAACGGATTGCGCCATGCGTAAATCGACGCCATGCACAGCCTGCAAATTGGCTAATTGATCGCCGGGCTGTTTGACCCCGATATTCTTTTTGTCTTTTGTGGTGGTTGAAAGTTCGTTGATACGAGTGATTTCATCCAAAATGCGCGTGGTGGTGATTTCGGGGGTGTAGCCTTGCTCAACAAAAAGGGTCGGCACGAGCAAAGGTTCAAAGACTACATTTGAAGTGGTGACTGATAAAAAAATGCCGATGGTCGTTACGCAAGCCGTCGCGAAGGCAAAAGCGGCGATTGAGCCGTTTTTGACAAGCTCAAAACCCGTCAAAAATTTGGCTGAGACCGGTGCAACTTGGCTAATTTTGTCTTTGATGAGGTCAGACATATCTTCCCTTTTTAGAGAAATAGCTTATCACTTTTAGCGTTAAGTCTTAGGGTGTGGAGCGCTTGAGTGTTGAGCAGCACTTGGGATAAAGGCATAGCTTGTACTGCGCCCGCCCGCATCGGTTTTGTGCAGAACGCCCAAAGAGACAAGCTCTGAGGTGTCGCGCAACGCGGTGTCTGGTGAGCATTTGGCGATGGCGGCCCATTTGCTTGTGGTCAGTTTGCCTTCGAAACCATCCAGCAGACGATTGAGTAATTTTATTTGCCGCGCGTTCAGTGGCACACTGGCCCAGCGTTGCCAAAAGGTTGCCTTGTTGAATACCTGATCTAAAGTTGTATGCGCCGCAGTGATCGCCTGAAAGAGCATGTCTAGAAACCACGCGAGCCACTCGGTTACGTCGAGCGATTGTTTTTGCGTACGTTCTAAGATCGCATAATACGCTTTACGTTCTTTTTGGATTTGCGCCGACAGGCTATAAAAACGCTGTGGGCTGCCATCTGTGCGGGCCAGTAGCAAATCACCTAAGGCACGTGCGATGCGGCCGTTTCCGTCGTCAAAAGGATGCGCTGTGACAAACCACAGGTGGGCCAGCCCCGCTTTGAGCAACGAGGGTTCGTGAGATGACTGGTTTAGCCTGGCTCACGTCAGACAACCGCTGGGCCAGCGCGGTGGGGTCGTAGCGCCAGTTGGGCCAGTCGGGGGCTTGCCAGATATATGTATCCAGCGGCGTCAATGCGCGCTACAAGGGTAAGGTATTCTTAAAAGCTTGTTATGACCATTGCCTCTGGCACTCAGTCCGCCCAATCAACATTAGGCGACAACTCGCTTAAAAACTCCGGAGTATTTCTAAGTTCAGCCATGGCTACAATAAAAACAGATGCACTGATTATTGGCGCTGGGCCGTCAGGACTAACGCTAGGTATTTGTCTCCTTAAGCAAGGTAAAAGCGTCCTCATTGCTGATAAACATTTAGCTGGCCTGGATTTTTCCAGAGCTATTTTGGTGAACTCAAACACTTTAGAATTGCTCGAGCCTTTTGGCGTGAATGAGCTTCTAGAAAAAGAAGCTATCGCCGTTAATGGATTCTCTTTCTATGCCAATGGAAAACTTGCCAGCAGAGCCAAATTCGATCTTTCGGAGCTAGGAAAGCATCATCCACTGTGCTTGCCACAACTCAAAACTGAAAATTGCTTACTCGAAGTATTTACTCGGTTGGGTGGACAACTCATAAGAGGGCTTGAATTCGTTGCTGATGCCCCAAACCCTGATAATAAAAAACATATTGTTAGACTGAGTCCATACAAATCAAATCAGCAATCGATCGAAGTAGCGTGCGATTGGCTTTTTGGTTGCGATGGTTATCACAGCGCTGTTCGAAAAATGCTTGGCATTAATTTTCCAGGACATCAAATAGAAGAGAATGGGTATGCGGTAGATGCCCTCCTTGGTGAGTGGCCTTTTGAAACCAACCTAAATGTTTGGCTTGAGAAAGAGGGGGCGGGCATGGCAATTGAAATTGCGAAAAATACCGTTCGGATCGTTGGAACAACAAAGGCCATTTGCGATAAAGTTTTTTCTAGTCTGCCTGTTAGAAGTACGTCTTGGAACGGTTCATTTAATATCCGGTTTCAATTGGCGGATAGTTATGGCCATGACAGGGTGTGGCTTGCTGGCGACGCGATTCATGTTCACTCGCCAATTGGCGGTAGGGGCATGAATATGGGCATTGCTGATGCCATTTCTTTGGCGGACGCTATTGAGCATGGCTCACTAAAGACATATCAAGAAATTAGGCGGCCGGTGGCTCGGGATTGGGTGGCACGTAATTATTTGATTACTAAAACGATCATGAGGCAGGATCGATTAGGCCAATTGCTTAGAGAACTAATATGCGGATGTTTTCTATTTCTTGGAAAGTTAATGGGCAAGAAATTGGCAGCTCGTATTTTTAGAAATCTTAGTACGGCAAAGGTGGCTGTTTTATAGCAGACCAGGTCGTTTCGACCGATAACCAAGAGCCAGTAAATAACTCTGCGTAAATCCTGACCGGCTGCGGGGCAATCGATAGCGTAAACCCTCGCACCACCCAAATAACGCATATCTATGTATCCAACGACGTCATTACAGTCTACAAGGGTAAGGTATTCTTATAATTTTGTTAATTGCTACTGCCTACCTAGGCGTGGGTACTCAACCTGTGGAGTTTGCTATGAACATTGAACTTGAAGAAGTTGTTGTGCAGGATGTCTCTGATGATGCACTGGAGCTGGCTGCTGGTGGTGCACTGGGAAACCTAACTGGGTATAAGTCTGTAACTGGACCTCTGGTTTGTTGTTGGTAGCTTTTCGAACATATCCAAGCAGCCATAAATAACCTAAAAGGCGTTGAACCAACCGTAGGAGTACTCAGACCTGAGGTGATGGCGCAGGTATCTAAGTTTTTACGGGTGAGTCAGGGGGGTTAGCCAATTCTTGCAAAAGCACACAAATAATGCAAATACTGATTGACGCCAATCGAATAGCGGATTTATAAATATCAGGCATTCTTAAAATGCACTAACCGGGTGTTAGCCATTGCTGACCGGTAACCCACGTGACCTTGGAGTTTGCGATGAACATTGAACTTGATGAAGTCGTTGTGCAGGATGTCTCTGACGATGTACTTGAGTTGGCTGCGGGCGGTTTGCTGGGGGGACCGACACTCCGGCTGCCCCCCAGGGACAACTTTCCAGGTAGCAATTGCTGACAGCAAACCCACACCCACTTGGGCGCGGGTACTCAACCTTGGAGTTTTCGATGAACATTGAACTTGATGAAGTCGTTGTGCAGGATGTCTCTGACGATGTACTTGAGTTGGCTGCGTGTGGTGCGCAGGGGGGACAACCTTCATATGGGATGCGGGTGCCGGGGTGCGATGCAACACACCGGTGTTAGCTATTGCTTGGTGTTAGCTATTGCTGACCGGTAACCCACACCCACTTGGGCGTGGGTATTCAACCTAGGACTCAATATGAACATTGAACTTGATGAAGTTGTTGTGCAGGATGTGTCTGACGACGCACTGGAGCTGGCTGCGGGTGGTGCGCAGGGGGGGCCCACTGGAGCTGGCTACCCAACTTGCATTTGCACTGGAGCTGGCATTTGTTGACCTTCGGGATGTTGGCCATTGCTGACCGGTAACCCACTTGGGTACAAGCCACCTTCGTGGTGGCTTTTTAACGCCCGAACAGCATCGTTTGAGCAAAATACAGTGCGTAGGTCTGAACAATAAAGCCGTCGATTTACGGGGATGGGGGTACGGTGGGGTGTCGGTTGGCTGAAATCGACTAGGGGTAAGGGGTAGGGTGTCACTGGGACCAAACAAGGGCGGCTAAGCGCGCCCGGTCTGTGTACTGCAAGCAACCAGCAATCGTGGTGAATTCCACTTGACTTGAAATCAAGCGCATATTTTTGGATATGCTTTTGGGTATGTACAAATAAAAAGCGCCCCGAGAGGCGCATATTCATTGACTACTTGGCGGAGCGGACGTCCCTCTAACCTCTAGTATTTATGCGGCTCTTGGGGGCGGTATTTAGATTTCCCGCCATAGAACCCGCCATACGAAAAAGTGTGCCCCTCACTATTTCGCACTAGTTTAGTGAAAGGGGATTCTTGTCCTATTTGCACTCACGCAAGAACTTCAGACACAGGGGGGAAGCGATTGAACAAGTATTTAGGTTTTACGGGCGAATCAGCCGAACCTAACGTAAACCCTCGAACCGCCCAAATAAGGCATATTTAGGTATTCAGCGACGTCATTAAGGATTACAACAGTAAGGCATTCTTAAAATGCTTTGTTAATTGCCATTGACAGCTAGTCCGCACAATAAGCGTGTACCCAGCACAATCGGGTTGGGTTAAATAATAAAGGACTCAATATGAACATTGAACTTGATGAAGTTGTTGTGCTGGATGTCTCTGATGATGCACTGGAGCTGGCTGCGGGTGGTGCGCAGGGGGGACCGTTCACTGGATCTACCTTTACCTTGAATTGTCCGGGTAGCGGGTGTTCGTGACCCCTTGGAGGACCTTGTTGCTATTAGCTGCCGGATTGGTGGCGTAGCTATTGCTGACCGGTAACCCATGCCTACTTGGGCGTGGGTATTCAACCTTGGAGTCTGCTATGAACATTGAACTTGATGAAGTTGTTGTGCTGGATGTCTCTGATGATGCACTGGAGATGGCTGCCGGTGGTGCGCAGGGGGGACTGTTGAGCCAACCCATAACCTGTGTCCCTGCCTACCTGTCCACGTGTTAGCTCCTGCTGCGCCGGTAACCCATAACCTTGGAGTCTGCTATGAACATTGAACTTGATGAAGTCGTAGTACAGGATATCTCTGATGAGGCACTGGAACTGGCTGCCGGTGGTGCGCAGGGGGGACTCCTACCGACGCGCAAACTGTCTCCTTGTTAGCTCCTGCTGCGCCGGTAACCCATACCCACTTGGGTATTCAACCTTGGAGTCTGCTATGAACATTGAACTTGATGAAGTTGTTGTGCTGGATGTCTCTGATGATGCACTGGAGATGGCTGCCGGTGGTGCGCAGGGGGGACCTACCCAAATGTTGAACTTGAATACCGTACTTGTCTTTATTCCGTGTTAGCTATTGCTGACCGGTAACCTACTTACATTCCGTGGTGGTGTTAGCTATTGCTGACCGGTAACCTACTTGGAGTTTGCTATGAATATTGAACTTGAAGAAGTCGTAGTTCAGGATGTCTCTGATGATGCACTGGAGATGGCTGCCGGTGGTGCGCAGGGGGGACCCTCAGACCCTACCCGCACCCGCTTCTACCCGTGTTAGCTCCTGCTGCGCCGGTAACCCATAACCTTGGAGTCTGCTATGAACATTGAACTGGATGAAGTTGTTGTGCAGGATGTCTCTGATGACGCACTGGAGCTGGCTGCCGGTGGTGCGCAGGGGGGACCATCTCTCGGGTGCTGGATGTCTCTGAAACAGGCTGGGTGTTAACTTTAACTGAACTGGTGTTAGCTATTGCTGACCGGTAACCCACACCTACTTGGGTACTAGCCACCTTCGGGTGGCTTTTTAACGCCTGCGTTTATTCGCTGATTGCATTAACTCAATCCCTAGCAATCTGAATCTAAAGTTAAAACTGGGTCTAGCCATCGAACGACCAGTTCCGTGACTGTGCCACCGTCGGCCTCGAACGAATTGGCCTGTACTGATCTGCCGTCTAGCCTGTCTGCCAGTTCTTTAATTGCCCACGGCTCACCCTTGGCGGCCTCATCTAATAGCCTCTCTGCCGCCTGTCTGACCCTATCGCCCCTATCCTGAGCAATTGCCCGTCTGAGCGTGTCAGACCATAATTTATTTTTAATTGCGTTGGTATTGCCAAATGGTGCGCCAGCCATGATTGTCCTTTGTTGGATAACTGCCATGTTTAAGCTCATATTTTTTAATTGTTTATTACCCGTCTTTGATCTGGCTAAACCGCTCGCACCTATGCAGCACCTCAACGCCACCACCGCCGACCACCTCCAGCCCATGCCGACAGCGCCCGTAGGATCGTGAGACGCACTCGGCACAACTGCGCCTGTCATCGCCAGCACGATCACGCTCAACCAGACTACAGGCCAGTGCATCGGCATCCGCAAGCGCCACGCCACGCATAACAAACAGCGCAGCGCGTTGCTTGGCCAGACGAACCTCAATGTCTGACCAGTGGCCGTACTGATCTGGCGAACCCAACTCAGACGAACCGTCAGCTATGGCCTCGGCACTGACAGCGCCAGCAATATCGCTCAGCACTTGATCGGCCGCAGCTATCGGGTTGCAGCAGATTTCTGTAGGCGCTCGATATCGAGAGTGAACCAGCCACCAGCGCGACTTAACGACTGCGATGGAAATATCAGACTTTTCCATCTTTTGGTTTGCTACTTGCACTTTTGCTATTGTTGCTACAGTTCGACCTAATCGGGGTTGAGTTGTAGCAGGAATAGCAGGAATAGCAGTAGCAACTTCTACAGTGCGTTTTCCCCGAATTAAATCTAGCAGACTCATGGTTGCACCAGTACAGGATTAACCTTGATGATCGACTTGCGGCCTACCTTGGCAATTAGGATTCGATCTAGCGCTTTCAGTTCTTCGATTGCTGCATCAAGTAATTGTTTATCGCGCAGCATCCCATGCTGGCGGGTATAGTTTTTATCGACCTCTCGCACGCCAAGTCTGCGACAGTGTTCAACCAGCCACGTATCGAGTCGTGCAGCGTTGGCTAATTCCGGCGGTAAGGCCAACTCCGCAAAGAATCTCCGCGCCTCGTACAAGTGCCACGCCGCAATGCGACTAGCGGCCACCAAGCACTCAACGCAAACCATGCCACTCATACCATGCTCGAACACCTGTAACAGTGCCGCGAGTCTAGCTGCGTTGTCCGCGACTTTGCTGGCTACGTCTCGAACGTCGTACAACTCACCGCCGACCTTTAGCTGGCTTTCGATTTCGTTATGGAAATCTACCCATGCCGACTTCGCATCTGGTGATAGCTTCATCATCAAGGGTTCTAATTCACCGTTTTTATTTACAGGCGCGTCCTGATTCAGAAGCTGCGTGATTTGCCTGTTAAACGTACTCAGCGCTGGCCAATGCTTGGGCGGTTCGGTGTATTGTCGATTTCCTTGCGTTGACTCTGGCCACGCCATCAGGAATCGTGCAAAGAATCCCGTACCACGCGCCAACGAACCAGACTTACCGTAAAAACTGCGTAAGGTTGCCTCTTGTATCATCAGCGACATTGTTACTCGCGCACCTCGAACCTGAAATGAGTCGCTAGTCTTGCGATCAACTTGCAAGATGTTGCCGTCCCATAGCTGATTCAATTGCGCCAAGTTACGGGTAACACTATCTGCGCCCATACCATGCGAGCCAAAGACAATCCCAGCCTCAGCAGAGACAACGCCAGCAGACGGCCATTTCTGCGCCAGTGCAATCGCGAGACTTTCAGGCGTTGCGTCAGCGTAGGTTAGTCGCGGGAATCTTGGCGGCTCTGGTTCTTCATGAATCAGATTGAGTAACTCTGTCTCATGGTTGAGAGTGGGCTTATTATCTTTTGCGAGTAAGCGTATCTTGTCCTTAATGCCGCTGTACTTCGCTTCCCAGATCGATAGCTTGGCCGTGTAGTCCTTTATCAAGGGCTTGGCTTCCTCGGCCTGTATGGCCTCATAGTCGCGTATGGCCTTGGTAAAAAACCCGTCTACCGACGATTTACGCTCACCACTATCTGCAATCACCAGGAGGAATAAACCTACTGGACTATGCAAACCTTGTGCGCGTTCAATGTTTGCGTGGGGTTGTATCGCAAGAGACAATGCAGCTATTGCAGACGTCGCAATCATTGCTCTGGGTGCTTTTGCGAACCCTTGCACCTCATCCACCGCAGCACGTATTTTCGCTGGCAGTGCATCGAGTGGATAAGGCACGAACCCCATCTTTACAGTTAAGGGTTGCGGCTCTGGCCATGCATCGGTTAAAGCTTCGCTGGCGCGTGCCTCAATGTCGTTGAGAGCATCCAGAATGTTTCCATCATCCATGATTGATACCTCCAGCGGCCAGCCCTAAATTGATACGCTGGACAGCTAGAAAGACTCGATCTTTTGTCTTTGCATCAATCGCGATACCTTTGGAAATGTCTCCGGCCACCAGTGCCACCAACTGCACTTCGATTGCAATTGCGCGAAGTACATCACTCGCGGGAAACGGCCGACGCTCTGGCCGTCCATCAGTTAGTCGCTCGGGAAATAAAGCCTCGATCGTTAGACCGATAGAACCCAGCACTTCGTCAGTGCCGCATCCCGCAAAGCAATGCAGCAGGATTCGTCCGTCGTCTTTTTCACCCAAAGATAATGAAGCGTTTTTATCTGGATGACTCGGACAGCACGCCATCCAGCGACCCTGTCCTGTGCGTTTAACTCGATCGAGTTTAGATAGCAGGGTTTCAATTGGCATGGTGAGCACCTCCAGCCAGAAAACGCGCTGCTAAATTAAGCCAGCCACGACAGGTTGAGCACGCGAAAGAAATGCGTGCATTACCCCGCCAGCAGTAGCATGGGGTTGCGCTTGCGATGCTAAAATGATGCTTGTCTAGGGCGCTCACTTTGGTTTTTTCAGGGTGAGCGTTTTTCATTTTGCGGCCTCCTTGCGAGAGACCAGCCATGCGTCAACTTCCGACGCGTCCCAAACAGTACAATTTTCGCCAAGCTTGAAAGGTTGAGGAAATTTCCCGTCCCGAATCCAACGCCACAAGGTCGCTCGTGAGACGGGTAGTAGGCCTATTCGGGTTTCGGTTGAGTCGCCCTTAGGGACTGTTGTTGTCGCTAGAGTGGCAATACGATAGACACGCTGTTGCATGATACTGGCTCCCAGCATACCGACCAATTAGGCCGCGCCGCACTCTGCAACGCGCTTAACCTAGATGATCTTTGATGCTATGAAAGTCAGTCTGATTGCGCTTGAATATTGGCGCGACCACTGTGCTAGCTGGATGTACATCGTGCTAGCTAAGTGGTCGTTTTATTCTGACGATCCTTAGACCACTCAGTACACCAGCGGCCAATTGTGCGTATATCTTTAATGTTTGTGTGACGATCCAGCACTGATCTCGAAAACGCAGCATTGCCGTCATATAAGTTTGGATTACGTTTCCACTTATCCCAATCTTTTTTGATCGCTAATTTAGAGGCTTGTATGCCGTCCCTGTCGTTGGCTAACCTCGCTTTTGCAGCTTTGCGCGCGCGCGTCTTTGGAATAACAACCTCAATTCTGGCTTTTGCAACGTACAAGCCTGACCAATAGGTAGCTGACACTGCGTAAGACCAAGCCAGCGTCGTTTCTTGGTTCGCGGCTGCAATTATCCCATCGCGTGCGTATAGCAGCGTCACAATACGATACATTTCTGGATCAACCGGATTATTGCTCGTAAGCATGATCTCGATTTTTTCAACCAAATGATCCGCCTTGAGTTTTTCGCCGTTACTCAGATTCATTAGGGGCGTTTCGAGAAGTGCTTGCACCGCGAGAAAATTATCAAGAACAAAATCAGAATAATCGGCGGTAGAGACATCGCGCAAAGTAGTTATTTCTATTAAAAGTCCGGTTGATGCCACCGACTGAATGGCACTTGTAAGAGCGAGTAGTGGTGTATCGTTTTCCCGTCCGTGATCAAAGTTTCTCTCTAAATTTGCTCTTTTATCTTTCACGATCAAGCCCTCGCCCGAATATCTGTGACGTTCGAGGTCTTAGCTGGTGCGTGGCAATAATCCGCCCAGTGCTCCATTAGCGCCCGACGCTTTTCAAACAGATCGCCACGCTCATAGCTTTTTGTCACCACACTGCCGACGTTGTGTGCCAGCGCGTGCTCTCGCAATTCACTTGCAAACTCTGTGCTCTCTTGCGCCCACGTAGCAAATGTCCCCCGTAGGCCATGCGGTACAGTCGCCCGACCATCGACGTCTTTAAACAGGACGACAGGCTTATTCATGCGCTTTATGACTGCGGCCAAAGTGTTATTGCTAAGCATCTTGTTTTCATTGCTCGGAAATATTAAGTCCGTCCCTACGTGCCGTGGCTGAGCGTTCAATAGTTCAATGGCAGCGCTCGACAATGGCGTTCTGTGCGCGACTTTCCTTTTCATAAATTGCCATTCGACGAACCACTCTTTATTTTCAAAGTCTATTTCAGACCATCTAGCACCGCGAGCATTTGCCGGTCTACACGCTGTCAACATTCCAAAGCGTAGGCACTTAGCACCCTGTCCGTCGGCCGCGAGCACCATCTGGACGAAAGTCTGAATGTCTTTAGGCTGAAGTGCTGGGTGTGGCTCAGGCTTATGGATACCAATGGGTAACAGGTTTTCAAGGTTATCTTTTAATGCCGCAGGATTTTCTTTGCTGCGGTAGCCGTTGGCCGCTGCCCAACCCAGCACCGCCTCGATGCGTTGCCGCACGCGACTCATTGTCACGTGTTTGCTTGCCCATTCAGGTTTGAGCACCGTCAGTACATCCGTGAGCGTAATATCTTTAATTGGCTTTTGGCCAAAGACGGGGTAGGCATAGGTCGCCAAAGTGTTCTCCCAAGCTTGACGCGTTTTGTCGTTTGTCCACTTGGGCGCAAAGCTTTCGATGTACTCCTCAGCGCAGCGCTTAAACGTCCATTGAACCGTTGCACGTGATTCTTTGCGCTTAGCGAGGGGATCAATACCGTTATAAATGTCGTCTTTGATTTCTCGGGCGCGAGAAATGGCGGCCGCTAGAAGAATCTCGGGATAGTTCCCCAGCCCGATCTCGTGGCGCTTTCCCGCATATTTCGTCCGCAGTATCCACGACGCTGTATTTGCTGGGGTAATGTTCAGATACAAACCCGCTACTGTGCCGACGGGGTACATACCCTCTACCGTCAATCGTTTAACCTCGAGTGCTGTTAAGGGTTTCGCAACTTTAGGCATAATCTGGCTCTCCGTCGTTTTATACCGTTATCCCGCCATAAAATATTTTCTAGGGTGAGTGGGGTAATAAATTAAGACAGATCGCCACACATCCCGCCATAAGAAAGTGTACTTGGATGAGACGGTAAAAGACAGCAGTATTCATACTCTTATATGAGAACGCTGCTTTTTATGGGGGGTTGAGACGAAAAAAAACCCCGTGAGACGGGGCATTGGCGGAGCGGACGGGACTCGAACCCGCGACCCCCGGCGTGACAGGCCGGTATTCTAACCAACTGAACTACCGCTCCGCAGCGATAAACTAATGAAAAACTGGCGTCCCCAAGGGGATTCGAACCCCTGTACTCACCGTGAAAGGGTGA
>CAMCZQ010000013.1 GCA_945887835.1 Bordetella parapertussis | reverse complement strand
TGCGCTTTGTTGACTACGAAAAGCCAGGCCTATTTAAGCGCCTGTTTGGAGGCAAATGATGTCTTTTCTGTCTTTTTTGCTTGGCGAGAAGAAAAATACCGCCAACGTTGCCAAAGAGCGCCTGCAGATTATTTTGGCCCACGAGCGTGGTGGGCATAGCGCAGCGCCAGACTACCTGCCAGCGTTGCAACGCGAATTGATCGCAGTGATTTCTAAGTACGTCAAAATCAATCCCGAAGACATCAAAGTCAATCTTGAACGACAAGATAGCCTTGAAGTCCTCGAAGTCAAAATCGAGATGCCGCAACGCTGAAGCCAAAGCAAACGCCAAAAAGCGGAAGCGCTTTGAAGAGCCCCAAAACGTTGAATACCCATTCAATTGTTTGGGGTTTTTTACTTTTGGTCAACGAACGGTTCAGTTTGCGATATGATCATCTGAGGCGACAACCCTCTAATCTGAACTTTTCAAAATAATTAAAAAGTCTGATGAATATTGCAAAATCCTTTCTAACGCGCGCACTCAGTCATCCTGAGCTTCGTGCGCTGACCTGCGGCAAACAAACACTCACCTATGGCCAACTTGCACAGCGCGTGCATGGTTTGGCGGGTGGCTTGCTCAACACTTTGCATCTTGCGCCCGGTTCGCGCGTGATCTTATGCATGGAAAACTGCAACGCGTTTATGGAGGTGCTGTTTGCCACTTGGACCGCAGGGCTCTGCGCGGTGCCCGTGAACGCAAAACTGCATCCGCGCGAAGTGAAACCGATCGCGTTAGATTCTGCTGCGGCCGTGATTTTTACAAGTGCCTCTTTGGTTGCTGGGCTGGCCGAAGCACTGGCCGATTTACCCGGTCAACGACAAATCATTGTGGTTGACGATGATGCCTACGAAGGCTATGTACACTCGAAAGCTGTGCCGTGCGCCTCGATGTTGCCCGATGACTTGGCCTGGATTTTTTATACCAGTGGCACGACCGGCGTCCCCAAAGGCGCGATGCTGTCGCACCGCAACCTGATCAGCATGAGCTTGCAGTATGGTGCGGACGTTGACTGCGTGCGGCGCGGCCAAACCATGTTGCACGTCGCACCCCTCTCACATGGCGCTGGGCTCTATGCCCTGCCGCATTTATTTGGCGGCGGACACCAAGTCATTGAAGCAAGCTTCAGTACGGATCTAGTCTTTGAAGCCTTACAACAGTATCCAGACGTAACCTTGTTTGCTGCGCCCACCATGCTGTCGCGCATGATTCGCTCAGCCGAAGGCATCAAGAACCCCGCGGGTAATCTGCTGACTGTGTTTTACGGTGGCGGTCCAATGTATGTCAGCGATCTAGTGCAGACACTCGATTTACTTGGCCCTCGTCTGGTACAGATTTATGGACAAGGCGAAAGCCCCATGACCATGACTGCGCTGTCAAAGCTGGATCACGAAGGCCCGCGTGACGAGGCACACATGGCGCGCTTAGCGTCTTGCGGCACAGCACGCACCGGTGTCGAAGTACGCGTCGTCGGCGAAGACGGCAAAGAGTTACCCCCGGGTGAGCTCGGTGAAGTGGTGTCACGCAGTGACACCCGCATGCTGGGCTATTGGAACAACCCCAAAGCCACTGCGTCGGCCATCAAAGACGGCTGGCTCTGGACCGGCGACATCGGCACTATGGATGCCAAGGGTTACCTGACACTGCGCGATCGCTCAAAAGATATGATCATTCGCGGGGGTTCAAATATTTATCCGCGCGAAATCGAAGAAGTGTTGTTGCGTCACCCAGCTTTAGCAGAGGTGTCGGTGGTGGGGCGCCAAGAGCCGGACCTAGGCGAAGAGCCCGTTGCCTTTGTCGTGGTCAAACCCGGCATGACGATCACGACTGACGAAATGGACACCTTGTGTTTGGACAACATGGCGCGCTTTAAGCGCCCACGCGAATATTTCTTCAGCGACGATTTGCCAAAAAACAATTACGGAAAAATTCTTAAAACAGAGCTGCGCAAGCAACTCGCCAAAGGAAAATAATCATGCGTGACGTCTTTGTAGCGGGTATCGGCTCGACCACCTTTGGCAAACATATCGCTACGCCGATTGAATCGTTGGCCGTTGAAGCGGCGGCACGTGCCATCGTTGAGTCAGGCATCGACCGCGAGCGGATCGGTGCCTTGTATTTAGGCAACTTCATCAGCGGCCCTCTCACCGGCAAAGAGGTCTTGGCCGGCATCGTAGGCGAGCGCTTAGGATTGGGCAATATTCCCTGCACCAAGGTCGAAGGCGCCTGCGCCTCGGGCGGTATCGCCTTCAGGCACGCCTGGATTGCGATCGCTAGCGGCATGTGCGATGCCGTGATGGTGGTGGGCGTTGAAAAAATGACCCACGCGTCAACCGCTGAAGTGACCTCGGCCTTGAACTGCGCCATGGATAACGAAAACGATGGTCCCAGTGGCCTGACGTTTCCGGGGTTGTTTGGTATGGCTTGGCGCATCCACGCGAATCAGTACGGCACCACGCGCCAAGACATCGCGGCAGTTGTCATCAAAAACAAAGCCAATGGTTTGAAGAACCCTTTGGCACAAATGGGGGCCTCGCTCACCCTTGAGCAAATTTGTGCGTCAGCCATGATCGCAGACCCCTTGCAAATGTTTGATTGCTGCCCCGCCAGCGACGGTGCCGCCGCGATCGTGCTGTGCGCCGAGCCTTTGCTATCCCGTCAGGCACGACAAAACAAAATTCGTGTGCTCGCCTCGGCTCAAACCAGTGGCTCACCCCGTATCGCTAATCACCCTGACCTGTGTTCGTTTGATGCCACCGTCACCGCCGCAAAAAAGGCTTACGAGCAATCTGGTCTTCAAGCAAAAGATATCGACGTCTGTGAGTTGCATGACTGCTTTTCGATTGCCGAGGTTATCGACAGCGAAGACTTAGGCCTTGTCCCGCGTGGCTTGGGCGGTAAATGGGCCGCCGAAGGGCGCACCGGTATGCACGGTGACGTGGCCATCAACCCAAGCGGTGGTTTGCTGGCCAAGGGGCACCCCGTGGGCGCAACCGGTATCGGTCAAATTTACGAAGTGGTTAAACAGCTACGTGGCGAACACACCAATCAAGTCGCCAATGCGCGCATCGGTATGACGCACAACCTAGGTGGCACCGGCGTTGCCTGCACCGTGAATATTTTAGGGCGCGATTAATCATGTCGAACGCAACCCTCTTCAAGCCAGAGATGCTGACGTTTCACCAATGCGCCAAATGCGGCACCTTGGATGCAGCTTGCATTAACACCTGCGCGAAATGCTTGGCCAGCGAGATGAGCCCAGTACAAATTGCCGGCGTTGGTAAGCTCGTGAGCTGGACGACTGTGCGCAAGCCGCCTTTACGTTTTAAGGCCGACGGCATGTATCACGTGGGCGTCTTTGATCTGGACAACGGCTTTCGTGTCACCGGCCGCTTTTTGCCCGAAGACGGCGATCAGTTGAGCGACCGTGTTGTTGCCGTCCCCACCACCGTGGCCGAGCCAACAGGCCCCGCCACACCCACCTTTCGAGTGCAAAAGAATGTCTGATATTTCCTATGAAAAGCACGGCGCAGTGCGACTGATCACAATCAACCGCGCTGACAAAATGAATTCGTTAAATTTTGAAGCCAACGACGATCTAGTGGCTGCGTGGCACGAGTTTGATAATGATGAGTCAGCGCGCGCTGCGGTCATCACCGGCGCAGGCGACAAAGCCTTTTGCGCAGGAGCAGACTTAAAAACCTACACGATGGATTTTGCCCGAGCGCCCGCGCAAGAGTTTCGTAAAAAATATACCAACGGTCCGGGCATTGGCGGTATCACGCGCAACCTTGATATCGACAAACCCATTGTCGCCGCCGTGAACGGTTTTGCGATTTCGGGGGGCTTTGAATTGTCGCTGGCTTGCGATCTGCGCTTTTGCTCACCCAACGCTGAGTTTGCCCTGCAAGACGCCAAATGGGGGTTTCATGCCTGCGATGGCGGGTTGATCCGCTTGCCGCAAATCGTTGGTATGGGTCACGCGATGGAGATCATCTTGTCGGGCGAGCGGGTCGATGCCGAGCATGCGTATCGCATCGGCTTGGTCAATCGCATTTACCCGCAGGCAGAGCTACTACAAAAGACCTTGGATTACGCCACCATGCTCGCGACGCGTGCGCCGTTGTCGCACCGCTTTGCCAAAGAAGTGGTGCGCCGCTCAATGGGCATGCATATGGACGAGGCCCTGAAATGGGAGTCGCGTTCGTTTAGAGATGTGGCTTTTACCGCCGATCTTGAAGAAGGCGTCGCCTCGTTCAAAGAGCGTCGCGAGGCTAAGTTTAAGGGTAATTAGGGGTGTTTATTTGTAAAAAATCATAGTAGAGTTTTGTATCAGCATCAGCCTAAATAAGCGAAAAACACAGTAGGTCTGATTAAAAACCAAATATCAACCCGGAGTCAACAAAATGAAGACAGCCTTCAAACGTAGCATCTGGCAAGTCGCACTGGCCTCAGCCTTTATCACCTGCGCAGCCACCTCGCTTGCGCAAGTCAAAGTGGGTGTCATCCAAGGCCTCAGCGGTCCGCCTGCAATCGTAGACTTTGGCGAGTCGTACCTTCAGGGTATTAAGCTTGCACTCAAAGATTATCAAGCTGCCGGTGGCAAGACCAAAATTGAACTGGTCGTCTATGACGACGAGGCCAATCCACAGCGTGCAGTGTCCTTAGCGCAACGTCTGATCCAAAATGACAAAGTGCCTGTCGTCATCGGTACGGTCAGTAGCGGTAACGTGCTGGCGATGGCACCGATCTTGCAAAAGGCTGGTATTCCTTTGATGGCGGGCCCTGGCATTGCCACCAACATCACGACCCAGTTCATAAACGAAAAGCCCAGCTACATCTTCAGATGCTCGATGGTAGAGAAATTTCAAATCGATCAAATGCTTGACTGGGGTGCAAAAACCTTTAAGCGTATCGGCCTGGTGCACTCAACCACCGGCTACGGCAACTTTGCCGCCAAAGAGATTCAAGAGGGGCTCAAAAAGCGTGGCATGGAGTTAGTCGCCATCGAGGCCGCTGCACCGGGCGTCAACGACCTGACCCCGCAAATGGTCAAACTGCGTGATGCCAAAGCCGAACTCGTCTTGAACTTTCACGAATCTTTCGAATTACCTTTCCGCCCAATGCCACGGATCAACTACAAGCCTGTTGTCGCGGGTAACTGGGGTCTGTCATCACAAAAGGTTCTTGAAATCGTTGGCAAAGACGCCATCGAAGGCACCGTGATGGGCCAGGCACTTGATGTCAACACACCACGCGCTAAAAGCTTTGATGAGCGGATGCAAAAAGAATACGGCAAAGAATACCGTTGGCCTGTCGTAACCTCGTTAGGGTACGACGCTGCGCAAATCGTTTTTAAAGCCGTTAATCAAGTCGGCAAAGCCGATCCAAATGCTATCCGCGATGCGATTGAAAATATCTCTGGCATTGAAGCTGTTTCAGCCACACCCGCTAAACCCTTCAGCGCAACGGATCACGAATGCCTTGACTACGAAAACGTCTTCTTGGGCGTCTGGACAAAAGGTGTTGTGACACGTTTGAAATACTAAGATGGAGCTCGGCAACCTGATCCAGGTGCTGTCGGGCGGCCTGGCGATGGGGGCGATTTACGTCCTCGTCGCGCTTGGCCTCTACATCACCCACCTCACGACCCATCGCGTTAACTTTGGGCAAGGCGACTTTTTAATGGTGGGGGCATTTTTGCTCTTGCTGTTTCGCAAGCTCGACATCCCGCTTGGCTTAGCCGTGGTAGCGGTTCTAGTGATTCTTGCCGTTATGGGCTGGCTGTTAGATCGCGTCGCGATTCGTCCACTTGATCGCAAAAAAGATACCTTGATTGGTGCCTATTCATGGATGCTGACTACCGCAGGCGTTGCCTTGATTTTACAAAACGTGATCGAACTTGGCTTTGGCAAGACTTCACAATACTCAGCCCCGCTGTTTAGCTCAAAGCGCGATGAGGTGGTGCAGATCTTGGGTGCAGGGTTGTTCGTAGAAGAAATCTTAGTGATTGTGGCCGCGGTGTTAATCGTCGGCCTGTTTTACGGTTTTATGTTTCATTCGCGTTGGGGCAAGGCGATTCAAGCCGTTGCGTTTAATCCAGAGGCGGCCATGCTACTGGGCATTCATACCAACCGCGTCAAGGTTGGTGTGTTTGTGATTGCATCGATTCTGGCTGCAGTGGCCGGTGTCCTGATTGGCCCAATCGTCACCATTAACCCCCAGATGGGCTTGGTGCTCACCATCAAAGCCTTGATCGTGGCGGCAATTGGCGGTTTTGCCAATCCGGTGGGTATCTTGATTGGTGGGATTTTGTTTGGTGTATTCGAATCGATTTCAAATTATGTCGATTCAGGCTTTGGTGACTTATACCCCCTGCTTGCGGCCTTGGTGATCATTGCGATCAAACCTTCTGGTCTGTTTTCAGAGCGGAGCGCCGATGTCAGATAACACTCTGCACGTGCGCACGATGCCAGCACAGCAATCAAACCGTTTGCCTTACGCGATTGCGATTGCGATCTTTTTGTTATTGCCCTGGTTGCCCATCAACGGCTTTTATCTGTTTCTGGCACAAACATTTTTCTATACCGCGATTGCCGTCACGGGTTTGAATCTGTTGCTTGGACTCTCTGGCCAGATGTCGATCGGTCAGGCGGGCTTCTATGCGCTTGGCGCCTATGGCTCGGCACTCACCTCGCTGAAGCTGGGGTGGCCTGTGCCGCTGTCGATCACGTTTGGCGTCTTGATTGCCGCCATCGGTGGTGGCTTGGTTGGCGTCTTTGCGTTGCGTACCCGTGGCTTGTATTTAGCCATGACGACGCTTGCCGTTGGCTATATTTTGGATATCGTTGGGCAACGCTGGATCAGCTTGACCGGTGGCGCGATGGGCTTGTCAGGGGTACCAAGCCTTGATCTGGGCTTTCCTAAGATGTCAGCCACGGTGTTCTTTTACGTCTCGGGTGCAAGCCTGATTATCGTGCAGCTGTTGGCTGACTTTATCAATCAAAGCCGGCTCGGGCGCAACCTACGTGCGATTCGTGAATCAGAAGTCTTTGCCGCGTCAGTGGGCGTTGACGTCAGCCTCTGGAAAGCCGCCATCTTTGCCTTTGCTGCAGCCTTGGCCGGCTTGGGTGGTGCGTTTTTTGCACACCAGTCTGGGTATGTGGGCAGTGATGCATTTTCAGTGCGCTTGAGTATCGCCCTCTTAATCGCTACAGTTGTCGGCGGCCTGGGCACCAAGACCGGGCCCTTGCTAGGCACCTTGATCTTAATGGCGATTGTTGAGGTGATTGCGGATATTCATAAATATGGCTTGCTGATTTATGGCTCGATTTTATTAATCGTGCTGCTGGCGTTTCCGAAAGGTGCGGCAGGTTTGATTAGTAGTCTGGCGCTGCGCTTCAAAGGGGGTACATCTTTAAGCGGTACGAGTGCAAACGCAGCGGCGTCAGATCTTGCCCCAGCTACCTCTAACACCGGCGCACTGCCTATGCAGCAAGGCGGCAATACCTCGCTTAGCATTCAAGGTATCAGCAAAAGCTATAGCGGCCTAAAGGCCGTTGATCAAGTCTCAGTCGAGGTCAAGCCAAACACAATCCACGGCTTGATCGGCCCCAATGGCGCCGGAAAATCCACCATCATCAACATGATTGCAGGCATTTATCGTGCGGATGAGGGCTCAATCCACTTGGGCGACCTTGATCTGTCTTCATTGGATATTGCCAAGCGCGCCAACTTAGGTTTAGCGCGCACCTTTCAAAACCTTCAACTCATCGAAGGCGTCTCGGTACTCGACAATGTGCTGTTAGGAGTCGCCCACAAACATTCATACGGCAAAGATTTTGTCACATTCATATCAGGCGGTGAACTCGAAGGTGACGAGCGCAAAGAGGCTTTTGCCATCTTAGAGTTTTTTGGGCTTGCACAGTTTGCAGATCGTCTACCTACACAATTGCCCTACGGCCACCGCAAGCTCATTGAGTTGGCACGCGCGATTGCACAGCGGCCAAAAATGCTGTTGCTTGATGAGCCGATTGCAGGGATGAATACCCAAGAAGCCAAGGCGATTGCGCAAGTCATCCGTAAACTGCGCGAACATGGCATCACCATCTTGCTGGTTGAACACAACATGGAGTTCGTGATGTCGGTATGCGACACCATTAGTGTGCTGAACTTTGGCAAGTTGATTGCCTGCGGCACGCCTGCAGAGATCCAGAATAATCCAGAAGTGATCGAGGCCTATCTTGGCACTGGGGCGAAAAAATGATTCACGCCAAAGACCTCTGCGCAAACATTGGCGCCAATCAAGTATTAAGAGATATCAGTCTTGATTTAGGGCCAGGCGAGATGCTTGCAGTGATCGGCGCGAACGGTGCCGGCAAAACATCGTTGCTACGTGCGCTGTCCGGCCTCTTGCCTCTTGAATCAGGCGCGATCTCTTTTAATGGCCAAAGCACCGGCAAGGTTCAAGCCCATCAACTGACGCGCGCAGGCTTAATTCACGTCCCGCAAGGCCGTCAGATTATTCCTGGCCTGTCAGTGCGCGATAACCTCACGATTGGTGCCATCAACATCGGCTTAAGCCAAAGCGTCATCACCCAACGCATGCAAGAACAATGGCAACGGTTTCCGGTGCTTGAACAGCGTCAAAAAATTTCTGGCAGTTCACTATCAGGTGGTGAACAACAAATGCTGGCGATTGCGCGCGGCCTAATGATGCAGCCCAAGGTGTTGATGCTAGACGAACCTTCGCTAGGTTTAGCCCCGCAGATTGTGCAGTTGATTATGACGACCTTACGAGGCTTAGCCGATCAAGGCTTGGCGATTTTGTTGGTCGAGCAAGTCGCCATGCTAGCGCTTGAATACGCTGATCGAGCCTTGGTGCTTCGTAACGGCGCCTGCGCCATGCAAGGCCCGGCCAAAGAGCTTTTAAACAGTCGCGAGTTGGTGAATAGTTATTTGTCGTAGGCTCTGAGCGATTATCAGACCTCAGCGCTGCGCACAAATGTAAAAGATGTAAATCTTAGGCGGAGTCAGCGATTCGACATCTAATTAAAAATATAATTACGTCTCGCTCGGGATAGATCACTGAGGCCTATTTAACCACCGCGCCGTCGGTACTGTCTCAGTCTCAAATCCATTAATTTTTTATGCATGGCTCAGCGACAGTCATGTCCTGAGTCATATGGCAAATTCAATTCACTTCTCGATTAAATATGATGGCCCCGCCCTACAAAGCCATCAAATGGATGTTAGAGAGCTAGCGCCTGCTCTGATCGCTCTATCTAATATGCTCGAAGAGGCCAACAAGGTCGTATTCCCAAATTCTGAAAGTGTAAAAGTCAATATTCAAGGCAACTTTAAGGGCGGCTCATTCGGTGTTGACTTAATTGCAGTGCAAAGCATTACGAATCAGATTGTTTCAATGCTGTCAGGCCCTGAGGCAGCTGCGTTTTCAAATCTCAAAACCATACTTGAAGCCCTTGGGCTCATCGGCGGCGCTGGTTGCGGCCTGATCGGGCTCACCAAGTGGTTACGAGGGCGCAAACCCTCCCTTATCCGCACAACGGGCGATCGCGTCATTTTTGAGATCACTGAAGCGTCCAGCGTCGAAACATTTGAGATTAACTTGGTCACTAGCAAGCTCTATCAGAGCCGAGTCGTTAGAAAAGCGTTAGCGAGCGTTGTCAAACCGCTAGAGCGCGATGGCATAGATATTTTTTCGGCCGGCAAAGATGGAAGCACTTCTGAAGTGATTCGCAAAACTGATGCGTGCTGGTTTGAGTTGTCAGAATCAGAGGCAGATATTGTCTCTGACACCCTAGCCGAACGCGTTTTGCTGCAGATTGAATCCGCCGTTTTCAAAGATGATCATAAATGGCGTTTCAGTGATGGCGGTAGTTCATTTTTTAGCGAAATCTCAGACTCTAGTTTTATTGAAAAAATAAACGCTGGAGTCGAACGCTTTGGAAAAGGAGATGTGCTCTGCGTTGATCTCAGAAAAATTCAATCCGTTACAGATCACGGGCTAAGAATGGAGTACGCCATTACCCGTGTTCATGAACACCGAGCCCCCTTGCAGCAAACATTTGGCTTTTAGTCGTAAAACTCAACCCCTTTCAGCAAGCCCTTCCACTGCTCGCCATCGTGCCCAAACAAGACCGTGACGCCAGCATTTTCGATTTTTCGAATTTCACTCATCGATTGACTTGAATGCTCAGGGCTCCAGGTGTTGCGGGGGTTGATATCCAAATCCAGATTTGCGCGCAACGCCACCGCATCTGAAGCTAGTAAAAATGAGCCAGAGCGATCTAAACCCACTAGTGCGGTTGTCATGCCCGGGGTATGACCTGGCATAGGCAGCAACACGATGCGGCCATCATTAAACAAGTCACGCTGCTCGGTGATCGTTTCGGTGGGTAATGAGTGTTTCCAATCCACCGCCAGGTAGCCCATTTTTTCAGCGCCAAGTTCGCTAGCTGCCTCAAGTTCTTTAGCGTGGCAAATCACCGTTGCCTTTTTAAAAAACTCGTTACAGCCACAATGATCAGAATGAAAATGTGAATTCACCACTACGTCGATATCGTTTGGTTGTAAACCAACCAGCGCTAATTGATCGATGAGATTTTCTTCTGGCTTTGAAATCGGCACAATCGCCTTTGCAATCGAACCCCAACGACCTGCGGCATCTTTGGTGGTTGAAGGATGACAGCCCGTATCAAACAAGACATTGCCTTCTGGATGGCGCAACAGATAGCAATTCACCGGTAGGTCGATAAGCTCTGCTCGCTCAGCATCCGGCATATAAATACTTTTACGCAAGCGTAGACGACCGCCAGAGAGAATATGCATTTTCATAAGCGGTGTGTCCTTCGCTTTTAGCTGGCGTTATAAAGAATGAATACGAGACTGACGTTAATGTTCGACGACACCTAAGCCTGGTACGCGCAATAGGTCTGCAGCCTTAAGCAGTGACTCTGGCACAGGTACGGCTTTATTGGTGGCTAAATCAACATACACATGCACAAAATACCCTTGCGCCGAAGCCTGCATGTCGTCATTTCTGAAAATACCGATTTCGTAGCGAATGCTGCTATTACCAAGTTTGCCCAAGCGTATGCCAACATACACGGTATCCGGAAACGCCATCGAACTGATAAAGCGGCAATGCGTTTCAGCCACTAAGCCCACGAGCTTTGACTTTTGCAATTCGAGCACGCCCTGTTTAATCAAAAAAGCGGTGACCGCCGTATCAAAGTACGAGTAGTACACAACGTTATTGACGTGAGCAAAGACGTCGTTGTCTTTCCAACGGGTTTCGATTTTGTGAAAGTGTGCGAACGCGTCACGGGTTTGGGCTGGGGCTCGGCTCATGATGTCTCTGTTTAGGTTTAATGAGAAGTATGATAACAAGGCTATTAAGCTCATGACACACAGGATAAGCCAATATGCTAAAGGTCTATGCCATCGACGGAGTCACCCCTGTCGTTCACCCAACCGCGTACGTACACCCCACCGCGGTGTTGATCGGTGACGTCATCATTGGCGCACGTTGTTATATCGGGCCTTTGGCAAGCTTACGTGGAGACTTTGGGCGGATTGTGATCGAAGAAGGGGCCAATATTCAGGATAGCTGCGTGGTGCATGGGTTTCCAGATCGCGAAACCGTGGTTGAGGCGGATGGCCACGTGGGCCATGGTGCCATCTTGCATGGCTGCCGGGTTGAACGTAACGCGTTGGTCGGGATGAATGCTGTGGTGATGGATGAGGCGGTAGTGGGTACCTGCAGCATCGTTGGGGCCTCGGCCTTTGTCAAAGCCGGCATGATCATCCCGCCGCGCAGCATGGTGTTGGGTGCACCGGCAAAGGTGGTGCGCGAGCTGAAAGACCAAGAGATCGCCTGGAAATCAATGGGCACCGGTCAATATCAATTGCTGACCGAACGCTGCTTGGCCACGATGCAGTGTGTGGATCCGCTTAGCGAAATTGAGCCCGATCGCAAAAAACTAAATCTTCAGTCGCCGGCTAAACCAAAGATTCACTCGATGTAAGGCCTTTAGTGACGGTGTGTTCGTTGTCGCTCAACAATTGCATCTAGTGGAACATGTTCATTTTTTGACCTGCGCGGGGTAGCCCTCTTCGTTCAACACGTCAATCAGTGCCGCTGTGCCCTTTGAGAAGTCACCTACCACGTGCGCTGCGCCGGCGGCTAAATCGACTTCAACCCCTGTCACACCCGCAACGCCTTTAAGCGCTTTTTCAACATGCTTCACGCAGTTGCTGCAGGTCATACCGGTGATACTTAAATTGATCGCTTCCATGTCGAGTCCTATCAACGCAACGCCTTATACCGAATCCGTTTAGGCGCCGCACCCGCTTCACCTAAACGCCGGCGCTTATCAGCCTCATACTCTTGATAGTTACCATCAAAAAATACCGCCTGCGAATCGCCCTCGAAGGCCAAGATATGTGTGGCGATACGATCTAAAAACCAGCGATCGTGGCTGATCACCATGACTGAGCCGGCAAACTCAAGTAAGGCGTCTTCAACGGCGCGCAGTGTTTCAACGTCAAGATCGTTTGAGGGTTCGTCAAGCAGCAACACGTTGCCGCCGGTGATCAAGGTCTTAGCCAAGTGCAAGCGGCCACGCTCACCGCCTGATAATTGCCCCACCATCTTGCCTTGATCGGCACCTTTGAAGTTAAAACGCCCTAGGTAAGCACGTGCGGGCATTTCAAAGCGACCCACTGTCAAAATATCGGCGCCATCGGCTACCGAATCAAACACGGTTTTATCGTTGGGTAACGAATCGCGCGATTGATCCACAAACGCGATTTTGACGGTCGAGCCAATATTGACCTGACCGCTATCGGGTTTTTCTTGGCCCGCAATCATGCGAAACAAGGTTGATTTACCGGCACCGTTCGGGCCAATGATGCCAACAATCGCGCCCGGCGGCACGCGAAAGCTTAAGTTATCAATCAACAAGCGATCGCCAAAGGCTTTGCTGACGTTGACGAATTCAATCGCCTCGTTACCTAAGCGCTCTGCTACGGGGATGAAGATTTCTTGTGTCTCGTTACGCTTTTGATATTCGTGCGATGACAACTCTTCAAAGCGCGCCATACGTGCCTTGGATTTTGCCTGACGGCCCTTGGCGTTTTGACGGACCCATTCAAGTTCTTTTTTGATGGTCTTTTGGCGTGCCGATTCAGTCGATTCTTCAGTTTTTAAGCGTGCGCCTTTTTGCTCGAGCCACGAACTGTAGTTGCCTTTCCAGGGGATGCCATGGCCACGGTCAAGCTCAAGAATCCATTCAGCGGCGTTATCCAAAAAATAACGATCGTGGGTCACGCCCACCACGGTGCCGGGAAATTTCGCTAAAAATTGCTCAAGCCACTCAACACTTTCAGCGTCTAAGTGGTTGGTGGGCTCGTCAAGCAACAACATGTCGGGCTTAGACAGCAACAAGCGGCACAAGGCGACCCGGCGTTTTTCACCGCCCGACAGCTTGCCTACGTTGGCATCCCAAGGTGGCAGACGCAAGGCGTCGGCCGCGATTTCCATCTGGGTTTCGATATCGTCTGAACCGCTCGAAGCTGCCGCTGCGATCACCGCCTCGAGTTCAGCCTGCTCAGCTGCCAACGCATCAAAATCAGCATCGGGCTCGGCGTAGGCTGCATACACGGCATCGAGGCGTTTGCGCGCGGCAACCACCGCACCCAAGCCCTCTTCGACCGCGTCGCGCACGGTGTGGTCTGGATTGAGCTTGGGTTCTTGTTCAAGATAACCAATATTCAGCCCAGGCATCGGTACGGCTTCGCCCTCGATCTCTTTATCGACACCGGCCATAATCCTCAGCAGGGTCGATTTACCCGACCCGTTTGTGCCCAGCACGCCAATCTTGGCACCCGGAAAAAACGATAACGAAATATCGCGCAAAATCTGACGCTTGGGGGGCACGGTCTTACCGACGCGGTGCATGGTGTAAACGTACTGGGCCATTTGGTCTGTCGCTCTATTGAAAATAATCGATGGTGTCTATTGTAGAGCTTGGGGCGGGGCTTGGGGGGCAGGCTTGCGGCTATGATGGTGGCTCCGCTCTACCGAATACTTTATTTTTCAATTTTTGCCCTTCTTGGGGCCAGCCCACGATGACCACACCTGATTTAACCCTGCGCTTTACCGAACAAGAACTCTTAATGCTAGGCAAGACCGCAGATGGCTTAAGCGCCTATATGGGCAAGTCGGTGCTCGCCGAAGTGGGGCTCGATGACGACGCCGAATGGGTGATTTTTGCGATCCCGCTAGGTATTGACGAAAAGCCTGACGAAACGGCCATGCACGTACAGATGGGCGGCCCCGGTGCGCGGTTTGTGGGCGGGCGAGGCGGGCTAGATCTGGATACTGAGGTCTACGATTGCCAGTACCTCTGGTCTATACAAATCACTGAGGATCCAGAGGCACGTTTCGTGCGCCTGGATCACAACGGCGACGAGTTTGATTTTTCGAATGAACTGGCTGAATTACTACCGTTTGAATTATCTGATGAAGAGCTACCAGACCCTGACCTTGAGCTGCTTGAAGACTTGGGTGATGATGAGTTAGATGATGTGGGGTTTGAAGATGACGGCGGCGACTTGAACCCGCCTAAGGGGCCTTTACACTAGGCTGCCCGCAAGACCTTAGCCCATCTCCCAACCCTGCACCACCCCGTGGCAAGCCACTTGGATGCCTTTGAAGTTTTGCATGACGGGAGCTTCAGCTTTGCACTGCTCGCGCGCGTGCGGGCAGCGGGGGTGAAAGGTGCAGCCTGAGGGTGGGTTCAGGGGGTTGGGGACCTCGCCTGCAACGGGCGTGCGTGACTTGCCCTGGCCAGTCAGATCAGGGATCGCTGCGAGCAACAGGCGGGTGTAGGGGTGCTGGGGAGTTGTAAACAAGGCGTCGCGATCTGCGATTTCGACGATGCGCCCCAGGTACATCACCCCCACGCGATCGGCCACATGATGCACGACCGCGAGATTGTGCGAGATAAACAAATAGGTCAGGCCAAGCCTGCGCTGCAGATCTTTCATGATGTTCAAGACCTGCGCCTGCACTGACACGTCAAGTGCCGAGGTCGGCTCATCACACACTAAAAATTCTGGGTTGACGGCAAGCGCACGCGCGATCGAAATCCGCTGCCGTTGCCCGCCCGAGAACTGGTGCGGGTAACGACTTTGGTCGCTAGGATGAAGACCCACTTGGGTGAGTAGCGCGCTGACCCGTTCATCGCGTTCAGCTGCACTCAGTTGCGTATGCGCGAGCATGGGTTCGGCGATGATGCGTCCAACTCGCCAGCGTGGGTTCAAGCTTGCATACGGATCCTGAAAGATCATTTGCAAACGCTTGCGTAATGCCAAGCCTTTGCGCCCTTGCATGTTCGACAGGGGCTGACCATCAAACGTAATCGATCCGTGAGTGAGTGGATACAAGCCTACCAACAAGCGTGCAATCGTTGATTTGCCACAACCTGACTCACCAACTAGGGCTAGCGTCTCGCCTTTACGAATCGAAAACGACACGCCATCAACTGCACGCAATACGCTACGCGGCTTACGCGCTAAGACACGCTCAAGCCAAGGAGATGACACATCAAACCAACGGGCAGCGTTTTTGACTTCGATAAGTGGTTGAGATGAAACCTGTTTGGCCACAGAAGGCTGTGCCTCAACAATCTGATCAGCTTGCATTGTTTTCAACCTCTAAATGCAACCAGCAAGCCGCTTGCGAACTTCCGCGCGTTTGAAGCTCTGGACGCTCAAGTTTGCAACGCTCCATCACTTTCACACACCTTGGGTTAAACGCACACCCTTGCGGGATCGCGTTCAGGCGCGGCATGGTGCCATCAATCTGAACCAAGCGCTCAACGTGTTGGTGAATAGAGGGAATTGAACCCATTAACCCTACCGTATACGGGTGCCGTGGCGCGTGGATGACGTCACGCACTTTACCAACCTCGGCAATACGACCTGCGTACATCACCACCACACGGTCAGCCGTCTCGGCAATCACACCCATGTCGTGTGTGATCAACATGACCGCAGCACCTTGTTCGCGACAGAGCTTTTTAAGCAACTCAATAATCTGCGCTTGAATCGAAACATCAAGCGCGGTGGTCGGTTCGTCGGCCACGATCAGCTTGGGCTCGGCCGCCAGCGCCAGGGCAATCACCACGCGCTGACGCATACCACCTGAGAATTGATGAGGATAATGATCGATGCGCTCGCGCGCCGCTGGGATCCCCGTGGCCTCAAGTAATTCAATCGCACGGTTGCGCCCTTGCGACCAAGTCAGAGGCAAGTGCGTCACGATGGTTTCGGTGATCTGATGCCCAACGGTGTACAACGGATTCAACGACGTCAGCGGATCTTGAAAAATGGCACCGATCTCGCGCCCACGAATTTTGCGCATTTGATCGTCTGGCAATTGATCGATGCGACGCCCGGCCAACAAAATCTCGCCACCAGAGATACGCCCCGGCGGCTCAAGCAGGCCAATAATCGCAGCGCCTGTCAAAGACTTACCCGCGCCCGATTCGCCGACAACGCCCACAACCTCACCCGCTGCGATGCTGAAAGACACCTCGTTTAAGGCCTTAAGTGTGCCGTGACGCGTCGTGAATTCAACGCTTAGGTTTTTGACTTCAAGAATATTTGACATCAGGCGGCTCAACTTAAACGCGGGTTCAAGGCATCACGCAGCCAATCACCCAACAAGTTGACCGACAGCACCAATAGCACCAGCGCCGCTCCTGGAAAAATCGTAATCCACCATTCACCTGAAAACAAAAAATCGTTACCAACGCGAATCAAGGTACCCAAAGAGGGCGACGTCGGAGGCACACCCACGCCTAAAAAGGATAAAGTCGCCTCGGTGATGATCGCAGTGGCCAAGTGCACGGTTGCCAATACCAATACGGGCCCCAGCACGTTGGGCAACACGTGTCTGAACATAATGACCGGTGATGAGATGCCGATTACACGGGCCGCTTGCACGTATTCCCGATTTTTTTCAACCAGTGTTGAACCGCGCACCGTGCGTGCATATTGAGGCCAACCAGCTAGTGCAATCGCACCGACCAACACTGGAAACGCAATTACCTCATGCATGTCGCCCGGCACCACGACACGCGCTACGCCGTCAATCAGTAACGCAATCAAAATTGCCGGAAACGATAACTGGACATCAGCAATCCGCATAATCAAGGCATCAATTCGACCACCCGCATAGCCTGAGATCAAACCCAGCACGATGCCTAAAAACATCGCGCCGATCACAGCCGCCAAACCAATCAGCAAAGACACGCGCATGCCATACATCAACGCAGAGAGCAGATCACGACCTTGGCTATCTGTCCCAAGCAGGTACTCTTGTGTGCCATCCGGGTGCCACACCGGCGGCTTTAAGGCATCAATCAAATTGATTGTCGCAAGGTCAAAGGGGTTGTGTGGTGCCAACACATCTGCGCCGAACGAAGCAATTAGCAAAATCGCTAACAGTACTGTGGCGACAATTGCCACCGGCGTATGTCGCCACGACCACGCCAGATCACCTTCCCAAAATTTCGAGAGAGCGCTTCTCATTAGTGCCCACCCGAGTGTTTGCCTAAGCCGGCTCTTAAGCGCGGGTCGACTGCAAAATACAACAAATCAACGGTCAGGTTAATCAACACAAAAATGAGAGAAATCAAACACAGGTAAGCCGCCATCACAGGGATATCAGCAAACTGCACGGCTTGAATAAACAGTAACCCCATGCCAGGCCACTGAAAGACGGTTTCAGTGACAATCGCGAAAGCGATGATGCCACCTAACTGCAGCCCCATGATCGTGATCACCGGCACAAGCGTGTTTTTCAGGGCATGCCCAAAATGAATGGCCCGTCTGGTTAAGCCACGTGCGCGGGCGAACTTAATGTAATCCGTGCGCAAGACCTCGAGCATTTCAGAGCGAACCAAACGCAAAACCAGGGCGACTTGAAACAACGATAAAGTCACGGCCGGCAACACAAGATGCGTCCAACCGCTTTTGGTCAGCAACCCCGTTGTCCACCAGCCAAGCTTGATCGTGTCACCACGACCGTAGCTAGGCAACCAACCCAACGACACCGAAAAAATCAAGATCAACAAGATCCCGATTAAAAATGTTGGCAAAGATACGCCCAACAAGGAAAAAGCCAACAGCGCTTGCGACAACTTGCCATGGCGCTTTAACGCGGTATACACGCCCAAGGGCAAGCCCACCAGCAACGCAATCAAAGCGGCTGCAATCGAGAGTTCTAGCGTAGCGGGCAAGCGTTCCCGCAGCAAGGTCGAGACCTTTTGACCTTGTCGCAACGACAGCCCAAAATCGCCCTGAATCGCGTTAGTCAAAAAATGATAGAACTGCACGATCACTGGATCATTCAGGCCTAAATCTTTTCGAAGCAGATCACGCTCTGCAGGTGTCCCCTCTTGCCCCAACATAATCATGACCGGATCGCCCACGTACTGAAAGAGCACGAAAGCAAGAAGCGCAACCGCAAGCAAGACGCCCGCGGCTTGTATCAAGCGGCGCAAAATAAAAGCAAACATGGGCTCTCGACGTAGACCAGTCTTGACCGAGCGCTCGCTCGGCCAGGACCGTTAGGGGGATTAATTGATGGTGATTCTTTCTACAACCGGACGATTATTCGGTTGATGCTTGATGTCGATGTTTTTCTTCATCGCCCAAGGGATCACCTGATCATGCAAGGGGATCGTCCCGAATTCTTTTGCATGGATCGTGAAGGCTTCTTGAATCATCGCGGTGCGTTTGGCATCGTTGATCTCTGTTTTGACCGCATCGATCAGCTCATCAACTTTGGGATTTGAATAACCACCATAGTTAAAGGCACCTGCAGCGCCCGTACCCTTGCTGCGAATCAGGGACTCGAGTGTGTAGTACGCATCAAAAGTGGGGACGCCCCAACCAAACAAATAGATACTGGTGTCGCCGTTAGCAACCTTTGGAAAGAACGTTGCCCGCGGCATGGCGTTGAGCTTGGTTTTAACGCCAATTTTCGCCCACATGGCAACAACAGCTTGGCAAATAGCCTCGTCATTGATGTAACGGTTATTTGGACAATCAATCGTAAACTCAAGATTGTTGTCGTAACCAGCCTCTTTTAATAAGGCGCGAGCCTTGACCAAGTCATAAGGCACGCGTTGGCCGAGCGCCTCTGAGTACCCGTTGACTTGGGGTGAAATCATCGCGCCAGTGGGCAACGACATGCCACGCATGACGGCCTTTTTGATTGTTTCAATATCAATCGCACGATAAAGTGCCTCGCGCACCCGAACGTCAGTCAGTGGATTTTTTCCCTTGATGTTGCTGTACTTCAACTCAGGGCTTTTCACATCCATCGCAATATAAATCGTACGATTTTCGTTACCATCCAACACTTTCACTTGAGAACGCAGGCGCTCGATATCTTGCGCTGCAGGGTCCAATACAAAATCCACTTCACCAGATAACAGGGCCGCCGTGCGCGTGGCGTTTTGCTTAATCGGTGTGTAAACAATTTCAGTCACGTTACCCTGCTTGGTCGGCTTACCCCACCAGTTCGGATTTTCAACATAGACCGTTTTGATGTCGACCTCTCGCGTTTTCAACATGTAAGGGCCTGTACCCATCGCGTTACGCGCCGCGAAGCTTTCTTCCTTCTTATTGAAATCCTGAGGCAAGGTCGCGTTGTTTTTTTCTGACCACGCTTTGCTCATCATGCCTAGCGTAGGCAACTGGCGCAACAACACGGGGTTTGGTCCGGCGGTTGAGATCTCAACGGTTAAGGGATCGATCGCCTTGACATCACTGACGCCAGCAACATATGACTTGAATTGCGACGAGGGTGCCATGGCACGCTTAAGCGAGAATACGACGTCGTCTGCGGTGAACGCAGAACCATCATGAAACTTTACTCCCGCACGTAATTTAAAGCGCCACAAAGAGGGATTGATTTGTTCCCAAGATGTTGCCAACCCTGGGACCACCTCAAACTTTTCGTTGTAATTCAACAGTGGGTCATACACCCACAAGTTCGCTGCGATGTTCAAGCCTTCGTTCTGCGAATGCGGATCAAGTGTCAGGATATCGCCCTGACTGGTCCATTTAAAGGTTTTAGCTGTGCCTAAACTCGGCAAGAGCATCGCGGCGGCAATCGCAGCGACAAGCAGTGGGCGACGCATGGTGTTTTCCTTAAATAGAGTGTTGATTGTCTAGGATATTGCCGCACTGTGGCGAGTGCGTCAATGAAACCATCAGTGTAACGCTTCGGACTAAGAATATTTCAGGGATTTCCCTGATCTTCTAGCGCGCCGTACATCACTTTGATCCAGTCGGCCCTCGTTCGAGCAAGGCATCGACCACCACAGCCCCCTCGCCGACCGCTCCCACCATGACGGGATTTAGGTCCAACGACGCGATACTTGGCCCAGCCTGCATCATCAGACTCAGACGGCCGACCGATACCGCGACCTGCGCAAAGGCTTTGACATCCATAGGCTCATCGCAGCCACAATAATCCCTTCGTGACTGACCTTCATTTCTGTTAGTTTTTTGCGTTGTGATTCAAAAATTGTGACAGCAACATGAGTTTGATCTCAGGGTCATGTGCAATCGCCCAGGCCATTTCAGCCACAGTGACGTCAGCTTCATTGCCGGTGGCGTGTACGTGACGCACACCGATGCCACGCTCGCGCAGCAAGCCGTACACCATCGCACTCATGCCGCCACTTTGGCTCAACACCGCAACGGGCCCATCTTGGGGCGGACGTTCAATGAACATAGTCGAGAAGCCTGCAATCGCACCCGTGCCGAAATTTGCCAGGCCATGCGTATTGGGGCCATAGATGCGCATACCCGTCGCACGCCCTGCATCAGTCATGCGCTGCTGCGTAGCACGGCCTTCAGGGCCGATTTCCGCAAAGCCCGAGGCCATCACCACCACTGACTTGACACCGCGCGCCGCGCAATCCTCAACCGCCTCAACAGCCTTATCGCCCGCCACCACGATCAACACAAGCTCGGGCACTTCGGGCAACTGAGCGAGTGATGCGTAGCTTTTTAAGCCTTGCACTTTTTCACGACTTGGATTGATCCGATAAAGATTCCGGGTGATGCCGCGAGAGAGATACTAGGGATGGGGCTCGAAACGCACCAGCGTTTGATCCAGATGTTTAAAAAATGTCGCAATCACTGCTTGGCCGATTTGTATGCCCGCTGCAGCGTGTCCCATCACTCGCGCACCTTCGTCAAGCGTTACAACGACCAAGGTGTAAGGCGCCAGCGAACGAAAATAATCTGAGGGCGCACGTGCGACGACGGTCACAGCGAGAACGCGTCCGTGGCCACTTGACGTGCGCCAGGACAGCGTCTCTGCACCACAAAACTGGCAAGCATCATGCGCAAAAGTTTGCGCGCTAGCGCATGACTCACAGTGCTGATAACGCAGCAGCTGTTCGGCCAAACCCTCAACATAAGGTTGGGCCAGTGAAACGCTCGCGTGTGCGTTGATCGTCATCTGTTAACCCTCGCGCGACAGTAGCAAACTCACGTGCGACGACATCACGCCACCGTCTGCATGAATATAAGCATGCGTGGGTGTCTTGACCTGACGCGGCCCCGCTTGCTCGACGAACTGCCGGTACGCCTCAACGGTGTGCGCCATACCACCCGCCACACCACAATGTCCAAACGATAACAAACCGCCATGCGTATTTAAGGGCACAGTGCCGAGTTGCGAAAAATCACCTTGTCTCACACGTTCTGCCGCATGCCCCCGAGGCGCGAAACCGACTTCTTCGAGAAGCATCAACAATGTAATCGTGAAGGAATCGTAGACGCCTAAATAATCGATGTCCTTGATCGTGAGGCCTGCTTCTTTAAACGCAATCTTCGCAGCCGCAGCAGCGCCCGTGTCCATCACATCCCGCAACGCTGTTAAGTGTTGATGAAAGTGAGCCTGGCCTGCCCCAAGCATTTTGACGCGAACGCCTGAACCCGGTTCAGACGACACCACCAAGGCCATCGCACCGTCAGAGAGCGGACAACAATCCAACAGATGCAAAGGCTCAGCAATCGGCTTTGACGCCAACACATCGGCAACAGAAATCTCTTGTGTGAGATGCGAGTCTGGATGGCGACGCGCGTTGTTACGCATCAGTACCGCGAATTCAGCGAGGTCTGCGCGGGTGACGCCAGCCTCATGCATATAGCGCGAAGCCATCAACCCGTAATAGGCGGGCACCGAGGCCCCATTGGGCACTTCAAAATCTGCGTGACCCACTTGCGCGAGCGTCTGAATCGAACTATCTCGTGTCTGGCCACTCAAGCGGTTTTCACCGGCCACCACCAACACGTTACGGCAACGCCCGCTTTGCACCAGTTCGCGCGCAAGCATCAGCATTGCCGCACCGGTTGCCCCCCCTGCCGCCATGCCGTGGGCGTATTGGGGGCGTAAAGAAAAACGCTCACAGAACAAATTAGCCAACATCAAATGCGGCATCGTCGTGGCATAGCCACAGAGTACGCCATCGATTTCTGCGCGAACCAAACCGGCCGCGGTCAAAGCATCCTTGGCCGCCTGAGCCATCAAATCAAGGGTATTGCGGCCCTCAAGCCGGCCAAAGGCGGTGTTACCGACACCCTTAATAAATGCTTGTTTCATCATTCATTAAAGTTTGATGTTGTTAGTCTGAGCAACCTTGCTCCACTTTTCGCGCTCGATTTCAATGAAGCGTTTGAATTCGGCCGGCGTGTCGCCCACAGGCGACGCACCCAGTTCTAAAAACTGCGCCTTGATCGCATCGGTACGCAGGATCGCCATAAGGTGCTTACTGAGCAAATCAATTAACGGCTGTGGTGTGCCGGCAGGCGCCAACAAGCCAAACCACGCCGAGACGTCAAAACCTGTCACCCCAGCTTCACTCATTGTCGGGATGTCGGGTGCGCCGGGCCAACGGGTGGTTGTCGTGACCGCTAAGGCTCGCACCTTACCAGCACGGATATTTGCCATTGACGACGGAAGATTATCAAACCCCATCGCGACCTGCCCACCAATCAAATCGATCAACATAGGCGAGCCGCCTTTGTAGGGCACGTGGACAATATCGATACCCGCCATGGTTTTAAGCAGCTCACCCGTCATGTGAGGCGAACCACCGTGGCTGGTCGAGCCAAAATTAACCGTACCGGGCTTGGCCTTTGCTAAGGCGATCAACTCTTGCACATTTTTGACAGGCAGATTCACATTCACAAGCAACACGTTGGGCGTGCTAGCCACTAACGTGATCGGCATAAAGTCTTTCACCGCATCATAGGGCGGTGGAGTTTGCAGTGCAGGGATAATGCCGTGCGAGGCAATACTGGCAAACACCAGCGTATGACCGTCAGGCGTTGACTTAGCCACTTGCTGCGAGCCAATGACGCCGCCTGCGCCCGGTTTGTTGTCAATGACAACAGTGCGCCCAAGCAACTCACCTAAGCGCCCGCTGACTGCGCGCGCGAGCAAGTCTGTTGTGCCGCCAGCAGGATACGGTACGACCACGCGAATCGGTCTGTCCGCAAACGTCGTTTGCGCTGATGCGCTAGGTAAGGCGAGGTACGCCGCAGCCGCACTAATCACTGAGCATCCAAAAAACTTGACGGCGTTTTTGATTCTTTTCATCTTCACTCCAGTAAAAACGTTTGTATTAGCGGGGTAACAATCTATTCTTTTGCATCAGCTCTAACCAGTCATGCAAAGACTCTTCAGTGTCATAGCAATCATCGAAGCCATGTTTACGCAATTTAATCGTACTCAGCACTGAGTTGGCCGGATGTTCAACTCCGTGGGCAAACGCCCGGTCGGTAAACTCCCAAGAGCTAGAAATAATTTCACTCAGCGTAAAGGACGCGAGGTCATGTTTATTGACGAGTTGCGCCCAAAGCGCCTCGTGCTGAGGCATATTGTCGGCGAGACTGAGCGGCGCAGGCTCACCCACTGGCATTTTGAACTTTGCCGCAATCGAACCCCAGATATCATGCCAAACCAGTGCGTCGCCATTCACAACGTTATAGGTTTCGTTGGCTGCAATCTCGTTTGTCGCCGCAAACTCAGCCACGCGTGCAATCAGACGGCTGTCACTTGCACCGTTGATATAACGCCCACCCCCCGGAAAACTTAAGGGCAAGCCTTGCTCACGCTGCAACGCTGCATACGCACCAATCGCCGCGACGATATTCATCGGGCTAAATACCGAATAACCAAACACGATCTGTGGCCGCAAAATTGTGAAGGTCCAAGCCGCTTTGGTTTGCCGTTCACGTAATAAATCTTCTTGCAACCAGTAAAAGTTCTTATGTGGATGGCGGGGCCAATGCTCTTTTGCTGGTACACGCGCCGGTTCGACATGACCGCCGTAAGCTTTGGTCCCTTGCATCATTGTGATGTGACGTAATTTTTTTGCGACAGGTGCGAGCGCATCAAGCAAATTGCGCAGCATCGCCTCGTTCACCGCCATCTGTTTGGGATCTTGCCATCCCGCCACAAGCTCGGGCAACTCATAGAGTGCCGCGTAAAAAATATGCGTGACGTCTGATAGGCCTGTAGCTGCTTGCTCGCAGGCTTTGCGATCCGTGAGATCAACACTGACGTGTTGTGCCAAAAAGGGCAAATTCACAAAGCGTCGCGATAAGGCGATCACGTTCCAGTCGGGCAGCGAGGCAAAATGATTCAAGGCGGCTGCACCCACAACGCCGCTCGCCCCGACAATTAGTATGGTGTGTTTTTTTCTCATCACAAGGTCAGACGCAAAGTTCTATTGATAAACAATCAGGTGTTCGCCAGCAAATGTTGGCCGCG
Source organism: Bordetella parapertussis (assembly GCA_945887835.1). Classification (GTDB taxonomy): domain Bacteria; phylum Pseudomonadota; class Gammaproteobacteria; order Burkholderiales; family Burkholderiaceae_B; genus Zwartia; species Zwartia parapertussis_B. Next base: position 9,756 of record CAMCZQ010000013.1, on the reverse strand, counting down.
TAATGAAGAGCGCAATGCCTCGGGCACTTCAATTTCAAAACCAAGAATCGCGGCCGACAACGCCTTGCCATAGTTGTCTAAGCAAAGGCTTCTCGAGACGCCGCCCCCTAAGGCCCCTTGCGCAACAAAATTCATCGCGTGCAAATTCTCAACTTCGTAGCGTGTCACTGGGCCTTTAATCGCCCCTTTGTAAAAGGCTTTGAGCTTATCGGCAGTCAGCTGCTCTTTGAGCAAGGGATAAAACGCCGGCACATAGGCATAGACAGCAATATTTGAGGTATCGCCTTTGTCGCCAGAGCGTGCGTGCGCCACATGTTGTAGTTTGACTTTCATGGCTCAGCTCACAAAATAATTGACAGAGGCGAACACCTTTTCGCGTGCCACCAGTGACGACCACACGCCAATCACTTCACGGGTGCGATCCTGATGAGGCACCCGTTTGCCCGTGTGGGCAATACCCGACACAGCCATTCCATCGATCTCACGACCCACTTTAGCCGCTTCTTCACGCGTTTTAGTGCGAGCGGCAACACGTACAGCCACTTCATAAGGCTCTGGGGCATCAGCGGGTGTTGCTGCGCCGTGAATGGCGTTCAAGCCCAAGTAATCAATTCTGATCTCTTCGGCCTGCAACTTGACGATTTTGAAGCGCTCTTCAAGAATTTTTTTGGCTAATTCAGCGCGGCGCAAGGCACCCGGGCCTGCGTAAAAAAACATATCCTCGCCAATGAAACCCTCGGTACACCCAAGCGAGACTTTCAAGGTTGGTGTGCGCGGCTTTCCACCAATTTTGCTGACACGGACACGATCTGCTCCAACCTGCTCAATGTGCACGGTGGTGAAATCAACCACCACATCGGGGGTCAGATAATTTGCGGGATCATGCACTTCGTACAGCATCTGTTCTTTAATCGTTTCGAGCGTAATCGCACCGCCCGTACCGGCCACTTTGGTGATGACCGCAGTGCCATCGCGACTCACTTCAGCAATCGGAAAACCAAAGTTCCAGGGCTCTGGCACATCTTTAAACCCCGGATCTGAAAAATACCCGCCCGTCGCTTGCGCACCGCACTCAAGCAAGTGACCGATGCCATTACCTTGACCCAGTTTGACGTGATCGAGTGGATCCCAGCCAAACTCATACATCATCGGAGCCATAAAAATTGAGGGGTCGGCAACACGGCCTGTTATCACGATTTGGGCACCCGCTTTCAGGGCTTCGACAATCGGCTCGGCGCCTTGATAGACTTCAGCCGATATTAAATTCGACTTCAACGTCGAAGTGGGTAGGCCATTTTCTAAAATCACGTCAGTCAAATCCAGCACGTGTTCGGTAATTAAGCTGCCATTGACCGAGGCGACCTTGATGCCTTTAAAACCAAACTCATTCAGCCAATACACAATCCGTTTGGCAGCGGCATCTGGATTGATCCAGCCTTGATTGGTGATGATCTTGGTGCCGTTTTTGATGCAAGCGGGCAACACCGCCTTCATCCGATCATCTAGATAGGTGTCATAGCCTGGAAAGGAAGGGTCACGCCGTGCGCGCACTTGAGCGGCCGAGACAGTCGCCTCGGCCATCGTTTCAAAGCACAGATAATCTAGCTGACCTTTCTCGGCATTGAGCGCAGCGGGTTCAACGCGGTCGCCCCACCACGCCGCACCTGAACCGATTCGGATGACGTCTTTCATTAAACAGTCGCCACCGCAGTCGAAGGCGAGCCCACCGCACCAGGTAAGCGTAACGGAGGTGCGGTCAGCAAGAAACGGTTGCGACCATTCTTGCGCAACCATTGCGCCAGCTGTGTCAAATAAAACATTTCGCCCAAGTGCACGCCCAGCTTAAACAAGCAATGCTCGTGAATCGGCAAGGTGGCGCAACAGCCAATGTGACTCGTTGCCGGATGCGCTTCAACCGCATAGTTATCGGCCATCAACACCACCAACTGACTGTCGGTGATCCAGTTCAACAGCTTTTTATCGCGACCATCTAAGGCTGCGCAACTATTATTTAAAAGCTTGAGATCGGGCTTGCCGTTCATGTCCATCAACATCTGCGCAAAGCCCGTATGCAGGCAAACCATATCGCCTTTCTCAACGACCACTTGGTCTTGCTCCATGATGCGCATCAAGGTGTCGTAACTAATGTTTTCACGCTTGTTGCCAAAGTGCGCATGAAAATCAATCATCACGCCGCGGCCTTGTACGCAAGACTCGGCCATATTTTGTATGCCCAGAGCAATCGCGTTCGAGGTGCTGCGCTGATCACCGGGTAGGGGCACGCCCGCATCTTTTCCATCGGTCGGACCTTGAATATCTTTCCCGGCGCGATAGCCGTTGTAGTAGACGGCTTCAGGGATGCCGTCGCCATTCGCATCAAACAGCGAACCAACGTGCGCCAGACTGTCCCATTGGGTTGAGTACTGCAGATGCATCACGACCAGATCATCGCTGATGACATCTGTGTGCTGATCATTGTCGCTAAACAAACGATAGTTCATGTTTGGGCGCCCGTCGCGTAGGGTCGGACGGATGACGGGCGGAAAACGGCGCGGGTTCAGTAAATTGCCGCCAGGCAGATCAAGCGGCAGGCTCAAACAAAAGGCAAGACCGTGCTCGACCTCGGCCACGCCCTGTTTGATTTTTTCAGGGGTCAGCAAGTTAATGCGGCCGCGCTGATCATCGGGTCCGAAGTCGCCCCAGGTTGAGCCTTCTGGACGCTTTACCCATCTTGTTGAGCTGCTCATGCTGATATCTCCGTTTGTTTTATTGATTGATCGATTATCACTCGCGGCGTGGGTGCAAAATGCCCACGAGGCACCTAGGGATAACCCTTGTCACCCAACAAACCCAACCGATGCGCGATCGATTCAGTACGCTGGGGAAAATGGCATTCAAAAGCGCCAGGCTATGGCGAAACGGCTTAAGTGGACAACATGAGGCCCAACTGTTTGGCCACACCAAAATAAAAGCTCAGTCATTTTCATGACTGAGCCTTTAGCTCACCAAAAAAGACCCTATAAAACTTAGGCTTTTTTGACTTTTTCAAGCATTTTGAACACGCCTTTAGGGGCGTTGACGAACAGGCGCTTGAAGGCCTTGCCTAAGCAACGGCGTTCGAGCGTGTTGCGGCGCGTACGTTTTGTTTCAGAAGCCATAGCAATTCTCCGGTAGGGAACCTGTAATAGTACTCTAAAACCGCTAACAACAGGGTTTGGACCCGCTTTAGGGGTATTGCTAGTTTGGAAAGCAAGAACTCTGGCACCCGCCTTAAAATCGCACCATGAACCCAACGATCCGCATTACTGGCGCGCGCCAGAACAATCTCAAGAATCTTGACTTGACCCTGAACACTGGCGACTTGACCGTGATTACGGGCGTGAGCGGCTCGGGCAAGAGTTCACTCGCGTTTGATACGTTGTACGCCGAGGGGCAGCGGCGCTACGTCGAAACCTTTTCGCCCTACGCGCGACAGTTTTTAGACCGCATGGATAAGCCGGTGGTCGATCGCATTGAAGGCATCTTGCCCGCGATCGCGATTGATCAGACCAACCCAGTGCGCAGCTCACGCAGCACCGTGGGCACCATGACCGAGCTCAATGATCATTTGAAGCTGCTTTTTGCGCGCGGTGCGCACTTATTTTGTCGCGGCTGTGGGCAAGCGGTTTGTCGCGACAGCACGGCCTCGATTTTTTCTGCCATGGCTCAACGCGCTGCCCAGGTCGGCAATCCACGCTTGGTCGTGACGTTTCCCGTGCAAGTCCCAGCCAACTTTACCGAAGATGAGGTGCGGGGCTTTTTGGACCATCAAGGCTACACCCGTGTGCATGCGGACGAGAGCCCGACGCAGCCAAACGCAGTCGCTGCTGCCGTCTCAGCCAAGCCCGCCAAAAAGACTTCAAAAAAATCAGCGATGCTATCGCCTCAATTACGCACGCTTCGCGTGGTGCAAGACCGGTTTCGCTTTGAAGGGGCTGAGGCGTCACGCGTAATGGAGGCCTTTGATATTGCCTTGAAAATGGGCAATGGTTTGATCGCCGTGCATGCGATTGATCAAGAGGGCGCTGACACAGAGGTCTGGAAATTCAGCGACAAGTTGCACTGCGCTGACTGCAACATCAGTTATAGCGACCCCTTACCCAGCACGTTTTCGTTTAACTCGCCGCTTGGCGCCTGTGAGGCCTGCCGCGGTTTTGGTCGTGTCATCGGGATCGATTTTGGCTTAGTCATCCCGGACGAGAACAAAACGCTCGAGCAAGGTGCTGTGAAGCCTTGGCAAACACCAAGCTACAAAGAGTGCCACGAAGAGATGTTGAAGTACGCCAAACGTGCCAACGTTTCAATCAACACCCCGTGGCGCCATTTGCCCCAAGAGCATAAAGACTGGGTGCTGGATGGCGACCCACTCTGGAAAGGTGGCAGCGGTGCCTGGAAAACCCAATGGTACGGCGTACAAAAATTCTTTAACTGGCTTGAGACCAAGTCGTACAAAATGCACGTGCGGGTGTTGCTCTCAAAGTATCGCAGCTATACCCCCTGCCCCACCTGCCATGGCGCGCGCCTGAAGCCCGACGCGCTGCTCTGGAAAATCGAACACAAATCGATTCAAGATTTGATGTTGACCCCGATCGTTCAATTACGCGCCTTTGCGAATACGCTCAAGTTTGACGGTGGCCTGGATGCCGCGATGGATCTGGTGTTAACCGAAGTGCGTGCACGACTAAAGTTTTTGTGTGACGTTGGCCTAGGGTACCTGACGCTTGATCGACAAAGCCGTACGCTCTCGGGCGGCGAGGTGCAGCGCATCAACTTGACCACTGCGCTAGGCACGTCTTTAGTCAACACTTTGTTTGTGCTGGATGAGCCCTCAATTGGCCTGCACCCACGCGACATTCATCGAGTCGTTGAAGTGATGCATCGCTTACGTGATGCGGGTAATACCTTGGTGGTGGTCGAACACGACCCACAAGTCATGATCGCTGCCGACCGTGTCATTGACGTGGGTCCGGGGCCCGGTGAGCGTGGTGGCCAAATCGTCTTTGATGGCACCCCACTTGAACTGCGTGACGCCACAACCTTAACCGGCAAATACATGGGCGGTCGCATGAAGGTCGAGGCCCCCCGGCCTTTACCCGTTGCGCCCAACACCCCTCGCCTGCTACTTGAAGGCGTGACTGCCAATAATCTCAAAAATGTTTCAATCGAAATCCCGCTCGGTCGTTTGGTCTGCGTCACAGGCGTCTCGGGATCGGGTAAGTCGACCTTGATCCAAGATGTGCTCTATCCAGGTTTGCTCAAGATCATGGGCAAACCCACCGAATCGCCCGGCGCCTTTGACCGGCTTCTTGGTGCCGAGCAGTTGGCCGAGGTCGTCATGGTCAATCAGGCCCAGATTGGCAAAACGGCTCGCTCGAATCCAGCCAGCTACGTAGGCGCGTTTGATCCGATTCGCAAACTGTTTTCTCAAGCGCCGGTCGCTCGCGAGCGGGGTTACACCGCGGGCACCTTTAGTTTTAACAGTGGCGACGGGCGCTGCCCGACCTGTGGTGGCACGGGCTTTGAACACGTCGAGATGCAGTTTTTATCTGACGTTTATATTCGTTGCCCAGATTGCGATGGCAAGCGCTTTAGACCCGAAGTACGTGAAGTTGAAATCGAGCATCTGGGCCGACGCGCGTCGATCGATGCCGTGCTCGACATGACGGTCTCTGAAGCACTTGAATTTTTTAAGGGTCTGCGCGATGTGCAGTTAGGCCTAGCGCCACTTGAAGATGTGGGCCTTGAATACGTCAAGCTCGGCCAGCCTGTGCCCACGCTCTCAGGAGGCGAAGCGCAACGTTTAAAGCTCGCGGGCCACTTAGCCGAAGCCGCGCGGAGCGGTATTTCGACAGCCAAACTTGCCAAAAAAGGCAGTTTATTTTTATTCGATGAGCCGACGACTGGTTTGCACTTTGACGATGTGGCGCGCTTGATGCGTGCCTTTAGAAAATTACTGGGTGCCGGCCACACACTATTAATCATTGAACATAATCTTGATGTGATTCGCGCAGCAGACTGGGTGATTGATTTAGGACCAGAAGGTGGCGATACTGGTGGTGAGCTCATTGTTTCAGGCAGCCCTGAACAAGTCATGGCACACCCTACTTCGCACACCGGCGCAGCGCTACGCGATTATGCGGTCGCCATGACGCCTGACGCGATTGGTGCGTCGATGCTCGACGTTCTCGCAACCGACGATCCTCGACAAGCAGCCCGTGCGTTGCGCGAGCCCGCTGGCGCAACGGGCAACTCCTCAGGCCGTTCGCTGCAAACCTTCTTAAAAGAAAAACGTCAGGCCGCCACCATTGATATCTTGCACGCACGCGAGCACAATCTTAAAAATATCAGCGTCAGTATCCCGCACGATAAGTTCACTGTCATTACGGGCGTGTCGGGTTCGGGCAAGTCAACACTGGCGTTCGATATCTTGTTTAACGAAGGGCAACGCCGTTACCTTGAATCGTTAAATGCCTATGCGCGTGCGATTGTGCAACCTGCAGGCAAGCCAGACGTCGACGCTATTTTTGGTATCCCACCGACAGTAGCAATCGAACAACGCACCAGCCGTGGCGGTCGAAAATCGACCGTTGCCACGATGACTGAAATTCACCATTTCTTGCGTCTGTTGTACATGAAACTGGGCACGCAAATGTGCCCGCAATGTCAGGTCAGCGTCGAACCACAAAGTGCCGATCAGATCGTCGCTCGGATCATGCGCGACCACAAGGGACAGCGCATCGGTTTGCTAGCCCCGTTAGTCACAGCCCGTAAAGGCTTCTATACCGATCTGGCAAAATGGGCTGCCGGCAAGGGTTACACCCATCTGCGGGTCGATGACGAATTTATTGGTACCGCAAAGTGGCCGCGTCTAGATCGCTTCAAAGAGCACACCATTGAGTTACCCGTAGCTGACCTCGTTGTCGGCACCGACAACGAGGCACAATTGCGTGAGTGTGTTCGCAGCGCACTTGAACATGGCCAAGGCGTCATGAGTGTAGTCTCATCGCTGGACAGACTGCACGCGAATATGTCGGCCAAACTTGATCAAACGCATTTCTCAGTTAAGCGCGCATGTCCAAGCTGTGGCACGAGCTTTCCAGAACCTGATCCACGCATGTTTTCGTACAACTCAAAGCACGGCTGGTGCCACGGCTGTTTTGGCACAGGCTTAAAGTTACAAGGGTTTGACGAAGCACAAACAGGCGAAGAAACCGCCTGGAACGCCTGGTTCGAAGGCGAGGCAACGACATGCACCAGTTGTCAGGGTGCGCGCTTAAACCCGATTTCGCGCGCAGTACTCTGGCGCGATAAGTCGATTGCCGAGCTTGCCGGTTTGGCTGTCTCAGACGCTCACACCTTTTTTACAGCGTTGGTCTTACGCGGACGCGATGCCGAGATTGCGCGTGACATCTTGTCTGAGATTCGTGGACGTCTGCAATTTATGCAAGAAGTGGGGCTAGGCTACCTCGCGCTCGATCGCGCCGCACCCACGTTGTCTGGTGGCGAAGCACAGCGCATCCGCTTAGCCGCGCAACTGGGTTCAAACATGCAAGGCGTTTGCTACGTGCTTGACGAACCCACAATTGGCTTACATCCACGCGACAATCGAATCTTGCTGGGCGCCTTGTCGCGGCTTGAAAAAAATGGCAATACTTTGGTAGTGGTTGAGCACGACGATGACACCATTCGCCGCGCCGAACACATCATTGATATTGGCCCCGGCGCGGGCATTCGCGGCGGGCGTGTGGTCGCGCAAGGTAGTTTGCAAGACCTGATGGATGCGCCAGAGTCTACAACTGGGCATTACTTAAAACACCCCTTGGCACACCCTCTGCAGCCGCGCAGGCTGGTCGCAAAAGATACGCCGATGATTACCGTCAAGGGTGCAAAACTGCATAACTTGCGTCACCTCACGGCACATTTCCCAATCGGACGCCTGAGCGTGGTCACAGGTGTATCGGGTTCAGGCAAATCAACGTTAGCCCGTGAAGTATTACTCGATAATCTGGGCGCTGCAGTTTCGCTGCGCGCAGACCCACAATGGCACGGCTGTGACAGCATTGAGGGTTGGAACGCTATCGATCGCGTACTTGAAGTCGATCAAACGCCGATTGGTAAAACGCCACGCTCATGCCCCGCAACCTATATCGGCTTTTGGGATGACGTGCGCAAGCAATTTGCCGACACCCAAGAGGCGCGAATTCGCGGCTGGGGTGCAGGACGCTTTTCGTTCAACACCGGCGATGGCCGCTGCCCGCTGTGCGAAGGACAAGGCATGCGCACCCTCGAGATGAGCTTTTTGCCAGACATTAAGGTGCCGTGCGATGCGTGCAGTGGTGCGCGTTTCAATACCGACACCTTAGGCGTACATATGCGCGAGAAGCATGCTGGCGCAGTGCTATCGCTCGAGGTCGATGACGCGATTGGCTACTTTGCTGCGCATCCGAAAATTCGGCACCCGCTGCAATTGATGCAAGACGTAGGCTTGGGCTACATCACGCTCGGGCAACCCTCCCCGACGCTGTCCGGTGGCGAGGCGCAACGGATCAAATTAGTGACCGAGCTTGCCAAGGCCAGGATGACAGAAGGCGTGATTACAACCGGCCGTGCCTCGCGCCTGCCCCACACACTTTACGTGCTGGATGAACCAACCGTTGGCCTATCCATGGCTGACGTCGAGAAATTAATTCGTGTCTTACATCGACTCGTTGAGGCCGGTAACACCGTGGTAGTGATCGAGCATAATCTTGACATCATTGCTGAGGCTGACTGGTTGCTGGACTTGGGCCCAGAAGGCGGCACGGGTGGCGGCAAGCTTGTGATCGAAGGGACGCCTGAGCAGGTGATGAAGGTACGTGCAAAATCGCACACGGGCGAAGTGCTGCATGAGTTTATGCATCGTGCTTGACATCAATCGGCCACAACTGCCTGCGACGTCTAACACCAGAACCGCACGTTTACGGCAGAGAGAAGCGTGATGAACAAGACCGCGTTTTGCCTTATAGACAACGTCATCAGTGATGGTAAAGAGTGCGGTGGCGGGCAGTGAACCATCACGCAATATTTTTCATCGCGGAGCGACAGGCGTGACTCAGTGTTGTTTTGAAGATCGGCTAGCGGGCGAAGCGAAGGTTTTGTCTGGTTTGCGCCAACGCATTACTGCGCGTAGTGCGGCTGAGCTGCCTGCAGCCTTTGCGGCGATACAAACCGCACAAGGCGCCGGCCACTGGATCGCTCTCATGCTCGACTACGAGCTCGGCGAGTGGTTTGAGCCAGCACTGCAACCAACCGCACGCGCTGCACAGGCTGAACTGCCAACACCAACTGGCGCTGCGCAAACTCACCTCAAGCCGCGTAGCCGTTTAACCGCCTTGGTCTTCGATTCAGTCACCGTTGAAAAACCTTGGGTGAGCAGCGGCTCTGCCTCGGCCGTAGCCAAGGCCTGCATTACCTCAGTGACAGCAAGCCTGTCGCAAACCGATTACTTTGACAGAATTCAAAAAATCAAAGAATGGATCGCGCAGGGCGAGGTCTATCAAATCAATAGCACTTTTGCCCTGAACGTATCTACGCAAGGATCTGCACAAGCGTTGTATCGTCAGCTCGCCAATCAACATCCAAGCGCGCATGCCGCGTTTATCGAAGACGATGAGCAAACGGTTTTATCGTTTTCACCAGAGTTATTCTTGCAACGTCGCGGTACAACGTTAATCACCC